>JAGRHI010000338.1:0-145 GCA_020445045.1 Candidatus Competibacteraceae bacterium
GGGGCGGAGCGGTGTACGCGGTCGCTTCGGCGATGGACGGCATCATCGGGCGGATGATGGCCGATCACGGTTCCGGCTTGCGCCTGCTGACCGGCGGCGACGCGGAAATCGTGCTGCCCTACCTGCAAGGCGAGTACCGGTGGGA
>JAGRHI010000338.1:283-1337 GCA_020445045.1 Candidatus Competibacteraceae bacterium
GGACTGGGTTCCGGCAATTCCGCCGGATAGCCCAGGCACAGCAGGGCAAGCGGGGTCAGCCCCGCTTCCAGTTGCAGGATCTCGCGGACGCGCTCTTCCTCGAAATCGCCGATCCAGATGGAACCCATGCCGGCGGCGACGATGGCCAGTTGCGCGTAGGCGGCGGCGATGGTGGTGTCCTGCAGGGCGTATAGTTGGGCGCCACGCTCGCCAAAGGCGGTGGCCGAGCGGGTCGGGTCGGCGCAGAACACCAGGCAGACCGGCGCTTCGGCGATGTAGGATTGTCCACGGGAGGCTTGGGCCAGCGCTTTCCGTTCAGCCGGATCGCTTACCACCACGATGCGGTAAGACTGCAAGTCGCCGGCCGACGGGGCGGCGCAGGCCATTTCCAGGATGGCATGCAGTTTTTCGGTTTCGACCGGCATGTCCGGTTGGTACTTGCGCACGGAATGGCGGTGGCGGACGGTTTCGAAGAAATCCCACATGGCGCGACCCTCTCGGCAAATCGAGCAAACCTCGTTCGGAGGCGTTGAAAACTCCCTTTCCCGCGCGGAGCAGCGACGGGGACGAGGGAAAAAACGGACCGTTCAGCCAGTGCCTTTAAGCAGTGCATTCAATTTCGGCAGTTCCGGCGATTGCGGATAGTTGCGCTCCAGCACCCGCAGACTGTCGTTGGCCAGTTGTGGCATGCCCATCTTGATGTAAGCCTGGGTCATGATGCTGAGCGCGTCCTCGGCGGCTGGAGTGCGCGAATAGGTTTTCAATACATAAGTAGCGCGGTTGAGGGCGGCAACATAGGCGCCTCGCCGCATGTAGAAATCGGCCACGTTGACTTCGTAAGCCGCCAAGCTGTTGTGCAGGAACAGCATGCGCTGCCGGGCATCCTCGGCATACTTGCTATCGGGGAACTTGCGGGTCAGTTCGGCGAAATCGCTGTAGGCCTGACGGGCGGTGTTGGTGTCGGTCCTGGAACGATCGGTGGGCGCGAGCCTTTCCAGCAAGCTGTTGCTGCGGTTGAAGTTCGCCAGGCCCTTCATGTAATAGGCGTAATCCA
>JAGRHI010000338.1:1435-9898 GCA_020445045.1 Candidatus Competibacteraceae bacterium
AAATCGTGTCGATCTGAGCTTGCTGGGCGTAGCGGCCGAACGGATAGCGAGCCTGGATCTTGTCCAGATACTCGATGGCGGTCTTGTAATTGCCCGAACTCATGGAGTCCTTGGCTTCGCTATAGAGCTGTTGGACCGACCAGCCCCGGGTTTCGTCGATCTGTTCCGGCAGCAGCGAGCAGCTGGCCAACAGCGCGGCCACGAGTGGACCGGCAAGAAGCAGTTTTGATATGCGGCGCATGGATGATGGCATGAGGCGGCGGTTGTCGGGAGTAGAATGCATGATCGAAACCAGTATAACCCTCGAACCGCCAAAAGCCATCATGCCTCCGACCGAACGAATCGATTGCCGGATTCCCCCCGCCTGTGCCGGAATGCGGTTGGATCAGGCATTGGCGGAGTTGCTGCCGACCTATTCGCGCAGTCGTCTGCAACAGTGGCTCAAGGCGGGCCAGTTGCGGGTGGACGGCGTCGTTCGTCGGCCGCGCGACCCGGTCGCCGGCGGGGAAACCGTGAGCGGCGATCTGGAGTTCGAGATCGAAACCACGGCTCTGCCTCAGGCGATTCCGCTGGTCGTATTGTACGAAGATGACGATCTGCTGGTGATTGACAAACCGGCCGGGTTGGTGGCGCATCCGGCCGCCGGCCATCGCGATGGCACGCTGGTCAATGCCCTGCTGCATCGCGCGCCGGAACTGGCGGCATTGCCGCGCGCCGGTTTGGTGCATCGCTTGGATAAGAACACCAGTGGCCTGCTGGTGGTGGCGCGCAGCCCGCGAGCGTACACCGCGCTGGTCGCGCAGATGCAGGCGCGAATCATCGCGCGGGAGTATCTGGCGGTGGTCAACGGCGTGCCGGTGGCGGGCGGAACGGTGGACGCGCCGGTTGGCCGCCATCCGGTGGACCGCCAGCGCATGGCGGTGACGGCGGGCGGCAAGCCGGCGGTGACGCATTACCGGGTGCGGCGCCGCTTCCGCGCCCACGCGCTGTTGCGGGTCAAATTGGAAACCGGTCGTACTCACCAGATCCGGGTCCACATGGCCCACATCCGCTTTCCACTGCTGGGCGATCCGGTGTACGGCGGGCGGCCGCGCATTCCGCCGAATGCCTCGCCGGCCTGCATCGCGGCGATCCAGGGTTTCCGCCGGCAGGCCCTGCATGCCGAACGATTGGCGTTTCCCCATCCGGTCACCGGCGAGCGGCTGGAATGGCGGGCGGAGATTCCCGCCGATCTGGCGGATTTGCTGGCGGTGTTGGGCGAAGATACGGACCACCGACATGAATGAACTCCTTCTCGAACATCTGCTGGTGCCCGAGTGGCCCGCGCCGGCCACGGTGCGAGCGGTGAGCACGACCCGCCGTGGCGGAGACAGCTTGCCGCCCTACGACGGCTTCAACCTGGCCGGGCATGTCGGCGACGATCCGGTCCGCGTCGCCGGGAATCGGCGGCAACTGGCAACGGTCCTGGGATTGCCCGCCGAACCAGCCTGGCTGGAGCAGGTCCACGGAATTCATGCGGTGGCGGCCGAAACGGTGGCCGCGCCGGTCGCCGCCGACGCGGCCTGGACCCGCGAGCCGGGCCGGCCCTGCGTGGTGATGACCGCTGATTGCCTACCGGTGCTGCTGTGCGACCGAGCCGGGACGGTGGTTGCGGCGGTCCATGCCGGTTGGCGCGGTTTGGCGGGAGGGGTGATCGCGGCGACCGTGGCGCGCTTGGACGTGCCACCGGTGGATCTGCTGGCTTGGCTGGGGCCGGCGATCGGTCCCGACGCCTTCGAAGTGGGGGAGGACGTACGCGCGGCCTTCCTGGCGCTGGATGCGGGCAGCACCGCCTGTTTCCGACCTTCGCCAGCCAGGCGCTGGCTGGCGGACCTCTACGAACTGGCGCGACGGCAGTTGCGTGGCTTGGGCGTCTCGGCGGTTTACGGTGGAGAATTTTGCACGTTCAGCGAGTCGGCACGGTTTTTCTCCTACCGCCGGGAGAATCACACCGGGCGAATGGCGAGTTTGATTTGGTTGGATTATGGCTGATGGAAATTCCATGCGGCGAGGAAATACTTTTAGAGAATCATGGGGATGCGATATTAGGATAAGCAATACTTACGAGCGGAGTTTGGCATGACACCAATTGAGGAAGCCTTGGCTAAATCCCGTGGCGCGCGGTTTTGGAAATGCGCGTTGCAAGTTAATACGGGTGCTTACCTAGCTAAGTGGCGAGGGCAACATCAAACGGATTTACCCGAGTTCAACCAAAATATGTTGGAAGCGTGCCGCAACCACGGCATTGAGATCGTGGGATTGGCGGATCATGATGATTTCGAGTTTTACGACGATTTGGCCGCCACGCTAACAGCAGCCGGTATCAAGGTGTTTCCCGGCTTCGAGATCACCAGTCTCGAAGGTTTTCACATGGTTTGTTTATATGCGCTGGGAACGTCATCGCAGCGCCTGCGGGAGTTTCGGGGGGCGCTGGGCGTTTACCCCGATGACCCAACCAAGCCGGCGGATAAGGGCTCCCTGGAGATCGCGCGCACGGTCTTGGAGAAGCAAGGCGGTGTTTGGTACGCGCCGCACATGACTCAGGAGAACGGTATCCTTCGGTTAAAGCGGCACGATGCGTGGCATGAAAGTCGCTGGGTATTGGCTGGTCATATTCCAGGTTCGGTGGAGGATCTGCCGCCAAATTACAGACAGATCGTGCAAAACAGAAATCCTGACTATGCCCGAGAGCGATATATCGCCTGCCTCCATGCGGCGGATGTGAATTGCGATGAGGATTTAGCCAAACCTGCTGCTTCGTGTTTCATCAAAATGACCGAACCCAGTATCGAGGCGCTGATCCAAGCATTTCTCGATCCCGAGTCACGCATTCGCCTTGCGGAACCGAAGTCCTCTTGCGCGGAAATTGAAGCGATTGCTATTGACAATGGTTATTTCGATGGTCTGCGTCTGCATTTGTCCAATAATCTGAATGCGATCATTGGGGGGAGAGGCACAGGTAAATCCACCCTGATCGAATGCATCCGTTATGCGCTCGAATTACAGCCAATCGGCGAGGATGCACGGAAAGCTCACACTGCGCTGGTGAGAAACGCCCTCGAAAACGGTGGTATGGTGTATTTACGAGTGCGTTCCGCCGCTCAGCTTGGCCGATGTTTCACAATTAGTCGCCGCTATGGCGAACCTGCGGAGGTTCGGGACGAATACGACCAGTTGTCCAGACTCTCGCCATCCACACTGCTACCCGCCATCGCCATTTACGGTCAAAACGAGATTCTGGAAATTGCCAAGTCACCAACCATGGTTTTCGATTTGGTGCGTGGATTATTGCCAGAAAGCCGATTGGATTTGACTCGGCAGCAGGAACTGGCGAAAAAGCTTGCCGAAAATCGCTCGAAGATTGTCAAGACGAGGAATGAGTTGGATGATTTGGAATCGCGATTGAATCAACTATCGGTACTCGAAGAGCGGTCCAAATACTTTCAAACGCTTCAGCTTGAGGAGAAACTGGGAGAGCTACGCCTCGTCCAGCGGGAACGCCAAGTACTTGAACGAACTAAAGCGGATGCTGAGAACGTTGCCGCTGCTCTTGCGGCCTTGCAAGAGGCGCTGCCTGAGGATCTGGCTTATTTGGCGGATACGGCAGTGGCCGAACTGCCGCACGCTAACCTATGGATTGGGCTGCGAGAGCAAATCGAGGAAGGTCATGCCGATTTGAAGGCACTGTATCAAGAGATGGCAGTGCGTGTGGAACGACTGCTAGCGGCAATCCAGCGTATTGAATCGAAATGGAATACCGGAAGGCATGCCATCGAAGAGCATGTGTATAAAGTGGTGGCGAGCCTTCCCGGTTTGGCTGGAAAGAGTGGCGAGGAGATCGGGCGAGAATACGGTCGAGTTGTCCAGCAGGTTGAAGCCTTGCGTCCGCTGGCAGCGAAAAAGGAGACGCAACGACGCTTGTTCGCGGCGCTGGAAGAGGAACGTCGCAATCTGCTGTCCGAATGGCGTGCCATGCAGCATGAAATCTTTGACCGTCTATACAGGGCGGCCAAGGATCTGAACAAAAAGGCATTGACGGATAAACTCAGGATTGAGGTCAAGGAATGGGGAAATCGAGACCCGTTAAGGAATTTTTTGCTGAGTATCGAGGGGATCGGTGAGGCCAAGGTTCGTTGGGTTGATGAGGTGCCCACTCTGTCGATCGCGGCTCTGTTGAATGCAATTGGGCAGGGCGTGGCGGCGCTATTGGATCAGTATAAGGAAATGGGGCTTTCTCGTGTGACTGCGGAGCGACTTTCCTCACTGTCTATCGAAAAGCGTCTTGCCCTGGAAGAAATCATGCTTGAGCCTCGTGTGGAACTACTGCTCAATGTGGCGCGAGAGGGTACGGATTTTAAATCGGTGAATGATCTTTCCACCGGCCAGAAATGTACCGCCATTTTACATCTACTGTTATTGGAGAATTGTGAACCACTCATCGCCGACCAGCCGGAGGATCATCTGGACAATGCATTCATTGCCGACCATATCGTGCGGGAATTGCGTGTCACCAAACAATGCCGACAGTTTCTGTTAGCCACTCATAATGCTAATATTCCTGTTTTTGGCGATGCGGAGTGGATCGCTCCACTCTACGAACGAGCGCATCACGGTGGGGTTGATGAGTTGGCCATGGGGTCCATCGATCTTAACTCCGTTAAGGTGCGAGTGAGTCAAATCCTCGAAGGTGGGCGGGATGCCTTCGAAATGCGCCGCGCCAAGTATGGATATTGATCATGCTTAAGACGGAGTTACTGGAGTTGATTGGCGCGGGCGAGAACTCAGGTATTGAGTTCAAGCGCGATGACCTCCGACCGGAACAACTAGCCGAAGAACTTGTAGCCTTTGCCAATGTCCGTGGTGGGCGGTTGCTGATTGGTGTGGAGGATGATGGTTCGATCACGGGGATTGGTCGTCACAATCTGGAGTTATGGATCATCGACACCGTATTTGGGCGCTACATTCATCCAGCCATCATTCCTTATTATGAGGAAGTGGTGCTGGATGACAGTAAGCGAGTAGCGGTTGTTACCGTTGAGCAGGGCGTTGCGAAACCCTATGTGGTTCGTGCCAATGATCGTGAGGATATTTATCTGCGTGTGGGTAGCCAAAGCCGATTGGCGACTCGTGAGCAACAAGCTCGCCTGTTCCAGGAAAGCCGCATGTTGCATACCGAGGTGTTACCGGTTTCGGGCTCGGCATTGGATACCTTGGATAAACACCGACTTGCCGATTATATCGGTCGTCTGTTACAGGATGCGCCGCCTAGCGCTCATGAGGAATGGGAAAGGCGTTTGTGCGCTCTGGGGTTCCTGACCGAAACCGAGCATGGAGTGATGGCCACGGTGGCGGGACTCTTGCTGTTTGGACGTGCGCCAAGACGACTATTGCGTCAGGCTGGATTGCGTCTGATGGTTTTTGATACCCAGGACCGGAGTTATGAGGCAATCTTGGACGAGGTGTTGAATGGTCCTCTTACCGAGTTGAGAGAACCGCCAAGCCGTCGAGAGAGCGAAATCGACTGGTCTACTGAACAGGAAAAAACCGAGATGGGTCTGTTGGAGCGCGCGGTCGAATTGCTTAAGCCATTCGTATCGCAAGAGCATGGACCCAGTGCGGAGATGTTGACTCGGGAGAGGATATGGTTTTATCCACCCGAAGTGTTACGGGAAGCGTTACTCAACGCATTTGCTCACCGCGACTGGACGCAGGCTGGTGACGTGGAATTGTGTGTTTACCAGGATCGAGTTGAAGTGACCAGTCCCGGCGCGTTGCCGAATACCATGACCGTGGAGAAAATGAAAGCGGGCCAGCGGTCACCCCGGAATCCTCTGCTCGTGGACGTGCTGCGGGATTACGGTTATGTGGATGCCCGTGGCATGGGCGTTCGACGCAAGATCATTCCTGGCATGAAAGCTATTGGCGCGCGGGAGCCGGAAATCCTGGCTGATGAGGATCGCGTCATGATCGTTCTGTACCGACCGCCAGCGTTGTCTCTTCCCGTCAAGTGAACGCCGTGCCGAGCAAATCGACTCCATCTCTGTAAAGACCCGCAACGGGTGATCGACGAGATTCGCGTTTTGCCTGGATAAACTGATTCTCCAAGTTACGAAGATTGCATCCATGACCGATACTTCTCAGCCACAGGGTTTTTCCACCCGCGCCATTCACGCGGGTCAATCGCCCGATCCGACCACCGGCGCGGTGGTGACGCCGATTTACGCCACTTCGACCTACGTGCAATCCAGCCCCGGCGTGCACCAGGGTTTCGAGTATTCCCGCAGCCAGAATCCCACTCGCTTTGCCTACGAGCGCTGCGTGGCCGATTTGGAAGGCGGCGACGCCGGCTTCGCCTTTGCCTCGGGGCTGGCCGCGACCTCGACGGTGCTGGAATTGCTGGACAGCGGCGCGCACGTGGTGGCGCTGGACGACATCTACGGTGGCACTCGGCGGCTGTTCGAGCAGGTGCGACGACGTAGCGCCGGGCTGAGCTTCACCTACTCCGACCTGCGCGACCGGGCGGCGCTGGAAGCGGCGCTGACGCCGAAAACGCGGATGATCTGGGTGGAAACGCCCAGCAATCCGCTATTGAAACTGGTGGACCTGGAGATGATCGCCGCCGTTGCTCGCCAGCGCGGCATCCTGGCGGCGGCCGACAATACCTTCGCCACACCTTGGGTGCAACGACCGCTGGAATACGGTTTCGATATCGTCGTCCATTCGGCGACCAAGTACTTGAATGGCCATTCCGACGTCATCGGCGGGGTGGCGGTATGTCGTGGCCGGGAGTTGGCCGAGCGGCTGGGTTACCTGCAAAACGCCATCGGCGCGGTCGCCAGCCCCTTCGACAGCTTCATGGTCCTGCGCGGCCTGAAAACCCTGGCGCTGCGCATGGAGCGGCACAGTGCCAACGCCCTGCACATCGCCGCCTGGCTGGAGCGGCATCCAAAAATCGAACGGGTGATCTACCCCGGCCTACCCAGCCATCCCCAGCATGAGCTGGCGCGGCGGCAGATGCGCGATTTCGGCGGCATGATCGCCGCGGTGCTGCGCGGCGGTCTGGCCGAAGTCACGCGGTTTTTGACCCATTGCCAGGTGTTCGTTTTGGCCGAAAGTCTGGGCGGAGTGGAAAGCCTGATCGAGCATCCGGCGATCATGACCCATGCTTCGGTGCCGCCGGAGGTGCGTCGGGATCTAGGCATCGACGATGGCTTGGTGCGGTTGTCGGTAGGGATCGAGGCGGTCGAGGATCTGGTCGCCGATCTGGCGCAGGCGTTGGAGTAACCGCGCCGAGCGTGTTCAATCCGCCGCCAGCACGGTGCAGACCACGGTCCGGGTCGAGCGGGGACCGTCGAACTCGCAAAAGAAAATCCCCTGCCAAGTGGAGAGCCCCAGCTTGCCGTCGATGATCGGGATGGTTTCGGACGGACCGACCAGACCCGCCTTGAGATGGGCGTCGCCGTTGCCGTCCTGCTGGTCGTGCAGCCAGACGCCGGGCGGAATCAGTTTGCGCAGCAGATTGACCACGTCGGTCGGCACGCTCGCGTCCCAGTTTTCCTGAATCATGATGGCGGCGGTCGCGCCCTGGGCGTAGACGTTGACCAGGCCATTGCTCACCCCGCTGTCGCGTACGGCGGCGCGCACTTGCTCGGTGATGTCGAGCAATTCCTGGGCTTGGCGAGTGCTGAGACGAAGCTTGTGATGCATGGAAAAGAACCTCGCGTTGATTGTCGGCGATCGGGAGTGGGAAGGAATATCCTGATTCGCCTTGGATCGGCGTGGCGATGGTTTCGGTGACCGGTCGCGGGACGCCCCCGACCCGGGGATTCTCGCCGGTCGTGCTGGAAAAGAAGCGCGCCGGCGACGCCAGCCGCCCTTGAATTCCCCCAAACCACCGCCAAATTCTAGGGAAATTGTATTGTCATGGGAGTAAACCATCCATGCGAATGGACAAGCTGACCAGTAAATTCCAATTAGCCCTGAGCGATGCCCAGAGTCTGGCGGTGGGCCGCGATCACCAATTCATCGAACCGGCGCATGTGATGGCGGCCCTGCTCGACCAGGACGGCGGCACGGTGCGGCCGTTGCTCGCCCAGGCCGATGTCAACGTCAATCTGCTGCGTTCCCAGCTCGGTGAGGCGCTGGACCGCCTGCCACGGGTGGAAGGCACCGGCGGCGACGTGCAGATCGCCAATGGCCTGTCGCGCCTACTGAATCTGACCGATAAGCTGGCCCAGCAGCGCAAGGATGCCTACATTTCGTCCGAATTGTTCGTGCTGGCCGCGCTGGAGGACAAGGGCGAGCTGGGCACGCTGCTGCGCAAGGCCGGCGCGACCAAGAGCCTGATCGAGCGCGGCATCGAAGCCATGCGCGGCGGCCAGAAGGTCGAGGATCAAAATGCCGAGGATCAACGCCAGGCGTTGG
>JAGRHI010000339.1 GCA_020445045.1 Candidatus Competibacteraceae bacterium
CACGGCCGGGTGGCCACCCAGCTCGATGCCCAGGCCTACCACGCCTACAAGCCACGGGCCATGCCGGCGGTGCTGGCCTCGTGGGAACGGTTGTGCGCGCGCCATCAATGCGTGGTGATCGAAGGCGCCGGCAGTCCGGCCGAGATCAATCTGCGCGATCACGACATCGCCAACATGGGCTTCGCGGAAGCGGTCGATTGCCCGGTGCTGCTGGTCGCCGACATCGACCGGGGCGGCGTGTTCGCGCACCTGGTCGGCACGCTCGAACTACTCTCCGCCAGCGAGCGCGAGCGGGTCGTCGGTTTCGTGATCAACCGCTTTCGCGGCGATCTGGCCATCCTCACACCCGGCCTCGACTGGCTGGAACGCCGCACGGGCAAGCCGGTGTTCGGGGTGCTGCCCTATCTGCACGGGCTCTATCTTGACGCCGAGGACGCGCGCGCCAGCAGCGTCTTCGAATCCGACGTTCCCCGCCTCAGGGTCGTCGCGCCGGCCTATCCCCGGCTCGCCAATCACAACGATCTCGATCCCTTGCGCCTGCATCCCGAGGTCGATTTTCGGTTCGTCGCCCCCCCCGAGGCGCCGCCGCCGGCCGATCTGGTGGTGCTGCCCGGTTCCAAGGCGGCGCGCGCCGATCTGGCTTGGTTGCGCGCCCACGGCTGGGAGGATTATCTACAGCGCCATCTGCGCTATGGCGGCAAGCTGATCGGTCTGTGCGGTGGCATGCAGATGTTGGGCAAGGCGCTGTGCGACCCGCTGGGCCTGGAGGGCGAACCCGGCGGCGTGGCCGGACTCGGCATGCTCGATTTGACTACGACCCTGGGCGAAACCAAGCAGTTGCGCCAAGTCAGCGGGCACCTGTGCCTGCCGGACGCGCCAGCGTTTATCGGCTACGAAATCCATCAGGGCTTGAGCCACGGCCCGGCGCTCGAACAGCCCGCCGTGCGTCTGGACGACGGCGGGCGCGGCGATGGCGCGCAAAGTCCCGACGGCCAAATCCTCGCGACGTATTGCCACGGCCTGTTCGATCATCCCGACGCCCTGGCCGCGTTGCTGCGCTGGGCCGCGCCGGAACGTGGAGACGCCACCACGCCCTTCTTGCGCGTCGATCCGCTGGCCCGCCGCCAAGCCGACCTCGACCGACTGGCCGATGCCGTCGAGGCGGCCCTCGACATGGATAAGATACTGGCGCTGCTGATCGGAACCGGCGTTTCCTCCCATCGACCGGAGCCGCTGGCCGAATGAGCGATGAATTCGACACCGCCGACCGCCGACACGCGCAACGCATGGCGCGCAAGAAAATCGTGATCGACGGCAAGAAAGCCAAGACCACGCAAGCGCGTGGGGTGGTGGTCCTGCATACCGGTTGCGGCAAGGGTAAATCCACCGCCGCTTTCGGCGTGCTGGCACGTGCCCTCGGCCATGGCCAGACCGCCGCCGTCGTGCAATTCGTGAAAAGCCGCGCCGACACCGGCGAGGCCCTGTTCTTCCGCGATCACCCGCGCGTGCATTGGCACGTCATGGGCGCGGGATTCACTTGGGAAACCCAGGACCCGGCGCGCGATACCGCCGCCGCGCGGACGGCCTGGGACCAAGCCCGGCACTACCTGGGCGACGCCACCCTCGATCTACTGATCCTCGACGAGATCACCTACGCCTTCAAATACGGCTGGCTGGACGCGCCGGAGGTGATCGCGGCCTTGCATGCCCGGCCGCCGATGCAACACGTACTGCTCACCGGCCGGGCCGCGCCGCCCGCGCTGATCGCGGCCGCCGACACGGTGAGCGACATCGCCTTGGTCAAACACGCCTTCCAAGCGGGCGTGCCGGCCATGCCGGGACTGGAATTCTGATGCCGCGCTGTCCCGCGCTGTTCGTGGCGGCGCCCGCCTCCGGTCAAGGCAAGACCACCGTCACCGCCGCGTTGGCCCGCCTGCACGCCCGGCAGGGGCGCACGGTACGCCTGTTCAAGTGCGGGCCGGACTTTCTCGATCCGCAGATCCATCAATTCGCCAGCGGTCAGCCTTGCCATACCCTCGATCTCGGCATGTGTGGCGCGGCCGATGCCGAGTGGCGGCTGGCGGCCGCCGCGGCAACGGCCGACCTGATCCTGATCGAAGGGGTGATGGGGCTGTACGACGGCCAACCTTCGGGCGCCGATATCGCCCGCCGGTTCGGTGTGCCGGTGATGGCGGTGATCAATGCCCGCGCCATGGCCCAGACCTTCGGCGCCCTGGCCCACGGCCTCGCCACCTTTCAACCGGGACTGCCGTTTTCCGGGGTGCTGGCCAATCATGTCGGCGGCGCCGGTCACATCGAGCTATTGCGCGCCAGCCTGCCACCCGGCCTGCGTTTTTACGGCGCCATCCCCAAGGATATCGAGGCGGCACTGCCCGAGCGTCATTTGGGCCTGTTGCAAGCCGGCGAAATCACCGATCTCGGGCAACGCCTGGATCGCATCGCCGATCATCTCGCCGCCACCGGCGCGGCGGAATTACCGCCTCCCATGGATTTTCCCGCTACTCCGGCGCCGGAGGTGCCGCCGCTGCTGGCTGGCCAAACCCTCGCCATCGCCCGTGACGCCGCCTACGGCTTCCTCTACCCGGCCAATCTCGACACCTTGCGCGCCTTGGGTGCCCGGCTCGAATTTTTCTCGCCGCTGGCCGGCGATGCCCTACCCGCCTGCGACGCGGTCTGGCTGCCCGGCGGCTATCCCGAGCTGTACGCCACCGAACTGGCGGCGCGGCGCGAGCTGTGGACGGCGCTGTCCGCCCATGTCGCCGCCGGCCGTCCCGTGCTGGCCGAATGCGGCGGCATGATGAGCCTGTTCACCCAGTTACGCGATCAAAGTGGCCGCGTTCACACGCTGGGCGATCTCCTGCCCGGCGAGGTGGTCATGCAATCCCGGTTGTCGGCGCTCGGCACCCAGACCGTCACCTTGCCGGAAGGCGATTTTCGCGGTCACACCTTCCATTACTCGAAGGCAACCACGTCACTGACGCCCATTGCCCACGCCACGCCGCTCTCGACCCGGCGGCACGGACAGGCCGGCGAAGCGATTTATCGGCAGCACCGGTTAACGGCGAGTTATCTGCATCTCTATTTTCCATCGAACCCGATGGCCACCGCGCGCTTGTTTCTGCCTTGACCTGGCCGTTGTTGACTTGCCCGCAGTACGGTCCTTGGAAAAAAACCGGGCACGAATCGATCAGCCCTTACTGGCTTGGCTTCAGTGAGGTCACGAGAAACCGATCAGGTGGCAAACGGCATGTTGATTCTCGGCATTGAAACCTCCTGCGACGAAACCGGCGTGGCGCTTTACGACAGTGAGCGGGGCCTGCTGGCGCACGCGCTGCACAGCCAAGTTGCGCTGCACGCCGAATATGGCGGAGTGGTACCGGAACTGGCCTCGCGCGATCACGTGCGCAAGTTGCTGCCGCTGTTGCGGGAAATCCTCCAGCGGGTGGACGCTTCTCCAGACGCGATCGAAGGCGTGGCCTACACCCGCGGGCCGGGATTGATCGGCGCGCTGCTGGTGGGCGCGGCCATCGGTCGCGGCTTGGCCTGGACCTGGAACGTGCCCGCCATCGGCGTGCACCACATGGAAGGGCACCTGCTGGCGCCGATGCTGGAACCGGAGCCGCCGGAATTTCCGTTCGTGGCGCTGCTGGTGTCCGGGGGCCATTCGCTGCTGGTGGAAGTGGATGGCGTCGGCCAGTATCGCATTCTGGGCGAGTCGGTGGACGATGCCGCCGGCGAGGCGTTCGACAAGACCGCGAAACTGCTGGGCTTACCGTATCCCGGCGGGCCGGCGCTGGCCCAACTGGCGGAACAGGGTGACCCGCAACGGTTTCGTTTCCCCCGGCCGATGACCGATCGGCCCGGCTGCGATTTCAGTTTCAGCGGGCTGAAGACCGCCGCCATCAACACCTGGCGGGGGCTGGAACCAACGCCGGCGAACCGGGCCGACGTGGCGCGCGCCTTCGAGGACGCGGTGGTGGACACGCTGGCAATCAAATGCCGACGAGCCCTGCAAGCCACCCGATTACGACGGCTGGTGGTGGCCGGCGGCGTGGGCGCCAACCGGCGGTTGCGGGAGCGGTTGCGCGAGTTGCTCGCGGAACGGGGGGGACAAGTCTACTACCCCCGGCTGGAATTCTGCACCGACAACGGCGCGATGATCGCCTATGCCGGTTGGCGACGATTGACGGCGGGCCAGCGTGAAGGGATGGCGATCGAGGTGTTGCCGCGCTGGCCGCTGGACAGTTTGCCGGCGGTGGATTGAGAACCCCGCGGGACGACGCCGATTCAGGGTCGTTTTTCAAAAAGATTGTTCGCCAAGCGCCGGATCAAATTGCCATGGGCCAGGCATTCCCGCCATTCTCGCGGGATATCGTCGACCCCATAATACGCGCCGG
>JAGRHI010000340.1:0-142 GCA_020445045.1 Candidatus Competibacteraceae bacterium
ATCTTGGCGATGCGCTTGTTGCTGGCCAGCGGCTTGCCGGCTTCCAGGCCAAAGCCGTTGACGACGTTGACGACGCCGGGTGGGAGTAGATCCTGAATCAGTTCCATCAGCACCAGAATCGACACGGGCGTCTGTTCGGCGG
>JAGRHI010000340.1:203-4685 GCA_020445045.1 Candidatus Competibacteraceae bacterium
CCATCAGGATCGGGAAATTCCAGGGGATGATCTGACCGACCACGCCCAGCGGTTCGTGGAAGTGATAGGCGACGGTGTCGTCGTCGATTTCCGATAGCGCGCCTTCCTGGGCGCGGATGCAGCCGGCGAAATAGCGGAAGTGGTCGATAGCCAGCGGCAGGTCGGCGGCGAGGGTTTCCCGCACCGATTTGCCATTGTCCCAGGTTTCCGCCACCGCCAGCATTTCCAGATTGGCTTCCATGCGGTCGGCGATGCGGTTGAGTCGGTTGGCCCGCTCCGCGACGGCGGCGCGGCCCCAGCCGTCGGCGGCGGCATGGGCGGCGTCCAGCGCCAGTTCGATGTCCTCGGCGCTGGAACGGGGAATTTCGCAGAAGCCCTGCCCGGTAACCGGGCTGATGTTCTCGAAATACTCGCCTTTCGTCGGCTCCACCCATTGGCCACCAACGAAGTTTTGATAACGAGCTTTGAACGTGATCTTGGAGCCGGGTTGGCCGGGCGATGCGTATAACATGGGCGCGCCTCCTGATGATTCAGTGGTATGCGGCAATGTGCTTGAGCATTGCCGTCTTCTCCAGGCGGCGAGCAAAGGCCGTATCGGTTCCGTTTGCCCCCACCTTCTGTAAGAGTAGACTCTACTTGGAGAAATACCGCATGAGGCATCCCAAACTAGCTTCCGATTTCCGGCTCCGGCGCGGCATCGATACCGCAAGTGCCTGGCCGATGTCGGTCGCTGCTTCTCCCCACCTTTAATCCAGGGGCAATCGCCCTATGCCACCCCGAAGAATTGCACCCGCACATCGCGCGGCGCGGCGTGATAAGGGGCGGATGTGGCAATCATCGCCGCTCCGGCGGCGACATAATCGGCGGCGTTCTCCACACGCACCCCGCCGGCGGCAACCAGTACTGGACGCAACTCTTCCGCCTCCAAGCGTGCCCGACAGGCGGTCAAGGCGGCGGGTGTGAACTTCTCCAGTTGCAGAACATCTCCGCCGGCATGCGCCCAGGTCAGCGCCTCGTCCGCCGATCCCACTTCGATCACGATCTTCTTCTCTGGCTGGCGGGTCCGCAATCGGGCGATGGTGACGCTGGGCGGTTCGTCGAGAAAAAGCCGGTGTTCGGCGAACACCAGCAAGGTCTCGGACAGGCCGAGGCGATGGATGATCGCGCCGCCGGCCTGAATCGCCTTGATCGACAGCACCTTGGTGCCCGGCGCGTTCTTGCGGGTGCAAGCCACCGGAACCGGCGCGGCGGCCTGTACCAGCGCCGCCGCGCCGCTGGCGATGCCGCTGGCCCATTCCATCAAAGTCTGCGCGGTCTTCCACGCCCGGTGCAACGCTTCCGCCGGCCCTTCCGCAGTCAGCAGCAGAGCATCGCCCGCCACCGCGACGCCAGAGGGAATCACTAGGCAGGCATTGGCTCCAGCCAGCGCGAACAGACGCACGGCCTCTTCAACACCACAGACGGTCATCGCGCCACGGGCGTGAAATTCGAGGCGACCCGATCGGCCCCTTAAACCCAGGGATTCCGTGGTCAGGTCGCCGGCAGGAACATCGTCGGACAGCAAGTGGCTCAGTTCTTCGTCGGACAAGGCGCACGAGTACATACGGTCAGTCATCACTTTTTGGCAGGTTTCGGATTCGGCCGATAAGGCGAGGATTTGCCTTGCGTCCGCATTGATTCATCCCAGCAGCGCCACCGCCTTGATCTGTGCCCACATCGATTTACCGAGCGTCACACCCAGATGATCGAGGGAATAACGAGTGATGCGGGCGATGAGCGGCGTACCCCCGGCATCCAGCCGAACCAGTACATGCGCCGGCGTGTCGGCGTCGGCCACCTCCACAACGGTCACGGGCAACAGATTGACGATGCTGGTTCCCTTGGCGCGGGCGAGGGCCAAACTCACATCCCGGGCATGGACGCGAAACCGCAACCGGTGCCCCAGGGATTCCGGGCGGCGGGCGACCACCACGCCGCCGCCTGGGAAATCGAGTCGGGTCAAACGATAGGTTTCGTCATGATCCGCCACGACCGCCTCGATGACCACGCCGGCATCCTCGGTAAAGGCGGTGGGTAAATCGAGTCGCGCCATGGTCTCCCGCAAGCCACCCGCGGCCACCACGCGGCCTTCGGATAGCAACACGACATAATCCGCCAACCGCGCCACTTCGTCGGGCACATGGCTGACGTAGCACACCGGAATCTCCAGTTCGTCGTGCAGGCGCTCCAGATAGGGCAGGATTTCGCTTTTCCGCTTCAGATCCAGCGCGGCCAGCGGTTCGTCCATCAGCAACAGTTCCGGACTGGTCGCCAGCGCCCGGGCGATGGCCACTCGTTGGCGCTCACCCCCGGAAAGCCGCTCGGGCATCCGGTCGAGCAGGTGGCCGATGCCCAGCAATTCCACCGCATGATCCAGCGACACCTTATGCCCGCCGTTCACCCGCTTTCGCCCGTAGTCCAGATTCCTCCGCACTGACAGATGCGGAAACAGGCTGGCTTCCTGGAACACATAACCCAGCGGGCGGCGATGGGTGGGCCGGTAAATGCCGCGCGCATCGTCCTGCCAGACTTCGCCCTTGAACTTCAGCGACCCGACATTCCGCCGTTCCAGTCCGGCCAGGCAACGCAGCAAGGTGGTCTTGCCCGAGCCGGAATGCCCGAACAGCGCGGTGACGCCGCGACCCGGCAAGCGCAGTTCGACATCCAAGGTAAATCCCGGCCAGCCGACCTGAAAGCGAGCCTGGATTCCCTGATCGGAGATCATTTCCAAGCGCTCGTCCTCTTGCGGGAGTAAAGGGCCAGCAACACCAGAAAACTGAACAGCAACATGCCGCCGGCCAGCACATGCGCCTCGGCATATTCCAGCGCTTCGACATGATCGTAGATTTGCACCGATACCACCCGGGTCCTTTCGGGAATGTTGCCGCCGATCATCAGCACCACCCCGAACTCCCCAACCGTGTGGGCGAAACCGAGGATCGCAGCGGTGATGAATCCCGGCTTGGCCAACGGCAACACCACGGTGAAAAAGGCATCCCAGGGACTGGCGCGCAGCGTGGCCGCCACCTCCAGTGGTCGAGCGCCGACCGCCTCGAACGCCTGCTGCAAGGGCTGCACCACGAAGGGCATCGAATAAAATACCGAGGCCACCACCAGCCCGGCGAAGGTAAAAGGCAACACGCCCCATCCCAGGAACTGGGTGAGTTGACCGATCGGCCCGTGCGGTCCCAGGGTGATCAACAAGTAGAAACCCAAAACAGTGGGCGGCAACACCAGCGGCAAGGCCACCACCGCGCCGACGACGCCCTTCCATTTCGAAGGGGTGCGAGCCAACCACCAAGCGAGGGGAGTGCCCACGATCAGCAGAATCACCGTGGTGATCGTGGCCAGCTTGAGGGTCAACCAGACCGCGGCAACATTGGCATCGCTCAGCACCCGCGGGTTTCCTCAGAGATCGTAACCGTGGGACCGGATGATAGCTTCGGCCTTTTCACCCTTGAGGTATTCGACCAAGGCCTGGGCCGCCGGCTGGTCCTTGCCGTTGGCGAGAACCACCGCATCCTGCCGGATCGGTTCATGCAGGTCAGCGGGGACGATCCAGGTGGAACCGCCGCTCAATTGGCCGTCGGTCATGACCTGCGACAACGCGATGAACCCCAATTCCGCATTGCCGGTCACGATGAATTGATAAGTCTGCGAGACGTTTTCGCCGGTCACGAACGTCGACTGGAGGCCATCGAACAGCCCGAGTTTCGTCAGGGTGGCCACCGCCGCCGCGCCATAAGGCGCGGTTTTGGGATTGGTCACGGCCAGGTGCTTGAATTGGCCTTTTTTCAACACCTCGCCCTGCTGATCCACATAGCCCGGTTGGGCGGACCACAACACCAGCGTGCCGATGGCGTAGGTGAAGCGGCTGCCGGGGACGGTATCGCCTTCGGCTTCCAGCTTGGCCGGGGTTTTGTCGTCAGCGGCGAGGAAAACCTGGAACGGCGCGCCATTTTTGATCTGCGCGTAGAGCTTGCCGGTCGCGCCAAAAGCGAGCAGGGCTTTATGTCCGGTATCCTTCTCGAATGCGGCGGCGATTTTCCGCATCGGCGCGGTGAAATTGGCGGCGACCGCCACCTGTACCTCGCCGGCCTGGACCGTCAAGCTGGAAACGGCGAAAACCAGGCCCGCCAGCAAGGGAGTAAAACGCGATTTCATGCGCGGGAATCCTGAAGTGGATGCGTCAGTCGTTGACGGCGAGAATGACATGGGAAGCCTTGATCAAGGCGCAGGCGCGTTGTCCGGGCACGAAACCCAACTCGCTCAGCGCTTCCCTGGTAATGATGGCGGTGAGTACCCGCCCGCCGGGGAGTTCCAGCTTGACTTCGCTATTGACCGCGCCAGGGACCACTTCCCGCACCGTGCCGCATAGCCGGTTGCGGGCGCTGATGCGCAGCTTCTCGTCCGGGGACAGGAGCACGAAGCTCGACTTGATCA
>JAGRHI010000340.1:4718-10260 GCA_020445045.1 Candidatus Competibacteraceae bacterium
AAACCAGACCGAGATCCTCCACGGCTTCGTTAGTGACGATGGCGAAGATCTCCAGGCCCTCGCCCAGGTCCACTTTCACCTCGCTATTGACCGCCCCCTTTTCCAAGTAACGGACCTGCCCGCGAAACTGATTCCTGGCGCTGGTTTTCATGTTAATCGCCTTCAATAAGTTATTGATCTGATCGAAATCCTTCACGCCAGCCTCCATGCGGGCCAGGAACCGCCGATGCTCGGCTTCCATGAGCCGGTAGCCGGTGATCACCTGCCTCCCGTAAGCGGTGAGCTGGGTTCCTCCGCCGCCCTTGCCACCGGTCGCGCGCACCACCAGGGGCCGGTCGGCCAAATTGTTCATCGCTTCCACCGCATCCCAGGCGGTTTTGTAGCTCATCCCCATGCACTTGGCGGCCCGAGCGATGGAGCCACGCTTATCGATATATTCCAGCAACGTGACCCGCCCCGCCCCGAGGTAGCCGCAACCTTCCCGGTTCAGCCAGAACTGACCTGAAAATTCAAGAGCTTGTGGCTTAGGCATATCCGATCTTCTCCGCTGCTCTTTCGTTATATTTTCATTTATATAACGAAACCGAGCTGAAATAGTCAAGTGTGGGTTGGCGATTCCAACTCGATCAACGATGGGAAAAGTCGGGAAATCTTGAATAGAATGATGCCCGGACGCTTATCAACGGAACAACCGGGTTTCACTCTTTGCATGAATGACGCGGATTAGACGTCCATCCACTGGAATATTGCCCATGACCGCTCCCCTGCTCTCCACCCCCACCCGCTGGCAATTCTGGATCGACCGGGGTGGTACCTTTACCGACGTGGTCGCGCGGCGTCCCGATGGCCGACTGGTGGCGCACAAACTGCTCTCGGACAATCCCGAGCATTATCCCGACGCCGCCTTGCGGGGCATCCGCGATTTACTGGGCGTCGCGGCGGACCAAGCGATTCCCGCCGCACGCATCGCGGCGGTGAAAATGGGCACCACCGTCGCCACCAACGCGCTGTTGGAACGCAAGGGCGACCGCACCCTGTTATTGATCACTCGGGGTTTCCGCGACGCCCTGCGCATCGCCTATCAAAATCGGCCCAAACTGTTCGCCCGCCAAATCGTGCTGCCGGAACTGCTGTACGAGCGGGTCGCCGAAGTGCGCGAGCGGGTATCGGCCCAGGGCGAAGTCCTCGCTCCATTCGATGCCGACGATGCCCGCCGCTCGCTGGAAGCGGCCTGGCGCGCCGGCATCCGCGCCGTCGCCATCGTCTTCATGCACGGCTATCGCTTCCCGGAACACGAGCGGCTGGCGGCGACCTTGGCCAAGCGAATCGGCTTCACCCAGATTTCGACATCGCACGAGGTCAGTCCGCTGATGAAGCTGGTCGGACGCGGCGACACCACGGTGGTGGATGCCTACTTGTCGCCGATCCTGCGCCGCTACATCGACCGGGTCGCCAGCGAACTGAGCGGCGCGCGGCTGTTGTTCATGCAATCCCACGGCGGTCTGGCCGACGCCCACCACTTTCGCGGCAAGGACAGCATCCTATCCGGCCCGGCCGGCGGCATCGTCGGCGCGGCGCGCACCGCCGCCCGTGCCGGTTTCGAGCGGATCATCACCTTCGACATGGGCGGCACCTCCACCGATGTCGCCCACTACGCCGGCGAGTACGAACGCGCCTTCGAAACCCTGGTGGCCGGGGTGCGACTGCGGGCGCCGATGCTGCATATCCACACCGTGGCGGCCGGCGGCGGCTCGATCTGCCGCTTCGATGGCGGTCGGCCAAGGGTGGGGCCAGAGTCGGCTGGCGCCAATCCGGGACCGGCCTGCTACCGGCGCGGCGGGCCGCTGACCGTGACCGACTGCAATTTGCTGCTGGGTCGGATTCAGCCGGCGTTCTTTCCCAAGATCTTCGGTCCCGATCAGAATCAGCCCTTGGATCGGGACACGATCGCGCGCCAATTCGTCGCGCTGGCCGCCGAGATCGAAGCGGAAAGCGGCACGCGCTACACCCCCGCGGAACTGGCCGAGGGCTTTCTCAAGATCGCCGTCGAAAACATGGCCAACGCCATCAAGCAGATCTCGACCCAACGTGGCTACGACGTGACCGAATACACCTTGTGCTGCTTCGGCGGCGCCGGTGGCCAGCACGCCTGCGCGGTGGCCGACGCGCTGGGGATATCGACCATCTTCATCCATCCGCTGGCCGGGGTACTGTCGGCCTACGGCATGGGTCTGGCCGATGCCCGGCTACTGAAGGAACGCGCGGTCGAAGCCCCATTGTCGGCCGAGTTGGCGCCGGTGCTGAAACGCACGTTCGGCGAACTGGAGCAAGCGGGCCGGGCGGCCATGCAAGCCCAGGACCTGCCCGCCGGCTCGATTCAAGCCCTGCGCGGCGCCCGTCTGCGCTACACCGGCAGCGATACCGCCCTACTGGTCGCCGCCGGCGATCCGGGCGAGCTGGCGGCGCGCTTCGCCGATGCGCATCGGCAACGCTTCGGGTTCACCCTATCCGACAAGGCGCTGATCGTGGAAGCGGCGCAGGTCGAGATCATCAGCGGTGGTTTCGACCTGCGGGAAGCGACCACGGCGACCGCGCCACGCCAGGGGCCGCTGGCGCCGACCGCCCAAGTCGCGCTGCATCTCGCCGGCGCCGAGCGCGCCGCGCCATTCCACCGCCGCGCCGATCTACGGCCCGGTGACCGCATCGTCGGTCCGGCGATTCTCGACGAAACCGGCGCGACCACCCTGATCGAGCCGGGCTGGCAAGCCGAGGTCGGCACCCACGACGATCTGGTGCTGACCCGCCACCGGCCCCGACCGCAACGGGTCGCGGTCGGCACCGACGTCGATCCGATCATGCTGGAGGTGTTCAACAATCTGTTCATGGCCATCGCCGAGCAGATGGGCGTGACCCTGGCCAATACCGCCCATTCGGTCAACATCAAGGAGCGACTGGATTTTTCCTGCGCGCTGTTCGACCGGGATGGTCAGCTCATCGCCAACGCCCCACACATCCCGGTGCATCTGGGCTCGATGGGCGAGGCGGTCCAGGCGATCATCGACGCTCATCAGGGCCGTTTCCAGCCCGGCGAGGTGTACGCGACCAACGCCCCCTACCGCGGCGGCACCCACCTGCCGGACGTGACCGTGGTCACGCCGGTGTTCGACGACGCCGACCGGGAAATCCTGTTCTACGTCGCCTCGCGTGGTCATCATGCCGACATCGGCGGCATCACGCCGGGTTCCATGCCGCCGGACAGCCTCGACATCGAACAGGAAGGCGTGCTGCTGGACAACGTGCAACTGGTGAGCGGCGGCCGGCTTCGCGAACGGGAACTGCTGGAATGGCTGACTGGCGGCGGCTGGCCGGTTCGCAATGTCCACCAGAATCTGGCCGACCTGCAGGCGCAGATCGCCGCCAACGAAAAGGGGGTTCAGGAATTGCGGCGGATGGTGGCCCACTTCGGCCCGGACACGGTCCACGCCTACATGCGCCACGTCCAGGACAATGCCGCCGAACAGGTGCGGCGGGCGCTGGATCGGCTGAGCGACGGCGCGTTCGCCTACGAAATGGACAATGGCGCGGTGATTCGGGTCGCCATCCGCCTGGACCGAACCCGGCGCGCCGCCCGCATCGACTTCACCGGCACCTCGCCGCAACAGCCCAACAATTTCAACGCGCCGCGCGCGGTGTGTCTGGCGGCGGTGCTGTATGTATTTCGCACCTTGGTGGACGACGACATTCCGCTCAACGCCGGCTGCCTGCGACCGCTGGAGATCGTGATTCCCCCCGGTTGCCTACTCGATCCCCGCCCGCCGGCGGCGGTGGTGGCGGGCAACGTGGAAACCTCGCAATGCGTGGTGGACGCCCTGTATGGCGCGCTGGGGGCGATGGCCGCCGCCCAGGGCACGATGAACAATTTCACCTTCGGCAACGACCAGTACCAGTACTACGAAACGATCTGCGGCGGAGCCGGCGCGGGACCGGGTTTCGACGGCGCCTCGGCGGTGCATACCCACATGACCAACTCTCGGCTGACCGACCCGGAGGTGCTGGAATGGCGGTTCCCGGTGCGGGTGGAGGAATTCGCCATCCGTGAGGGTAGCGGCGGCGCGGGCCGCTGGCGGGGCGGCGACGGCGTGATCCGCCGCATCCGCTTTCTGGAAGCCATGACCGCCGCGATCCTGTCCGGCCATCGCCGGATCGCGCCCTACGGCCTGCGGGGCGGCGCGCCGGGCCACGTCGGACGCAACGCGGTGGAACGCGCGGATGGGGAAATCGAGGAATTGCCCGGCACGGCACAGGTGACGGTACGACCGGGCGATGTGTTCGCGATCGAAACGCCGGGCGGCGGCGGCTACGGCGCGACCGACCCGGACTGAGGGCCGGCTCACCAATATTTTTGGAAATCCGGCCCTCGTTCCGGCAGCTTGCGCGGCGAGCCGTCGTCGTTGACCGCCACGTAGACGATGACCGCCTCGGTCACCTGATCCGCCAGCAACTTGCCGTCGCGAGCGCGCTGGACGAACACCTCCACCTTGACGGTGATCGAGGTCGAACCGACGGCCTGAATCCGGGCGAAGCAACTCACCAGATCGCCGACGAACACCGGCTTGTGAAATTCCATCGAGGTCACCGCCACGGTCGCCACCCGGCCGCCGGCATACTCCATCGCCACCACGCCGCCGGCAATATCCATTTGCGCCATGATCCAGCCACCGAAGATGTTGCCGTTGGGATTGGTGTGGGCCGGCATCGCCAGAATACGGACCGTCGGCTGGCGGTCGCGAGGAAAAATATCCCGCCCTTGCTGTGCGCTCGCGGACATCGGTTCTCCTGATGGCAACGGGAATGAACAGGGTGGCCAGCGCTCGGCGACATTTCGACCGACCGGGCCGTCATATTTATGTCAAGTTCGGCTATGATACCGCGCTGCGAAACCGACCGCCCCCAATTGAGGATCGAGAGTAATGGCGCGAAGCAGAACGGTGGCTGTGTACACCGGTGAAGAACTGGGCCGCTACGGGTTCGAAGACCACCCGTTCGGAGAGAACCGCATCCATGCCTTCTGGGACGAGATGCATATCCGTCACTTCGACTACCAGGTGCGCGTGCTGCATCCCGCCATCGCCACCGAGGAGCAGATCAGACTGTTCCACACATCCAACTACGTCGAAAAGGTCAAGACCTATTCCGAAGTGGGGGAAGGCTTGCTGGATTACGGTGACACCCCAGCCTACAAAGGGGTATTCGAGGATGCCGCGGTCGTGGTCGGCACGGTGGTCGACGCCACGCGCAGAATCATGGCCAACGAGATCCGGCGCGCCTTCGTGCCCATCGCGGGCCTGCACCACAGCATGCCCGATACCGCTTCCGGGTTTTGCGTGTTCAACGATGCCGGCGTGGCCATCAAGATCCTGCAACAGGAATATGGCCTGGAGCGCATCGCCTATGTCGATATCGACGCGCATCACGGCGACGGGGTGTTTTATCCCTTCGAGTCCGATCCGACCGTCATCTTCGCCGACATCCACGAGGATGG
>JAGRHI010000341.1:0-3981 GCA_020445045.1 Candidatus Competibacteraceae bacterium
TCCGGCTGGTGTTGTTCGTGAAGCTCCAGGAGAGCGTCGATCTCGACGACACACTGATCGCCCGGATCAAGCGAACGATTCGCGAAGGCGCCACGCCGCGCCACGTCCCCGCCAAGGTGCTGCAAGTGACCGACATCCCCCGCACCCGAAGCGGCAAGATCGTCGAATTGGCCGTCCGCAATGTCGTGCATGGTCAGCCGGTCAGGAATATCGAGGCGTTGGCCAATCCGGAAGCGCTCGCGTCATTCGCCGACCGGCGCGAGCTTCGGGAGTAAGCACCTTCCTCCTGCTCTGCGTCATCCCGTTGTCAGAGCGGGAGACCTGCTCGTCAGCGTGGCCGCACCGAACCCACCGATCACCGCCACCAACCCGTATATGGCGTCCCTATCCAGTGTGGAATCGCCGATTCAAGCTGCCTTGGCGCTTCGCGCCACATCCTCCTTGGGCAAGGAAACTCTTCTTTTAGATACAAATGATTCTTAATTGAATCATTCTATCCAATAAGTCTCAATGCAATGTATGCCACTTGAATACAGAGTGGAATTTCTTCTAACATCATGTGATCATTATAAAAGTGGCTCTTAATCGGGCATCGACGGCTTGCCCAGCCGCTATCACCAAATAATCTCAAGAAAATATAAATGACCAGATATCATATTGTAACTGGCCCTTCGGAATGGCAATACCGACACAATAAGCCAAGTCGGTGTCGTCAATCGCATCCATGGAATCGGCTTTACTGGTCGCTGGTCATTGCATTACTGCTGCCATTTCACCCGGCCTTGGCCCAGGAAGCGGGTGAAATCGTCAGTGTGGTGGGAACCGCCGAAGTGCTGCGCCAAGGGCACTGGCAACCCATCGGCACGGGGGAGTCGCTGGCGGCCGGCGAGATGCTGCGAACCGGCGAAGGCAGCCGCGCCGCGGTTTTGTTGGCGAACGGCGCGCAAATCAAGCTCAATGGCAACAGCCAATTGGAACTCAAACAGGCCCAAGCCATCGTTCCCGTCTCGAACGACGGCTTCCTGCAAAACATCCTGCGCCTGCTGAGTGGCGAAATCTGGGTCCGCGACAATAATCAATTGTTGGAAATTCAAACCCTGCCGGCCACCGCCACCATTCGTGGCACCGAGTTCAATCTGGCGGTCGGCCCCGCCGACACGGCCCGGCTGGCCGTGCTCGACGGGCTGGTCGAATTCAGCAACCCACAAGGCAGCGTGTTGGTGGCGGCCAACGAACAGGCCAGCGCCAAAGTGGGCGAAGCGCCGCGCAAGACGGTGTTGCTCAATCCGCTCGATGCGGTGCAATGGTCGCTCTACTATCCGAACGTCATCGGTACCGCAACGCAACGCGACCCTCGCCGAGACGACCCGCGATCCTCCTCCTATTGGGTCCAGACCGCGCAGGACCATCTGCTGCGAGGCCAAGTCGTTGCCGCACGACAAGCTATCGATCGCGCGCTGACACTCGATCCCAACGACGCGCTGGCCTACAGCCTACGTTCCAACATCGATCTGGTGCAAAACCGCAAAACGTCGGCATTGGCCGACGCGGAACAGGCGATCGCCGCCGATCCGTCCTCATCCACGGCGTATCTCAGTCTAAGCCTGGTCCGACAGGCCGAATTCAATCTGGATGCCGCGTTGGAGGCGGCCCGCAAGGCGGTGGAACTCGACCCCAACAATGCCCGTGCCTTGATCCAGGAAAGCAGCCTGCTGTTTGGCATGGGCCGGCTGCGGGAAGCCGTAAAAGTGGCGGAACGGGCACGGCAACGGGCACCGGACGACGCCATGGTCAACACCGTTTGGGGATTTCTGCAACTGGCGAGCAACCGGGTGAACGAGGCCCGCGAGGCATTCCAGGTGGCCATCGCCCAAGACTCGACCCTGGGATTGCCGCAACTTGGTTTGGGACTGGTGCTGTTCCGGCACAACCAGACCGATAAAGCCATTGAGGCGATGCGCAAGGCGACATTGTTGGAGCCGAAGGTCTCGCTCTACAACAGCTATCTCGGCAAGGCGTTTTACGAGGATAAGCAGAACCAGCCGGCGCAAAAATATCTGGAGGCGGCCAAACGACTTGACCCCCACGATCCGACCCCCTGGTACTACGACGCCATTCGCCTTCAAAGCGTCAATCAACCCGTTGCGGCGGTGGAAAACCTGCAAAAATCCATTGAGTTGAATGACGACCGTGGAGTGTATCGGTCGCGGTTGCTGCTGGACGAAGACCTGGCCGCTCGGTCGGCGACTTTGGGGCGCGTTTATAACGAAGTCGGCTTTACCGAACTCGGCTTGCAGGAGGGCTGGCAATCGGTCAACCGTGATCCAAGCAACTACTCGGCTCACCGGCTGCTGGCGGATTCTTATGTGGCATTGCCCAATGCGGAAGCCGCTCGCGTGAGTGAATTGTTGCAAGCGCAGTTGTTGCAACCCATCAATATCACGCCGGTTTCGCCGCGAGTGGCGGAAACCAGACTAATGATTCCAAGCGGCGGGCCACCCATACCCTCCCTATATGAATTCAACCCACTATTCGTACAGGATCGGCCTTCACTGTTTTTCTCGGGACTGGGCGGCAATCAAAACACTTGGGGAAATGAATTCATTGTCTCCGGCTTGGCGGATCGCTTTTCCTATAGCCTCGGCCAATTTAGCTATCAGAACAATGGTTACCGGGAAAATAATGATCTGAAAAACAATCTCTACAATCTATTTGCGCAAGTTGCGGCCACTTCGGATTTGAATCTTCAAGCTGAATATCGTTATCGGGAAACGACTACTGGGGATCTCGCCTCCAATTTTGATGGTTCATTTCATCGTTTTGAACGCAGGGAAATTAATCAGAACGTGGCTCGCGTGGGAGCGCATTATTCGCTATCACCCCAAACTGATATCATCGCTTCCGTTATTTATACGGACCGAGACTCCATCGTAAAGTACAAAGACACAAATTATACCGCAGAATTTAATGCTAAAGGCTATCAGGCAGAGGCCCAACTGCTGCATAAAGCCGATGATTTTAATTTCATGGTGGGCCTCGGCAACTATGCACTAGACACTGAAACCATTGGTTTTAACTCGTCGGGTCGTATCGAACAGGATATCGCCTATGGTTACGCCAATATCAAATGGCCAGAACATCTAAGCTGGACTGTGGGTTTGAGCTATCAATCCGACGATAACCCAACCTTAAACCGCAATGAGTTGAATCCAAAGCTTGGAGTTCAGTGGACGATCAACGATTATCTTTCCCTACGAGCAGCCGCGTTTCAGGCGGTCAAACGGACCCCTCTGATCGAGCAAACCATTGAACCAACCCAAGTCGCTGGATTTAATCAATTTTTCGATGATGCCCATATGACGCTTTCCAAGAACTACGGCTTGGGGCTCAATGTTCGATTCAATAATCAATTAGTTGGGGGGCTGGAAGCGGTCAGACGTGATCTCGAAGTACCGGTGGGTTCGCAAGAATCCAAGCCCTTCGAAATAGAACAGGATCAGGAAGATATCTATCAGGTTTTTTTGTATTGGCTGCCAAACCCACGATGGGCGGTCACGGCGGCATGGCGTTATGAAGGATTCAAGCTTCAAGAAGGCCAATACCTTCGGCAATTGTTTTTTCAGGCTCCCGTCGAGTTGAAAACCACCAGCATTCCCCTGAATATTCGCTACTTCGATCCATCCGGTTTTTTTGCCGGACTGGGCGTAACCTACGTAAATCAGGATATCCGGTATCTGGATCGACAGTCATTAGCCATCCTGCCGACGCAGAGTGAGGATTTCGTTTTGGTGGATGCCGGCCTAGGGTATCGCCTGCCCAAGCGATGGGGAATTGTTGCTCTCGAAGCCAGGAATTTGTTCGATCAGCAATTTCAATTCCAGGATTACGGATTTCAAATACTCGTTGATGGTGTAAACCCCCGGTTTATCCCGGAACGAACGATCTTTGCCCGGTTTGTTATTGATTTTTAGTTCACACCCC
>JAGRHI010000341.1:4073-4223 GCA_020445045.1 Candidatus Competibacteraceae bacterium
GCCGTGATTTCGGATGATAAAGGCGAGATGAGAACGGTAAAAGTGGATCGTGATTCCATCCCTGAAAATGAATCTTTATTAGGAGTGGCTAGCGGTTGCTTTATCCGCATCAATGGTCAGTTTGTATGGGTCGATCCATGCCCGTATTGA
>JAGRHI010000342.1 GCA_020445045.1 Candidatus Competibacteraceae bacterium
AATCCTGGTCGGTGAAAACCGCGGCGCAACGGGTGCTGAATGCCACCAATTCCTGGCTGTACGCGCAGACCCGCAACGGTCCCAACCGCTACGTGCTGGATCGAGGCTATGTCTGCACCTTCAGCGCGATCGTCGTCAAATCCGCCACGGTGCACCTCTTCCATGTCGGCGATACCCGCATCTATTACCTCGCCGGCGATCGCCTTGAGCAACTCACCGAAGACCACCGCCTGTGGGCATCGGCCGAGCAGAGCTATCTCAGCCGGGCCTTGGGTATGGGCGAACATCTGGAAATCGACTACCAATCCTATCCGCTGGAGGTCGGCGACACCTTCGTTCTGATGACGGACGGGGTCTACGAGTTCGCGCCGGAACATTTCATCAGCACTACGATTCACGGTCAGCGGGATGACCTGGATCGGGCCTGCCATCGGATCGTGGAGGAAGCCCTGCGCCAAGGGAGCGGGGACAACCTGTCAATTCAGGTGGTGCGCATCGACGCGCTGCCGGAACTGGTGGTCGCCGAGCTGCACGAACAGGCCACGACCCTGCCACTGCCACCGCCACTGCGGCCACGGATGGCATTCGAGGGTTACGAGATCCTGCGCGAGCTGCACAACAGCCACCGCAGTCACGTTTATCTGGCCTTGGACCGCGAATCCGGGCAGCGGGTGGCGCTCAAGGTCCCCTCCGTGGAGCTGCGTGGCAATCCGCTGTATCTGGAACGCTTCCTGACCGAGGAATGGGTGGCCCGGCGTCTCGACAACGTCCATATCCTGAAGGCCGTGGCACTAACCCGAAAGCGCCATTATCTCTACACGGTTACCGAATACGTCGAAGGTCAGACGCTGACCCAGTGGATGACCGACAATCCGCTGCCCGACCTCGAAACCGTACGCGACATCGTCCAGCAGATCGCCCGAGGATTACAGGCCCTGCACCGCCAGGAGATGCTGCATCAGGACCTGCGACCGGATAACGTCATGATCGATCGCAATGGGACAGTGAAGCTGATCGACTTCGGCTCCGTGCATGTGGCGGGCATCGCCGAACTCGCGCCCACCCCGGAGCACTGGGAGCTGCTGGGTACCGTGCAGTACACGGCGCCGGAGTATTTTCTTGGGGAGACTGGGAGCAACCGATCAGATATTTTCGCGCTGGGCGTAATCGCCTATCAAATGCTGTCGGGGCGCATGCCCTACGGCACCCAGGTCGCCAAAGCCAGCACGCGGGTCGCGCAGCGCCGCCTGGTCTATCGCCCGGTACTCGACGAAAAACGCGCCATTCCGGCCTGGATCGACGGTGCCCTGCGCCAAGCGGTCCAGGTGAACCCCCGCAAACGCTATGAAGAACTGTCCGAATTCATTTACGACCTGCGCCATCCCAACGAGCGCTTCCTGCACCAGAATCGGGCGCCACTTCTGGAACGTAATCCGCTGCTGTTCTGGAAAGGCGTGTCGCTTATCCTGTTTATCATCGTCCTTATCCTGTTGAGTACCCATTTCGTGCCTGTTCACTAGATGTCATCGTTGCCAACCACCCGGAGCTTAACCATGAACAAGTTGGAAATGACCGAAACCATCATCGCCGCCAAGACCCAGTCCGGCCTCAGCTGGGAAGCCATCGCCACCCAGGTCGGACTGGCGCCGGTATTCATCACCTCCGCCTGTCTCGGCATGAACAGCCTCAAGGCGGAACCGGCGGACAAGTTGTGCCAGGTCTTGGGTCTCCCGGCCGAGGTCTCCACGGCTTTGCAGGCCTTTCCGCACAAGAGTTGGGACAAGACGATACCCACCGACCCGGTGATCTACCGCCTATACGAAGTCGTCGGCGTCTACGGCGACACCATCAAGGAGCTGATCCACGAGAAATTCGGCGACGGTATCATGAGCGCCATCGACTTCAGCATGCACATCGATAAGGAGGAGAATCCCCTCGGGGATCGGGTGAAGATCACCATGAACGGGAAGTTCCTGCCCTACAAGAGCTGGTAAGACGCTGCCGCGGCCTGTCCAGCCCGCGTGCCGAAGCACGGGCCGGATCAGGCTGGGCGTTCCAGCACAACGCAATGCCGATCCAGCATCAAAAGGGTATCGCTTTGGCCAGCAGGACCTCCGCCATGTCGACCAAGCGTGTGTTTCTGTCCATGGAAGCCTTGCGCAATCGTCCGTAAGCCTCGTCCTCCGACAGGCCGAAGCGGGCCATAATCATCCCCTTGGCGCGCTCGATCACCTTGCGCTCGGCCAAGGCCCGCTTGGCGGAAGCCAATTCGGCTTCCATGTCGGCCAGATGCCGGGATTGAGCCTGGAGCAGCTCGATCAGCGAGCGTGGCCGCTGGGAGGATTCTGGGACTGCGGCGGCGAAGCTCAGCGATTGCTCGATGGCCAGATGGGGATCGAAAAAGCGGTCGACGGCGTCGGCTCTGGGCAGTTGCGCGTCTCGCAATGAGCACAACAAACCCTCCGAGTCCAACAATGCCTCTTCGGCCTTGGCGATCAGCGTGGCGCAGTGCTGTTGCAGGGATTCGACCAAGTCACGTTGGATCGACCAAATGGCGGTGATGCGGCCGCTGCAACACGCGAACCATGGGTCGCTGAGCGCGGGATCGAGAACGGCGCCGGGTGGCGCGGCGCGCAGCAGTTCGCGCAATTGCAATAGCTTCGCCGTGTAGTCCTCGTTCTCCATGGCTGCCCATTTCCGGTGCGGCGAGGCGTCGGCAAATTGCAGGAAAACCTCGAAACTGCGCGCCTGGGCATCGATCAGGTAAAGCAACCGTTCCTTGAGCGGACCATCGCAACGCCCGGCACCGAAGTGCAAAGCACCCACGGCGCGCTCCTGGCCGGCAAATTCCTTGCCCTCGACCAGATTGAACAGGCTGACCAGCAACCGCGATATGTCTGGATCGACCGAAGCGTCGGCGACCTCGAAGATCAGGGCGATCAGGCCGGCGATAATCCGGCTAAAGGCAGCCACGGATTCACTGCCCGAGAGGCGTAGGCTCGTGATGCGGGCTCGCAGGTCCGACAAGGCGTCCAGACCAAGCAGAACCCAGGCCAGCAATGCGACGATCCGGGCGTTCGAGGATGCCGAGG
>JAGRHI010000343.1:0-437 GCA_020445045.1 Candidatus Competibacteraceae bacterium
CCGACCATGGTGCCCAGCGAGCGGCCGACGCTGGACACTTCCAGGCTGTGGGTCAGGCGGGTACGGACGTAGTCGCTTTGGGAGAGCGGGAAGACCTGGGTTTTGTCTTGCAGCCGCCGGAAGGCCGAGGAGAAGACCAGACGGTCGAAGTCGCGTTGGAAGTCGGTGCGCGCTTCGCTGTCGGGGTGTTGGCGGGAGACCCCCAGGCGGGCGCGGGAGAGCAGGCGGTTCCAGTCCATGCGCGGTGGCCGGTGGCGGACGATGGGCAAAGCATAGCCGACCGCCGCCGGCCGCGCCGGGGTTTCCGCTTCAACGAACGTGGAGCGTGATCGGAGTGGTGTTGAGGAGGTTTTCGGAAACCGGGCAGCGCCGATCGACCTCGTGCAGGAACTCTTCCTTTTCTTCCCGCGTCATGTCGGCGTCGATATCCACCGTCA
>JAGRHI010000343.1:484-6194 GCA_020445045.1 Candidatus Competibacteraceae bacterium
TGCTTTTACCCATCAGCACTTCGCCATCCAGTTCGCCTTCGACGGTGATTTCCATGCCGCGCACGTTCAGTCTGCGCTGCGTGGCGACAATCCGGGCGATGCTGCCGATGCAGCCGGCTAGGGCAACGAACAGATATTCCAGCGGAGTTGGGCCTTTATTGGCGCCGCCGGGCGTGGGTTGATCGACATAGACGACATGATCGCGAATGCGACTTTCGATGGTGAACTTGGGGCCGAGCTTGGAGGTGACCTGAAGTTTTTTCAGCGATGCCATGATGAAGCCTCTACCTGTACTGAAACAAGAATGCCACCCGTCCGGGTCGGCGGAATCGTGGAAAAAAACAATAATAGAGGCTCGGCATCGATGCTACAACGCGCAATTTACTGGACAAGGCGTGGATTATGTGTCAGGCGACTTGGGTTGCTGGGCGGCGATCCAACTGCCGGGTGGGGCGTGTTCGTCGCAGCAAGCGAGCAGTCGGCGACGGTGATAGCGCAATTGTCCCGGCGCGCCGCAGCATTCGCAGACGGTGCAGGATGCGCGTTCCGCCGCCGCGCACAGGGCGTAAAGATGCTGGTCCGCTTGATCCAGCCTGAAGCGTAGCGTGCCCAGTTCCTGTTTGACTTGCACCACTAGCGGGTTGAGTCCGATTTGCGCGGCGTGGGTGGTGATATCGGCGGCGAGTTGGCGGATGAGATCGTACCAGCCGTCCTCGCATTCGAAACCGAAGCCCATCAGGTTTTGGGTGACCGGCAGGTGGCGGCCCCGGAATAGTTCGGGAAATTCGGCAAACAGCCGTTCGGTCAGTTCGGGATTCATCATTCATCTTCAAGAGTAGTGGCAGGACGAAAATGGCATGGTTGTGGCGGTAGTCTCCAGGACGACTCAAAATTTACCATAGCGAAGATGGCCGGATACGGCTGAAAGGGAGACGAACCATGATCGCTATGAATCAGAAAACTCTTGTCGATGACCTGAAACGGCAGATCGCGTGCGGGCAGGTGGTCGTGGTGACTGGAACCGGCGTATCCGTCGCTGTTTGCGAGGATCAGCAGGTAGACGGGTTTTCGGTTGCAACTTGGACAGGACTGCTGAAACACGGCGTTCATTTTTGTCAGCACACTGAGAGCACCTTGAATGCGAAAGAGGCCAAAGCTGTTTTGGGGCAAATCCGTGTGGGTGAAACGGATTTCCTCGTTGCCGCCGCTGAGCTCGTCACAGAGCGTCTACGCGGCAAAAGGCCCGGCGCATTCCGGGGTTGGTTGAAGGATTCGGTTGGTAAACTTGCGCCCACGCAACCGGACATTATCAAAACGCTGGCGAGTTGGCCGGTGAAGCTGACGACTCTGAATTACGACCATCTGCTAGAAGCGGTTACGAGTCGTCCATCGCTCACTTGGCAAGACCGCGACAAAATCGAAGAGATTCTGCGTTACGGCGGCGACGCAGTTATTCACCTTCACGGTGATTTTGATCGACCGGAGTCGGTCATCCTCGGCCTGTCATCCTACGCCAAGGTCGTCAACGACTCGCACACTCAGGCGGTTTTGCAACTGTTCACGTTGGGACGCACGTTGTTGTTCGTGGGGTGTGGTGGCACCTTCCAAGACCCGAATTTCAGCCGACTGATCGAATGGGGGCGGGAGGCGCTCAAGGATTCCACCGCGCGGCACTTCGTTCTCTGCCGAAAGAGCGAGAAAGCCAAATTCGTGGAGCTTCAGAAAACAGCTCCCTGGCTTTATCCCATCGTGTTCGGGGCGAAGCACGAAGATTTGTTGCCCTTCCTGCGTGGCTTGGCACCCGCCGCGATGCCCAGTCATCCGCACGGGCCGCCGCCCAAACCGCCGTCGCTCCATCTCGCCGTTTACGCCAAGGCCGTGCGCGACCGTTACGCCAAGCTCAAGCTGGAATCCCTCGACGCTACCGGTTGCTATTACCGCGAGTTGGAGCTTTGGCGAGTATTCGTGCCGCAGCACGTCCGTGAGTGTCAGGACTATTTGCCGCAAGTACTGGAATTGCCCAAGGAGCATTTGCGCCGCCTGCGAGAAGAAGGCCAGATCGAGAGCGGCGAATTGGATGCTGAAAGAATTCAAGAATTGCGCCGCCGCTATCTCGACCAAACACCCCGCAACGCGCTGGAATTGGTGGACGACCCGGTTTTGCCGAAAGTGGTTATTTTGGGGGACCCCGGCGCGGGTAAATCCTGTTTGCTGCAAGCATTGACGTTGCGCTGGGCCGAACGGCCCGAACTCGAAAGGCAGCGTCTGGATTTGCCGTTGTTGATTGAATTGCGCGCCTACGCGCAAGCCCGCGAACGCGATCACATCAACGGTTTTCTCGACTTCTGGCAGAGAAGTCCATTGGCGCTCTGTCAACTTGATTCGCAGGGATTGCGCGAATTGCTGGAAAGCGGTCGAGTGCAGGTATTTTTCGATGGATTGGACGAAGTGTTCGATCCCGCATTGCGTGAGGAAGTGGCGAACGTGATTCAGCGTTTCGCCAATGACTTTCCCTGCGTTCGTATCGTTGTGACCTCGCGGGTCATTGGCCACAAAGGCGAGAGTTTCCGCAGCGCTGATTTTCACCATTTCATGCTTCAGGAATTGGACGACGACCAAATTACGACCTTTTTGGGTCGATGGTATCGCGATACTTACTGTTCCACCGAGATTGTCGAGCGGGATGAAAAACATGCGCGTCTGACCCGCGCCATCACGGATTCTCAACCCATCCGCGAGCTGGCGGGCAATCCGCTTTTGCTCACCATGATGGCGATTCTCAACCGCTATTGCAACTTGCCACGCGATCGGGCGGAGTTGTACGAGGAATGTTCTAAGCTGTTGCTGCAACAGTGGAAAGTTGAAGATGCTTTGCGCGCTGATCCTGATTTGGCAACGGACGCCTTGGCAATCGGGTTGCGAGAAAAGCAAGGCATACTCCGCCGCCTTGCACGCGCCATGCAGACCGGTGTAAACGGGCCGCTAGGAAATTTGATTGCGACCGACCAGTTGGAAACGATCATTGAGGATGCAGTGAAACCGTTGGTGAAGGGCAATCCGCGTGCCGTCGCCCGCGCTTTGATTCGCCACCTGCGCGAGCGCAATTTCATCCTCTGTTTTGCAGGAGGCGATTCCTACGCTTTTGTCCATCGCACTTTTCTCGAATATTTTTGCGCCGACGATCTGCGCGCTCGCTTCGAGCACGAGAAGAGCATCGACGCGGACTATCTCAAGACACAAGTGTTTGGCCTGCATTGGCCGGACGAAACCTGGCATGAAGTGTTGTGTCTCGTGGCAGGGATGATTCATCCAAAAGTATTGGCGGGTATCTTGGAGTTCTTGATAGATCAAGTAGATACAGCAGAAATAGGGAAAAACGTTTTTCTGGCAGTGCGGTGTATTGGAGAAATACAGGAATACCAGGTATCGGAACTTGGTCAGATTGAACGCATTATTTTTAGTAAGGCAAAAGAGTGCTTTTGGAGAGATAGATCGTATAGCTCGACAATCAATTTTAAGCCGCCAAGCGTACAATCAAAGACCAGTGATAAGCTAGAGTTAATAACTCGTATCTGGCGTAATCACTCAGCAATCCTAAGTTGGCTTCGGGATATAATTAGAGATCATCAGGATACGTCTGCACGAGTTTTTTCAATCTTAAAGATTGCTGATTGGAAAGATGATCTTAATAATTTGTTCCTTCTCAGATATTGCATCCAATTTGATCAAAGCTGGGATATACGATGGGCAGCCGTGGAGGCATTGATACGAGGTTGGAAAGATGATCTTAGTACCTTGCCTCTTCTCAAAGCACTTGCTCAATCCGACGAAAGTAGTCATGTGCGGCAATCAGCGTTAGAAGCACTTGTTCAGCATTGGAAGGGTGATCCTGATGTCTTGCCTATGCTCAAGATTAGAGCGAGGACCGATAAGGATAAAACTGTGCAGCGGACAGCGATAGAAGCGTTAGCACGCGATTGGAAAGACGATCCTGACCTATTGCCGCTCCTTAAAAATCGCGCTCAAAGCGACGGAAACGATTGGATACGCTGGGTAGCGGTGGAAGCATTGGCACAGGATTGGAAGGATGATCGTGAAACACTGTCTCTTCTCAAAGTTTGCATCCAGAACGACGAAAGTTGGCTTGTGCGGCGGGTGGCAGTGTGGTGGCTGGCGCGGAACTGGGAAGACGACCCTGATGTTTTGCCTTTGCTTAAAGAGCGAGCCGAAACTGATGATCATGTGAGTGTACGGCGAGTAGCGCTGTTAGCACTGAGGCGGCTGGAAAGACGACCATGACGTTGTGGCTTGGCTCAAAGCCTATAAGCAGCAGCCCGGTGCTGATGAGGGATGAACGATAAGCCGCGCTATTCCCTGAAAGCCGCCTCCAGCGTTTCGGCATCCAACACTTGTTCCGCCCACTGCTCCAACTGGGTTGGCGTGCCTTCCGCGAGCCGCGTTTCCACCCAGTCCGGCAACTCGCCAAAACGCTTCCGCAGTTGTCGGCGCGGCAGCAAGGGTGATGCCTTGTTGCAAGCCTTGTTGCAAGCCCTGTTGCAAACCCAATTCCGGCCCGCGTTTCATGCCGAGCCGCTCGGCGCTGCTGATGTAACGCATTTTCGCGTCCTCCTCCAGTTCCTGAACTACGTTTACTTTCAACTGGCGAATAGTTGAAGTCATGGTTCCATTCGGGCAATCGCTTCGAAATCGCGGTCATCGTGCAGTAATGCCACACCATGTTCGATAGCTTGGCGTGCGATCAGGCAATCGTTTGAACTGCGTGGAGTCACGCCCGCCCAGCGGCAACGACAATACAGATGGGCGGCGGCGATATGCGTTGCGGTCAAGTCGCTGGATGCGAGTAAAGGAAGGTCGGCAAAATACCGTTGCAGGGTGGCGAAATGAGCATCGGAACCCGCGCCTTGCAGGATTTCCTGAAGAATCAGCGGCGTCAGGGCGACGGTCGTTTCCGAATCCAATATCCGTTTCAAGTGATGGACCGCTGGCCGGTCAACATTCCGTAGCAGACCGATCCACGCCGAGGTATCAACCAAAATCATCGCCGGCACGAGCCGCTTTATGGTCGTAATCGGGATCGATGAGTTCCTGACCGACCAGTTCGAGAATCCGTCGCTGTTTCTGACTCGCCACGAACCGCCGCAAAGCGATGTCTACCGCTTCTCGCTTGGTTTTGACTTTGGCCAGCCGCATGGCCTCATTGATGAGTTCATCATTGAGTACGATATTGGTACGCATATGTACCTCCTAATGTGTGCAGTGTAAGTGACTGAATAAGCGAGCACAATTGTCGATCATTCTTCACCCGCCAGCGCCTCCAACGCTTCCTGCGCCTCCAGCCATTCGCCTTCGATTTCCTCCAGTTCCTTGTCTACCTGCGCCTTGCGCAACAGTAATTCCTTCAGCCGGTTTTTGTTGGCATCCTCATACAACGCCGGTTCCAATAGTTCATCGTGCAAGCGGGATTGTTCGCCGTGTAACTTTTCAAGCCGCTGCTCCAGTTTTTTGACGCGCTGCTCCAGCGGTTTGCGCTTGACCGCCGCTTGCTGGCGCCGTTCCGCCTCCTGCCGTTTCTGTTCGCGGCGTTCGACGGCGCTGCCGCCGTTGCCGGTGGCGCGTGGCGCGGCGTCCCGGTTGGCGGCCCGCTGCTGTTCGTTCAGCCAGTTGCGGTAATCGTCCAGATCGCCGTCGA
>JAGRHI010000344.1:0-2134 GCA_020445045.1 Candidatus Competibacteraceae bacterium
TATTTATCTTCGGAAATCACCTAAATGCAATGATAGTTTGATCTTAATGTCGCGACTTGCCCCGCCTTCACTTCCGGCAGCCCCAACCCGAACTGGCGAATCCGCTGGATTTCGTCCTGCGGTTTCGCCGCTTTCTCGAATCACTCTTGGGGATGGCGCTTGCCGCTGTGACCAATCCCGATGAATGAATACCGTTGTCTCGCTGACGGCTGCGGTCGCAAATAGGTTTCCAACGCGGTCCGCACCAGGGTCTCCAGACTGACCGCCTGGGCTTGCGCGGTATGCCGCAAATGCTCCATCAGCTCGTCATCCAGTTGAATTTGCAAAGTGCTCATTGGCTTTTCCCCAAACGATCATGAAGACATGATCGGCAAAGTATCGCAATCTACCCCACCTTCGCCTCCGGCAATCCCAACCCGAACTGCCGAATCCGCTGAATCTCGTCACGCAGCTTCGCCGCCTCCTCGAACTCCAGATCGCGGGCATGGCGGTACATCGCCTGTTCCAGTTGCTTGATTTTCTTCATCAGCAAGGCCGGTGTTTCATGGGCGTAGGCGGCGGTTTCCTCGGCGACCTTGGCGTATTGTGTCGCCGTCGGCGGCGCGCCGGGATGGGAATAGGCGCCTTCCATGATGTCGGCCACCGCCTTCTCGATGCCGCGCGGGGTAATACCGTGCGCCTGGTTGTAGGTCCGCTGCTTGGTCCGGCGCCGTTCGGTTTCGTCCAGCGCCCGCCGCATCGAACCGGTGATCTGGTCGGCGTACAGAATCGCCCTGCCGCGCAGATTACGGGCGGCGCGGCCAACTGTCTGAATCAACGAGCGCTCGGAACGCAGAAAACCTTCCTTGTCGGCGTCGAGAATCGCCACCAGCGACACTTCCGGCAAATCCAGCCCTTCCCGCAGCAGGTTGATGCCGACCAGCACGTCGAACTGACCCAGCCGCAGATCGCGGATGATCTCGACCCGCTCCACCGTATCGATATCGGCGTGCAGATAGCGGACCCGCACCCCGTTCTCGGTTAGATACTCGGTCAAATCCTCGGCCATGCGCTTGGTCAAGGTCGTGACCAGCACCCGCTCCTTGAGCTGGACCCGCTCGCGGATTTCACCCAGCAAATCATCCACCTGATGCCGGGCGGGACGCACCTCGACCTCGGGGTCCACCAAGCCGGTGGGGCGCACCACCTGTTCCACCACCGCCCCGCCGGAATGCTCTAGCTCGAAGGGGCCGGGCGTGGCGGAAATGAACACGGTCTGGCCGCTGATCCGTTCGAACTCGTCGAAGCGCAAGGGCCGATTGTCCAGCGCCGACGGCAGCCGAAATCCGTAATCGACCAGGGTTTCCTTGCGCGAACGGTCGCCTTTGTACATCGCGCCCAATTGCGGCACGGTGACATGGCTCTCGTCGATGAAAATCAGCGCCTCCGGTGGCAGATAATCCAGCAGGGTCGGCGGCGGTTCGCCCATCTCGCGCCCGGACAGATGGCGGGAATAGTTCTCGATGCCGCTGCAATAACCCAGCTCCAGCATCATCTCGATATCGAAGCGGGTACGCTGCTCCAAGCGCTGCGCTTCCAGTAATTTGTTGGCGGCGTGCATCTCGGCCAAGCGTTCGCGCAGTTCGTCCTTGACCTGATCCACCGCCTTGAGTAATTGCTCGCGCGGGGTGACGTAGTGGGTCTTGGGATAAACGGTATAGCGTGGTGTCTTGCGCAGCACATGACCGGTCAGCGGATCGAACAGACTGAGCGATTCGATCTCGTCGTCGAACAATTCCACCCGCACCGCCTCGGTATCGGATTCGGCCGGATGGATGTCGATCACCTCGCCGCGCACCCGAAAGGTGCCGCGCGCCAATTCCAGATCGTTGCGGGTGTACTGCAAATCCGCCAGTCGCCGCAGAATGGCGCGCTGATCGACCCGCTCGCCACGCACCAGATGCAGCAACATCTTCATGTAAGACTCGGGATCGCCCAAGCCGTAAATCGCCGACACCGTGGCCACGATGATGGTGTCGGGACGTTCCAGAATCGCCTTGGTCGCCGACAGCCGCATCTGCTCGATGTGCTCGTTGATCGAGGCATCCTTCTCGATATAGGTATCGGACGAGGGCACATAGGCTTCCGGCTGGTA
>JAGRHI010000344.1:2272-3792 GCA_020445045.1 Candidatus Competibacteraceae bacterium
GCGACGGTGAAGGTCTTGCCGCTGCCGGTGACGCCGAGCAAGGTTTGATGCGCCAAGCCGTCGCTCAGGCCCGCGGCCAGCGCGCGGATGGCGTCCGGCTGGTCGCCGGTGGGCTGAAAACGGGCACGAAGGGTAAAGGGCTTTTTCGTTTGCATGGGAAATTGGTTGGCGTGGGAATTTTCAGTATGATCCGACAATCTGAGCCATTCCCGTGTTCAACTTTTCGGTCCGTATCCAGGAGCCCTCGTGAGTACCCCTCTTTCCGAACGTGTGCAGCGCATCAAGCCTTCCCCTACTCTGGCGGTGACCGCCAAGGCCAACGAACTCAAGGCGGCCGGCAAGGATGTGGTCGGTCTGGGCGCCGGCGAACCGGATTTCGATACGCCCACGTTCATCAAGGAAGCCGCCATCCAGGCCATCAACGCCGGCTTCACCAAATACACGCCGGTGGGTGGCACGGCCAGCCTGAAGAAAGCCATCATCGCCAAGTTCCAGCGCGACAACGGCCTGAGCTACGAGCCCAAGCAGATTCTGGTGTCCTGCGGCGGCAAGCAGAGCTTTTACAATCTGGCCCAAGCGCTGCTGGACAGCGGCGATGAAGTGATCATCCCCGCGCCGTACTGGGTGTCCTACCCCGACATGGTGCTGCTGGCCGATGGCACGCCAGTGATCGTCGAAGCGGGCATCGATCAGCACTTCAAGATCACCGCCGCGCAACTGGAGGCCGCCATCACCCCACGCACCAAGCTGCTGGTGATCAACAGCCCCTCCAATCCGACCGGCGTCGCCTACAACGCCGCCGAATTGAGCGCGCTGGGCGAAGTGCTGCGCCGCCATCCGCGGGTCTATATCGCCACCGATGATATGTACGAGCATATCCAGTGGACGGGGGAGCCGTTCCGCAACATCCTCAACGTCTGCCCGGACCTGTACGATCGCACCTTGGTGCTAAATGGCGTCTCCAAGGTGTATTCGATGACCGGCTGGCGCATTGGCTACTGCGGCGGCCCCAGCGACTTGATCACCGCCATGACCAACATTCAGTCGCAGAGCACCTCCAACCCGACCTCGATTTCCCAGGTGGCGGCGGAAGCCGGGCTCAATGGCGATCAGTCCTGCGTCGCGACCATGACCCAAGCCTTCAAGGAACGTCACGACTACGTTTACCAGATGCTGAAGGCGATGGAAGGGGTCGAGGTCGCGCCAGCCGATGGCACCTTCTACATCTTCCCCAGCTTCCAGAAGGTGATCGAACGGCTGGGTCTGGCCAACGACATCGCCTTCGCGGAACTGCTGCTGAATGAAGGCGGCGTGGCGCTGGTGCCGGGTTCGGCCTTCGGCGCCGAAGGCTGTGCCCGCATCTCGTTCGCGACCAGCATGGACAATCTGGTCAAGGCGCTGGAACGCATCCAGCGCGTCATCGCGCGCTGAAAACCGCGCCATGCCGCCGGTCGCCCGGATTTTCGGGGACCGGCGGTCGCCAAACCCGGCGCGATTCGGCTAAAGTGACCATTCCCGAT
>JAGRHI010000345.1:0-411 GCA_020445045.1 Candidatus Competibacteraceae bacterium
CCGGCCGCACCAGCACCCGATCACCAGGCGCCAGCTCCGCGACCGGCACCACCTGTTCGACGCCATCGGCATCCAGCCGGATGGCGCTGGCCGGCAGCATCCGCACCAGCGCCTCGGAAATCTGTCCGGCCCGATGCCGGGCGGTCATTTCCAGAAACCGGCCGGTCAGCAGAAAGAACACGAACATCGTGACCGAGTCGTAGTAGACCTCGCCAGCCCCTTGCCAGGTGTGCCAGATGCTGGCGACGAAAGCGGCGAGCACCGCCAGCGATACCGGTACGTCCATGCCCAGTTGCCGGCGGCGCAGGTCGCGCCAGGCGGCGGCGAAAAACGGTTGCGCGGCGTAGGCCACCACCGGCACCGCCAAGACCAGGCAAATCCAGCGGAGAAAATCGCGAATCCAGACTTCCA
>JAGRHI010000345.1:602-4457 GCA_020445045.1 Candidatus Competibacteraceae bacterium
TTGATCTGGCGCTCGTCCCAGCACAGCCGGGCACGGTGGGTGGAGTAATTGACCCGGAATTCCAGTACGCCGGGCAAGGCGTTGACGTGGCGTTCGTTGAGCCAGACACAGGCGGCGCAGACGATGCCTTCCAGAATCAGCGCGGCCTCGCGGGTATGCTCGCCGTCGACGCGGACGAAACTCTTTTGTAGATCCGGTCGGTCGTACAATTCCAAACCACGCAACGACTCGGGAATGAGATCTTCCGGGCGGCGCGAGAGCGTGGTGCGATGGTGGTAGAAGTCGGTCAAACCAGCGGCCACGATGGCCTCCGCCACCGCCTCGCAGCCGTGGCAACACATCGGCTGGCGGCGGCCATCGATCACCACGGCATATGGCGCGTCCGGCGGCACCGGCAAGCCACAGTGGAAACAGGCGGTTTCGGTGGAGCGACTTGGCGCCAGCGATTCGGTGGTTACGGACATCGGGGCGGCCATTCGGGTCGTCATGCGGGAAAAGAAGACGGGCGACGAAGCATCGGCGCGACTGGGCTAGCGAGCCTCCACCCGAGTGTTGGCTTGGATTTCGTGCAATTCCTCCCCCTTGCGGATTTGCAGCACCAAATTCCAGTGGCCGGCGACCGGCAAGCTTACCGGTGCTTCATAAACGCCCGGCGTGGTTTCGGTCAGGTTGAAATCCACATCCAGCGTGCTGGTGGAAGGCCGTAGAAACCGCCCGTCCACGGTCGCGCCGGTGACCGGCTCACCGTCGCGGGTTTGCACCGCGGCCCGGAACAGCGTGGGTTGGCCGACGATCGGCTCGTTCAACCAACCCTTGCGCACTTGCCAGCCGCGTTGCCGCTGGCGCTCGACCTGCCGCAAGTATTGGTTGTACAGCGCTTCCTTCTTATGAAAATCACGCGCGATCACCCCGGGAAACATCGAAGTGACTTCCCGCCGGTCGCTGGGCTCGGGAAACAGCCAGCTCCACAGCGTGGGATTGAGTCCACGTTCGGCGACCGAAACGAACACCGCGCCCGACACCGCCACGAAAATGAAAAACCCGGCGAGGGTCGCCGGCCCCCAGTGCAGGCCCCGGTCGCCGGCGCGGGCACCGAGTAGCATTCCGCAAGCCAGGGAAGCGAGCAGGTAAATCCCTAGATGGATCGCGAATACATCGCCGCCCGGCCAGCGGATGATCCCGTAGGGCACGTAAAGGCCCGCCGTTGTCAGGGCCACCACGGCGGCGGCCTGCTTCGCATTCCAGCGCGCGAAACGGACCAGTCCGAGATTGGCGAGCACGATCAACCCCACGCCAACCGCGAGGCTGAGCAACAGATGGCTCATCGACCGCCTTCCGGGGTATAAAACGGCACTTGCCGCCGGATGGGTTCGGCCCGCACGCCCGTCAACGGTTCGATAATGAAGGTCACCTGGTCACCGGGCGAACCGTTTCCTCCAACCGGCGGAATCTGGACCCGCGCCAACAGCTTGATGCGCTCCTGCGGTTCCAATTCGATCCGTTCCATGCCATCCATGTTCAGAGTCGCGCCGGCCAACCCTTCGATACGGATGCTGACGGTCATCGGTGCCGTCAGTTTGTTGTTCAGTTTGATCTCGTAACTGTTGCGAATACCCCCGTCCGACATCTGGGTGTACAGCGGCTGGCGAATCTGCTCTACCGTGCCGGTGTAGGGCGCGCGAGTGAGCACGCTCCAGATCAGCAGGGTGGTCGCCGCCGTCAGGATCACCCCGTAACCGATGGACTTGGGCTTGAGCAGGCGGGTCTCCTTGCCGTTCAGCGCATTCTCGGAGGTATAGAGCACCAAGCCACGCGGCCATTTCAGATTGTCCATGATGGTATCGCAGGCGTCGACACATAGCGCGCAGGAAATACATTGATATTGCAGTCCCTTGCGAATATCGATGCCCACGGGACAGACCTGAACGCAATAACCGCAATCGATGCAGTCGCCCACCCCTCGCGCCTGTCGCTCCTCGCGGGTTTTCAGGCCCTTACCCAGCTTGCTCCGACCCTGGGCGCCCTCGCCGCGCCGTTTGTCGTAGGAAACGATCAGGGTATCGTGGTCGAACATGGCGCTCTGAAACCGCGCGTAGGGGCACATGTAGGTACAAACCTGTTCGCGCGCCAATCCCGCCATCACGAAGGTGGTCAGCGCCAAAAAACAGGTGGTGAAATAGGCCGCGTAGGGCGCGCGTCCCAGCAGCATGTCGGTCACCAGCGTCGGCGCGTCGACCCAGTACATGGTGAAGGTCAAACCGGTCCAGAACGCGATCAGCAGCCACAAGCCGTAAGTGGCGCCCTTCTTGACCAGCTTTTCACGATTCCACGGTCCTTTGTCCAACCGCATCCGCGCCGGGCGTTCCCCCTGCACCCATCGCTCGACCATCATGAACAAGTCGGTCCACAAGGTCTGAAAGCAGAAATAGCCGCACCAAACCCGCCCGGCGATGCCGGTCACGAAAAACAGCAGGATCGCAAAGATGATCAATACCCCAGCCAGCCAGAAAATATCCTGTACCTGGATGACCAGATCGAAAATGTAGAAATGCCGCCCCGGCAAATCGTACAAGACCGCCTGGTTCGGCGCATTTGGCCGTTCCCAGCGCAACCAGGGCAACAAGTAATAAACGACATACGCCAGCGCCAGAATTCCGGTCTTGAGATTGCGGAAGCGCCCCTTGACGGAACGCGGATAGATTTGAATACGCTTTTGATAAAGCGAGATGCTCTCTTCGGACATGGTCCACCCAACTGACGGTTGAAACGGCGCGAACGACGATGTTGGCCGCTTCCAAAGCCCAGCGTCATTGCGATCCATCAAACACGGCGACTCGCAACGGCGGGAGGAAAATCGGGATGCCGGCCAAAAACCGGGGCCATAAACGCTTCACCCCCCAGCGTGGGGGGTGAGTTTCGATCGATGCCGCGTTATCCGCCGCGATGCCTTACTGGGCGCCGCCCAACTGATGCACGTAAACCGCGATCAACTTGATATCGGTCGGGGACAGGCGATCCTTCCAAGCTGGCATGATGCGGGTATTGTTGACGCCCTTGGCGACGAAGTCCTTGATCGCCGTTTTTTTGTCCTGCAAGGACTTTTGCGCCGGAACATCGGCGATGGCCCAGATCTTGTCGGTCAGGTTGGCCGCGCCCTGCGACTGGAGACCCTTGGCGTCAGCACCGTGGCAATAGTAGCAACCGCCGACTTGGCCCTGAAAAATCGCTTGGCCACGCTCGGACGCCGCGCTCGGCTGCGCCTCACCCGACAGAGTCAGCACGTACTCGGCCACATCGTCCAGTTGATCGGGTTTGAGCACGGTTCCGAACGCGGGCATGAAACCCCTGCGGCCCTGCACCAGAGTCTCGTGGATCTGGTCCATGCCACCGCCCCACAGCCAGTCGTCGTCGGTCAGATTCGGATACATGCCGATCACGCCCTGGCCACCGCGACCGTGACAAGCCGCGCAGTTGTCGCCGAACAGGCCCTTGCCGACCGAGCGGACGAACTCCATCATCTTGGGGTCCTTGACGATCTGCTCGTAGCTGGCCGCTTGCACTTTCGCCAACATGTCCTTGCGCTGCGGGTCATTGGTGGCGGTGCCCAGATCTTCCAGCAACAGGGCACGGGTGTTCCAGCGATACTCGCGTTCTTCTTCCTTGCCGCTCGCCTTATCGGTCACGGCGTAATTCACCGTGCCGAAACCCTTGATCCACGTATCTCCCACCGGCCAGGACGGATAGATGAACCAATACAGAACCGCAAACACCGCGGTTGCGTAAAAAGACCACAACCACCAACGGGGCAGCGGGTTGTTATACTCTTGCAAGTCGCCGTCCCAGGCATGACCCGTC
>JAGRHI010000346.1 GCA_020445045.1 Candidatus Competibacteraceae bacterium
CGGCCGGAGGGCAGTTCCACATTGGCCCGGCGCAAGGCGGTCTCGACATCGCCGACGGTCAGGCCGCGCGCCGCCAGCGCTTCGCTGTCCAGCCAGACCCGGATGGCGCGACGGCGGGCGCCGCTCACCGTCACCTCCCCTACCCCGGACACCGTGGTCAGCCGATCCACCACCACCCGCTCGGCTAGATCGGTCAGATCCTCGCCGGACAGACGGTCGCTGGTCAGGGAAACCCGCATCACCGGCTGGCTGTCGCTGTCGGCCTTGACCACGCGCGGCTCGTCGGCCTCCTCCGGCAAACGATTGGCCACCGAACCGACCGCTTCGCGCACGTCGGCGGCGGCGCTGTCGATGTCCCGACCGGCGGTGAAGGTGATCCGGGTCTGACCCACCCCTTCGCTGGCACCGGACTCGATGCGCTTGATCCCGTCAATCCGGGCCACCGCGCCTTCGATGAGTTCGGTGATCTCGGTATCGACGATGGCTGGCGCGGCGCCGGTGTAAGTGGTGGTGACGGTCACCACCGAGGCATCGACATCCGGCAGCTCGCGCACCGGCAAATCGCGCAAGGCCATGACCCCGCCGACCACGATCAGCAGGCTGACCACGATGGCGAACACCGGCCGCTGGATGAACAGGTCGGAGAGGAACATGGCGGCGAGCCTCAGCGCTCCGCCCGATGCCGCGTGGAGCGGGAACCGTTTGCTTTCCCGCCGACCATCAGTCTGTCTCGCCGGGAATCAGGGCGGCGGCGGTCTTCGCGCTCCCATCGACTGGTCGCACCGGCGAGCGCTCGCGTAGCGCCTGATGACCCTTGGTCACCACCTCGGCGCCCGGCGCCAGCCCGGTCAGCACCTCGACGGCGGCGTCGAACCGTTGCCCGGTGGTGATCGCGGTTCGAGTGGCGATACCACCCGCCACCACATGGACATAGCTACGGCCCTTTTCGCTGACCACCGCCTCCTCGGGCACCAGCACCGCATGGTCGCGCTCGGCGATGGTCAGCCGAACCGCCATGAATAAACCATCCGGCAGCAGGGCGTCGGGGTTGGGCAGTTCGGCCCGCACTCGAAAGGCGCGGGCGACCGGGTCGATGCGGGTGTCCACCTCGCGCACCGCGCCAACGAAGGTTCGTCCCGGAAAGGCCGCGCTGACGGCCCGGACCGCTTGTGCCGGCTTGACCACGCTGAAATAGCGCTCCGGCACCTTGAATTCCAATTCGATGGTGTCCAGATCGTCGAGTGTGGTCAGCGTGGTATCGGTATCGGCATACGCGCCGAGATTGACATTGCGCAGCCCCACCACGCCGGTGAAGGGCGCGCGAATGGTGCGTTTTTGCAGCCGGCTGCGCGCCGCTTCCAATCGGGCCTCGGCCATGCCGAGCTTGGCGCGCAGATCGTCCAGATCGGCCGCCGACACCAGCCGTTGGGTGCGCAACGAGCCGGCGCGTTGCACTTGCAGGCGCAAGTTCGCCAGCTCGCTCTCGGCTTCGCGCACCGCCGCCCGTTCGCTGTCGCTATCCAGTTCGACCAGCGGCGCGCCGGCCTGGACCCGCTGTCCAGCCTGGAAGGCGATCTGGATGATCCGCCCCGCCGTGCTGGGCACGATCTTGACGGAACTGGCGGCGCGGGCGGTGCCGACCGCCGTGACGGTTTCGGTGACCGTGCCCAGGCGCGCGGGGACGGTTTCGACCACAGCCACCCTGGTTTGGCGCGTGCTTGGAGCCTGGTTGCCACGCTCGCCCCCGACCGTCCAGTACCAGCCACCGCCGGCCGCCAGCGCGATCAGCGGCACCACGACACCGAGTTGAGAAAGTAGTCGCATTCTTGAATTCACCGGACCATGTCGCGACGGGTTCCGCACTATAGCAAGCCTTTTCGTCTTGTGGAGCTGGACCCATCGGTCGCGACGGTTCGTGATCGTCGCGTGATCCATTCATCCTTCATGAGAACCCTGACCGCGAGAATAAGTCCCTTTCCGGGCAACGGCGGTCGGTTCATCCCCGCCGACCGTCGCACAACACACTATCCTTAAAATAGTGACAGCCAGGTTCCGCTGGTTACGATCCCTCATCCATCAAGAGACGATAGGCGATGTCCGATCTCGAATTTCACCTCCAAGGCGCGCAAGCCGCCACGACCGCCGCCGCGCTGGAAACCTTCTTTGCGGAGACCTTCGGCGCGGAGATTCGACGCGAAAACCCACCGCCGCCCGCTGTTGGCGAAGCCGAGAAAGCCGCCGATCCCATCGCGGTCGCGGCGCTGGTTCTGAGCATCCCCGGCGCACTGTTGGCGACCGTGGATTTGGCCCAGCGCCTCCAGCTCAAGCAGAAAGTCGATCACCTGATTGCGCTGTCCCGCCGCGAGTGGCGGGAGCACGGTACGCGCATTTGGCTCCGGCGGCGAAATGCGACCCCGCTGGCGCTGGATGAGATCGAACCCGCCGCGGTTCTGGACGCCGCCGAACAAACCCGAGAGCCATAACCCGCCACCGGCCAAGGAGTTGGACAAGGCCATGACCACCCTTTTCCGTATCGAATCCGACTGGCTATCTCTGCGTTGCACGCAAGCTGGTCTGGATGAATCCCGTCCGTTGACCGCCGCCGACGAATCCCGGTTTCGCGGCTGGTTGCGAGATTATCACGACTCCTTGCGGGGATACGGGGACGAGCCGGCGCGCTTGCGCTTGGGTCGGGAACTGTACGCCTGGCTGGATGGCGATGCCGGTTGGCTGGCCCATTCGCGGGCCACGGCGCTAGCGCCCTGGATCGTCGATTTTCGCGCGCCGCGCGATCCCGATGGTTTGACCCGGCTGTTTCTACAGTTGCCTTGGGAGTTATTGGCCGACGACCGGGGTTATCTGGCGGCGGATTTGGCGTTGCGCTATGCGCCGGTGCGTCGCTTGGGCGAACCGGCTCAGCCGGAGGCGCCTTCTCCCTGTCGGTTGTCGCTGGTGTTCATGGCCGCCGCGCCGCGCGACCAGCGCCGCCTGAATTACGAGGCTGAGGAAACCGCCATCCTGGATGCCACGGCGAAGACCGGCCTGGATTTGACCGTAGAAGAAAGCGGCACGCTGGAGTGGTTGGCGGCGCACATGGCGGAGGAAGCGCCAGTGGATGTCCTGCATCTGTCCTGTCATGGTCAAGGTGGCACCGAACCCGCGCTGTGCCTGGAGACGGATGAAGGCGCCACCGACTTGGCCAGTGTCGGGCGTCTGATCGGGGAACTGTCTACCCATCGGCCTCGGTTGTTGTTTTTGTCGGCTGGTAATTCCGCCAGGAGCGTAGATGCCAGGGATGGATCCGGGATCGTGGATTCACTGGCCCTGGCGGTGCTACGAGAGGGAATGCCGGCGGTGCTGGGCTGGGATGGGTCGGTGTCAGACGCGGAAGCGACAGAGTTCGCCGCGCATCTCTATCGACAATTGTCGCGTAAGGCCGATTTGCAAGCGGCGCTCGCCGAAGCCCGTTTCGCCTTGCTGAACCGGATAGGAGCCGATCCACTGACGCGGTCGCGGGATTGGCACCTGGCGCGCTTGTTCCTGGGGCCGACCGGGGGCGGGCCGCTGGTCAAGGGTGATTGCGCCCGGCATCGCAGGGGCATCGAAGGTGGCCACAAGGAATTTCTGGACGCCAAAGGGCAACAGATTCCGGTCGCCGGGCGGTTGGAGTTCGTGGGGCGCCGCCGACTATTGCAAGACGCGCTGCGCGAATTACGGCAACGCAACCATGCCGGGGTGCTGATTCACGGCATGGCCCGGCAGGGCAAATCCAGTCTGGCGGCGCGGGTGGCCAACCGGCTGCATCACCACGGGCCGGTGGTGGTGTTCGAGCATTACGATGCGCCGGCGATTTTGGAAGCGTTTCGGCGCGCTGTCGGCGGCCGGGAAGTCCGGGACATCATCGATGCCTATCGGGATCGGGTGCGCCAGCATCCAGATGAATTGGCGGATGGCCTGCGGGAATTGCTGGAAGGCCCTTGCCGGGAACTGGTGAAGGATGACGGCGGGCGCATCACCAGCCAACCCGTGTTGCTGGTGCTGGACGATCTGGAACGCATCCTGTGCGACCCCGGCCCAGGAGGTTTGCACCGGGTTCAGCCGGAATGGGTGCCCGTGCTGCGGGCCGTGTTGGAGGCGTTCGCCAAAGCGGACAGCGATTCCCGCTTGCTGATGACCAGCCGGTTCCGGTTTACCCTGCCCCAGCAGGATGGCCGCGATTTGGCCGATGCGCTGTTTGCCTTGCACTTGCCGCCGATGGAAACGGCGGAGAGCCGCCAGCAAGCGGCCCGGAAAGCCCGCCCCGCCGGTCAGGCCAAAGCCGTGCCGGACGAAGCCCGCACTCAGCGTTGCATCGCGCTGGCCCAAGGCAATCCGGGTTTGCAAGACCGTCTGTTTTCCCTGTCCTTGCAAGATCCCGCCGCCTGCGATCAGGCTTTGACCGCGATGGAGCGTTATCTGGCGGGCCAGCTTCCCGATCAGGAAACGGTGCGGGCGTTTCTGGAAAATCTGGCCATCGATCACTCGCTGGCGGTGCTCAAGCCGGGCGAGCGCGAACTGTTGCGGGCCGCCACCCTGTTCGAGTTGCCGGTGCCGTTGGCGGTGCTGGACGTGCTGGCCAAGACGTTGGCGCTGGACGCGGGCGAGCCGTGCGGGATTCGGTTGATCGGCTTGGGCTTGTGGGACGTTTATCCCGATATGGTGCGGTACTCGGAACTGGCCCCCGCTGTCAACGCCCTGGTACGACCTTTGGCGGGAACGCTGACCGACGGCGAAATTCGGGCGTTGGCCGGCGTGGCCCTGCCCGAGTTGTTGGCCGGTTGGGGCGGCGCTGACGGTAGCCGCCGTCCTTATCCAGCGAATTACGAACTGGCGCGGTTGGCGGTACGGGCCGGCCAACCCCTGGGATTGGAGGTGACGGCGGAACCCGCTATCCGCTGGTTAGGCGATCAACTACGTTATCGTGAAGCCGCCCAACTGGCCCGGCAGGCGGTGGCGTGTTTGGATCGGCATCAGATAGAGATTCCGCTCGCGTTGTTGCGGGTGGCCGGCGAAGCCTGCGTTCAAGTGGGCGATACGCCGACGGCGCGCAGCGCTTACCGGCGGGCGCTCGCGCGGTTGGGTAACTTGTTAAGCCAAGGCCAAACGCCGGATATCGAAAGCCATGCGGCCTTGCTGATCGCCCACAGTCGGCTCTTGGTTCAGGATGGTTATCCGAATGAAGCGCTGGAATTTCTGGAACAAACCAAGCAACTTCTGAGCGCCGACCCGCGTTTCCAGCGCGAGCACAGCATCGTGCTGGGCGACATCGCCCGGATCATG
>JAGRHI010000347.1 GCA_020445045.1 Candidatus Competibacteraceae bacterium
CCTTCCAGGCGGTGGTCGTTCATTTTGATGTTTGGACCCCAGAACACTAAAAACAACTATTTTGATCTGGCTATTTTGACCCATCGAGCCAAATTGAGCCTTCGCCGACCCCGGCATCCGGGCGTCCATCCCGAAACGGGCTGAACGTCCGTGAGGCGGCGGCGCGCCTCAAGATCGGTAAGACCGCCCTCTACGCCGCCCTGCAAGCCGGGAGAAGGAACCCCGCCAACCGGCGCGACGATGACCACGATCTACCCAGAAAAAATGTGATTTGAATATTTCATTCCCAGTTGTTCCGCCGCCGCCTGGATCACCGGTGTCGGGATCACGGACAATGCGGCGATCGGTTCCAGAATCTTGCGGCGTCGCAGCGCTTCCCGCCAGCGATGATCTTGCTTTGGAGACAAGGCTTCGCCCGACTGTTGGTTACCAAGGTACTGATGAGCTGGTGACGGCGCGCGCCGGGAGCGCGCGGCGGGGACGGCGCAAGCAGCGGCCCGACGGTGAACCGACAACGTCACCGGGCCACAATGCGCCCCTCGACGCGTCGGACCAGCGGCGACTGCGTCTTGAAGGCCTCGACCAGCAGATCCAGATCCAAAATCCCGGTGTCGCGGCAATAGCCGCCGGGCCGAGCGCAGGCCGCTTTCAGCATCGCATAGCCATCGCCGCCACTGGCCATATAACTGTTGATGGCGATCCGATAGTGGGCGGCCCGATCCACCGGCACGCCGTTCACCGTCAACGCCGTGACCCGGCCACCCGGTCGCAACGCCGCCGGGCACGGCGCCACCGCGCAGTAGACCAGCGTCAAGCCGGCCACCTGCGGGAAGGCGCCCTCTCCCGGCTGAGAAACTCCCTGATCCAGCGTGGCGACCAGTTCCTCGCCCGTCAGGTCCAGCACCACCAGGGTATTGCCGAAAGGCAGCACCGCCAAGGCGTGCTCGAAGGTCGCGTCACCGGCATTGAAACCGGCCCGGATACCGCCGCTGTTGACGAGGGCCGCCACCGCCTCATCCGACTGGGCCGCCGCCGTCCGCATCGTGTCGGCGATCAAATTGCCCAGCGGCATTTCCTGGGTGCGCAGGCCCGGTGTCCGGCCGCCGTCGAATACCATTCCGGCCCGCCCGATCACCACCTGGGCGAATCGGTCCATCGGCGCGCGGTAGCGTGCGACCCGCGCCTTGACCGCCGGGTCTTCCGGCGCGCGCTGCCGGCGACAGTCGACCGCGCCGCGCACGAAGGCGCAGCCGCGCACGAACATCGGGTCGGCTTGCCACTGGTGGATGATCCCGCGTTCGTCGAAGGCAACCTTCAGCCGCCCCAGCCAGCGCCCCCATTCGTAACCGCTGACCACCAGCACCGGCGCGCCATCGGCGCCGGCGGTCACCGTCGGATAGGGTCCCTTGACCCGCTCGCCCTGACCGGGCGCGACCGCCTCCACCGCCGCCGGGTCGCCCAGCAGGGCGTGATCGTGGCCAGACACGATGAGGTCGATGCCGCGCCAGCGCGGCGCCCGTTCCAGGTCGACCGGGTAGCCCGAGTGGGAGAGCAGGATGATTTTGTCGATCCCCGCCGCGCGCAGGCGATCGGCCTCCGTTTGCACGCTCGACACGGCGTCGAGAAAGCGGACGTGGGGGCCGGGGCTGGAAATCGTCGGAACGTCTTCCGTCACCACCCCCAGAATGCCGAACCGCTCGCCGCCCCGCTCCAACACCACGCTGGGCGCGAATAGCCCCCGCAACGCCGGTTCGGCGCTGACATCGATGTTGGTGACGACGATCGGCGGGCGCGGTTTCTCGGTGGGGTAGACGGTACCGGCAATCTCCACCGGCTCGCCGCGCAACGCCCGACCCAGTTCCGCCGGTCCCCGGTCGAACTCGTGATTACCCAGGGTGGTGGCGTCGTAACCCAGGGCGTTCAGCGCCATGATCTCGGCCGAACCTTTCCAGGCGTTGTAAAAGATCGTGCCCTGGAAATGGTCACCGGCATCGACCAGCAATACGTTCGGCTCGCTGTCCCGGATGGCGTCGATCAGCGTCTTGCGGCGGGCGATACCGCCCTGTTGCGGTCCCTGGTTGCCCGCCGACAGCTCGTCGTCGCGCGGAAAAGGCTCCAAGTGGCTGTGGGTGTCGTTGGTGTGCAGCAGGGTCAGGGTGATCGGGCGCGAAGGAGGGGCGCCGCTAAAACGGGCGCAGCCGTTCAAACTCGCGAGGCCCAGCGCCACGGCCAGCGCGAACGGCCCGATGGACTGGGTCATGTTCGTTTTCTCCTCAAGGGCTTGGACCGCCATCTTCGGCGGCGACGATCAACGCATCGTACCTCGAAAACCCATAACGTTCCGCGATGCTTGCCGAGAGTCGAACAGGCGGATTTCCACACCGGAAGACGGCGGGGACGGCGAGCGGCTGTCTCGAAGCGTTCACGCCGTTGATTCCCGACACCGTTTCGGCTAAACCAGCATCGATGCCGGCGGCCAAACCGAACCGCGCGGTTTGACGCCGTTGGGATCGATTCGCCCGACGGCGCCGGCCCATTCGATCGACCGTCGATCACGTCGTGACGAACAGGTGGACCGCCATCGTGCAAAGCAAAAAAATATTCCTCGCCTCGTCTTCCGAACTGAAGGAAGACCGGCGGGAGTTCGAGATTTTCGTCAACCGCAAGAACAAGGACTGGGTCGCCAAGGGCGTCTTCCTCGAACTCGTGTTATGGGAAGATTTTCTCGACGCGGTCTCGCCAACCCGGCTGCAAGACGAGTACAACCGGGCCATTCGGGAATGCGACCTGTTCGTCATGCTGTTCTTCACCAAGGTCGGCCGCTACACCGAGGAGGAATTCGAAACCGCCTTCGGCCAATTCCAGGCCACCCGCAAGCCGTTCATCTTCACCTACTTCAAGGATGCGCCGATCAGCACCGGCGGCATCGATGAAGACGACTTGATGAGCCTATTGGCGTTCAAGAAGAAGCTGAAAGCGCTGGGACATTTTGTCACTGCTTACCAAAACCTCGACGCGCTGAAATTCCATTTCAGCCAGCAACTCGACAAGCTGGTCGCCAGCGGTTTCATCGAGTTCAAGCCGAACCGGGGAGACGCTAACGCCCCTGGCGGCAACACCGGCGCCCACACGAACATCGACACCGGCGGCGGGGCCTACATCGGTGGCGGCGTCGATACCGGCGGTGGCTCTTTCACCGGTCGCGACCAATGGAACATCGACATCCGTTTTGGCGCCTACGAGGGCGAAGCGCCCCAGGACGAGGCCGAAGCGCAAGCGATTTATCTGCGCGTTCTGGCCAGCCGCTGCGGCGACATCCCGCTCAGCGGGCTGGATCGAGATGCCGACGATGCCTCCACCCGTTACCGACCCCTGGGTTTGGAGCGGGTCTTCGTGAACTTGGATACCCAAACGCCGGTATCCGCCAAAATCATCCAAGAAGCGCTTGCGTCCGGCCAGCCGCCGAAGCCGGCCAACCGGCATCCGCAACGAACCGACGATTCGCGCCCGCTGGCGGCGTGGGAAGCGGCGGTGCTCCACCGGCGATCGGTTCTACTGGGGGCGCCCGGTTCGGGCAAATCCACGCTGGTCAACCGATTGTGCCTGGCCCTGGCGCGCAATGAGTGGAAGGATTTGGAGGGCTGGCCGGCACGGGAGCGTCAGCGCCTGCCGGTGCTGGTGATCCTGCGCGATTTCGCGCGCTGGCTGGAAGGGCGGGACGCCGACCGGCAGCCCGACGCTTGCCCCGCCTTGTTGTGCGATTACCTCCGCCACGACCTCGAACGCCGCAAGCTCGATTTCGCTTGGCCGTTGTTGAACGCGGCGCTGGAGCGGGGCGCCCAGGTTTTCTTGGACGGCCTGGACGAGGTACCACCGGCGCGGCGTCCCATCGTGTTGGCCACGATCGAGGCTTTCGCCCAACGTTACGGCGACCGAAACTGGCTGCTGATCACCTGCCGGGTGGCCTCTTACCAACGCGCCGAATGGCAATTGCCGGGAGATCGCTTCGTTTCGTTCGAGCTGGCGCCTTTCACCGACGACCAGATCAAGGATTTTGTCTCCGCCTGGTACCGAGAAATGGCGGAACGCTGGAACGAACCGCGGGAACGGACCCGCGAGCTGGCGGCGCGGCTGCAAGAAGCCTTGCACAAGCCGGACCTGCGGCGACTGGCGCACAATCCCCTGCTGCTGACGGTCATGGCGCTGGTGCATACTCACGACAAGGTCCTGCCCGACCACCGGGCGGTGCTGTACGAGCGCACCGTCGCCATTCTGCTGTGGCGCTGGGAAACGCACAAACGCAAGCAAGACGGCGGCGGCGAACCCGAATTGCTGGCCACGCTGCGGGCGGCGGGCTGCACGGAAACCGACCTGCTGGTCGAACTGCGCCGGCTGGCGTTCGACGCGCACGCGCAAGGCGGCGAAACCGCCGATCCCGAACAGGTGGAAGGCATCGGCGACGGCGTGCTGATCAAGGCCCTGGCCCGTCTTCATCGCGACCGGAGTTGGGATTGGGCGCGGTCGCTGGTGGAACTGATGCGCCAGCGCACCGGCCTGCTGGTCGAGCGAGAACCCGGCGTGTTCGCCTTTCCCCACCGCACCTTTCAGGAATACCTGGCGGGCGTGCATCTGGCCTTGAGACCTAATTTTGTCAGCAAGGCCGTGGAACTGGCGACGAGCGGCGCCTTTTGGCGGGAAGTGATCCTACTGGCGGTCGGCTACAAGGTGCATGGTCAGGGCGAATACGACCTGCCGGTACACCTGTTGGATGCGCTGTGCCCCAAGGGCCGCCAGCGGAATTGGCGCCTGATCCGGCTGGCCGGGGATGCGCTGCTGGAAATGGGGCCGAGCCGGGTCGAGCGCCACCCCACCGGCGCCGAGTCCTTGCAACGGGTCCGGCAACGGCTCGCGGCGCTGGTGGAGCGAGGACGACTGGATGCCAGGGAACGCGCTTGGGCGGGCGATGCGTTGGGGACCTTGGGCGATCCGCGCTTCGATCCGGCCTTGTTCTTCCTGCCCTGCCGCTACCGGGGCAAACCCGAACCCCTGCTGGGCTTCGTCGAGATTCCGGCGGGACCGTTCGTGATGGGCAGCCGGCGGGGAGAATCGGATGCCTTCGCCGATGAATTTGGCAATCTCGAGTCACTGAATATTCCCTACATCTACTGGACGGCCCGCTATCCGGTGACGGTGGCGCAATACCAGCGTTTCGTCGAGGCGGACGGCTATGAAAACCCGAACTGGTGGACGAAGACCGGTTGGTCCTGGCGGCAAGGGCGATGGGACAGCCAAGTCAAGGAAGACTGGTTGCGGGATTGGCTCAAACGGCGTCCCGTGGAGTTACGGGCGATGCCTTTTTGGTGGGACGACCAGCGTCTGCATCCGAACCGCCCGGTGATGGGCGTGTCCTGGTTCGAGGCCGTGGCCTACTGCCGCTGGCTGGATGCCGCCCTGCGGCGTTCGGGAAAGGTGAGCCTTTTGACGGACGAGCGCTACCTCGTGCGGCTGCCGACCGAAGCGGAATGGGAGAAGGCGGCGCGGAACGGCGACGAGCGCCGCTATCCCTGGGGCGATGCGGACTGGGACGAAGAACGGGCGAATATCGGCGAGAGCGGCATTGGCCATCCCACGCCGGTGGGCTTGTATCCACGCGGCGCGACGCCTTCGGATCTACATGACCTGAGCGGCAACGTCTGGGAGTGGACGTTGAGCGACTATCGACCTTATCCCTACAACCCTCGCAATAGTCGTAACAATAAAGATGCAAATACCCCCTTCGTCGTGCGCGGCGGTTCCTGGAGCTCCGTGCGACGGTTCGCGCGCGTCGCGGCGCGCTACCGGGTCCCTCCGCTCAACTTCAACTACGATCTGGGGTTTCGGGTGGTGGTCTCCCTGGCGAATGCTGAATTCTGAGCTGCTGATTTCTAACCTCCTGATTTCTGGGGGGGATGGGGTCCGGGGAAAGGGGCGAAGCCCCCTTCCCCGGCCGATTACCAAAAAATACAGTCGTCAGAGCCAATATGAACAATGCCCTTAACCTCATCCTCAAAACCATCGTTCTCCTTGCCGGGCTGTTCGGTTTGGTGCTCGTACTGCAAAAACAACTGTTGTCGCTGGAAATCGTCGCTTATGTCGGTTTGGTGGGCATCTACCCGCTCACCTATTTGGCCTATTTGGGCTTCGGCGCTCAAGCACAGCAAAAGCGCCTGCGGGACGACTTTCGGTTGCTGGGGTTGGCGCGAGAGGAGGAGCTGGAGGAAACCGTCGCCAAACTCTACCGGACGGTCTACAACCCTTTCCAATTCGTTGTCTACATCGCCCTGATCGTGCTCGAATCCCTATTGATTCTATGGGGTTATCAGCACTGTAAACCGAGCGCCGTCCCATGTTTCGACTTCGTCGGCCCGCAAGCCATGCAACTGGTGTTCTACAGCTATCTGGGCGCCTTCGTTTTCTCGGTCCAGGAACTGATCCGGCGCTACAACACCTTCGATCTGCAACCCCAGGTCTACAGCTCCATCCTCGTGCGCATCCTGATCGCCGCCGCCATCACCTTTGCCGGCGCTTCCTTCATCCTGTCGGGCGGCGAACAAGGCAGCGGCGCGACCGATACGGCCGGCGATCCGCAAGTTTGGGCGCAGGTATTGGCTTTCTCGATCGGCATCTTCCCCACCCAAGGCATCCGCTGGCTGGTACAGCAGGCGGATCGCATCCTGAACCCGACCGCCACGCCGACGAGCGAACTGCCGCTCCGGGAAGTGCTGGGAATCAGCACCTGGCACGAGGCGCGTTTGGGGCAAATGGGCATCGACGACGCCCAAAATCTGGCTACGGTCGATATCCGCCGCTTATTGTTGACCACCCAGTTCGACACTCAGGAAATAACCAACTGGATCGACCAGGCGATTCTGTACGTCAAGGTTGGCGCCAGGATCCAGCGCTTTCGAGAAGTGAAGATCGCCAGTTGCTACGAACTGTGGGCGGCGCTAAGCCGCTTATCGACGAACGCGCCACTGCAATTGAGCGACGCGGAACGAAACGAGCGGCTGGAGGCCCGCAAACGCCTGGCGCTGGCGCTGGGGATGGCGGACGCGGACGAGCTGGAACGGCTTGCGGATTGCACCAACTTTCCCAATTACTCACACATCGCCGAGTATTACGCGCGCAGTTCCATGGTGGCGCGGCGCCGCGCCAATCTAGGAATGGAAATCCTACTCGGCGATATCGTCGAGTCCGATCCTCAACGCGCCATCGAAGACGGCGAGCGCCTGTTATCACAGAATCCAAATAACGCGGAATTGCTCAACAGCCTGGGTTCGGCGTATCACCGGCTGGGACGACTGGAGGAAGCGTTCGCGGCGTACACCCGGGCGATCGAACTCGATGATCGGTTGGTCGAAGCCTACGTCCGCCGCAGCTTGGTCAACATCGACGAAGGCCGCTACCAGGAGGCCATTCGCGATTGCACCGACGCCATCAACCTCGCTCGCAACCACGCGCAAGCTTTCAACAACCGTGGCCTGGCTTACATGACAATCGGCTATCTGGACCGGGCCTTGGAAGATTTGGACGAAGCCCTGCGCTTGGACGACCGCTTGGCCAGCGCCTACCTCAATCGGGGCGTGACCTACAACGCTCAAAACGACTTCGCCCGCGCGCTTCAGGACTTCGAACGAGCCTACTTGTTGGGCCATCGCGTGGCGGAACTTTGGCTGGCCTGGGGCATTGCCCTGATCGGCACGGAACAGTACCAACCGGCCATCGAAAAGCTATCCCGGGCTGTCCTATGCGAGGTCGATTTGGCGAATACCTACGCGAAACGCGGCTACGCTTACTTGCAGCTCAATTATTACCGGCAGGCTCGCAACGACCTGACCATCGCGCGGGACAAGGACCCGCGGCGATTCGAAGCCCATCACAATCTCGGTTTGCTGGAAGCGCGGCTGAACAACTTTCCGGCCGCGATCGACCACTATCGAAAGGCGCTCGCCATCGCCGAGAATCAGTTCGTCACTCGCTACAACCTGGCGTTGGCGTATTATCGATCCGGCAACATCGCCGAAGCGCGGGCCGAATTCGAGCGCGTCCTCGCCGGCGCATCGCCGGATTCGATGGAAGCGCGTCAAGCGCGCATTCAGTTGTCTCTGCCGGCCGGAAGAAGCACAAGCACCCCGTCCGGCGGCGAAAAAACCGTGGAGGAACGTCAGCATGACGAAACAGACGACAGACTGGCCAGCGACCAGTAGCGATGGCAAACCCCAAAAGAGCGTGTCGGTGAAGGGCAGCATCCGGTTCGGCGATCACGCCCAGGACGTGACCATCGGCCAAAAATCGGTGATCGACACCGGCGGCGGGGCCTACATCGGCGGCCAGGTCAACACCGGCGGCGGGGCCTTTGTCGGCCGGGATCAGTTGACCGTGAGTGGCTCGGAAAGCGTCAGCCTGGCGGAACTCCGGGCGCGGGTGGCCGAATTGGAGCGTTTGCTCCAACAGGTCAAGCTCCCGGCCGAGATCGGCGAAATCGTGGAAGGTGATTTGGAAGTGGTGAAGCGGCAAGTGGCCCAGGACGCGCCCAAGGGCGCCCTCGTCAAGAACCGCCTGGGCAGCCTCAAGGACCTGCTGAGCGGCGCGGAAACCGCGACGGGGCTGGGGGAAAGAATCGTGGCGGTGCTCGGCAAGGCCACGCAACTGGCGGGGCTGTTGTTTCCTTGAGGGAAGTGATCGGGAGGAGTGTAGACGGCCATGGAATCCGATGAATCCGAAAATCCCGAACGGCTTCAGGCGTTGCTCCGTCAGATCGAAGCCCAGAAAGCCGAACTGGAGGCGCGTTTGCGCGCCGCCAGCATTAGAACTGAAGGCGGCGCGGCCATCAGCGGCAACGTCAACACCGGCGGCGGTGATCTCGTCGGTAGGGACAAACACGAGCATCACTACCACAGTCCCACTTCCATCGACCTCACACAGGCCGAGGCGACTTATCGGCGGTGTATCGCCGATCGCTGCAAGGATTTGCCACTGCAAGATGTCGGTGACTCGCCGACAGGCGGTGAAAGTGAACCGCTGAGTCTGGCGGAGGTTTACATCGGTTTGGATACCCGCCGGAACGCTCCGGTTGAGGCCATCGATCATGCGCTGGCAAACGTAGCGCAAGGTCGCTTCGACGGGCTGGCGCTGTTGCAATCCGCTGAACTATTGCCGACGCGCGACGACGCTAAAACTCGAGCGGTGTCGGCCTTGGAGGCGGCTATCCTTAACCAGCATCTGGTGCTGACCGGCGAGCCGGGTTCGGGCAAGAGCACCTTCATCGACCACCTTACCCAAGCCCTCGCTCTACAACGGTGGGAGTGCCTGCCGGGTTGGCCGGAGCGGGAACGCAACGCCTTGCCGATCCCCGTGCTCTTGCGCGAATTCGCCCGTTGGCTGGAGGAACGGAAAAAACCGGTCCAGGCTGGCGCGCATCTGGTGTGGGACTACATTTGCGATGATCTGAACCAGTGGCAATTGAGCGCCGCGGCCAATGTCCTGGAAAAAGCGTTGGAAGATGATCGCGCCGTCGTCCTGCTGGACGGCCTCGACGAAGTGCCGGCTGAAGACGAAGCGCGGTTGACCTTGGTGAAAGACAGCGTCCAACGATTCGTCGAGCGCTACCGGGACAACCGACACCTTGTTACCTGCCGGGTGTTGTCCTACCAGGAACCGCACTGGCAACTGCCGGCCCGAACCTTCCCCGATGTCGAGCTGGCCCGTTTCACCGAAAACCAAATCGACCGCTTTATCACCGCCTGGTATCAAGAAGCGGGAGCGAAGTGGCGGCGCCTGTTGCCAGCCGACATCCCAACCCTCGCGGACAAATTGCGCCGTGCCGTGCGCCGCAAGGAACTTTGGCGATTGGCGCCCAATCCGTTGCTGCTCACGGTGATGGCGCTGGTCCACAGCCAGAAACGGGAGCTGCCGGAGAAGCGGGCATTGCTCTACGAGGCCGCCGTGGACATCCTGCTGCAAGATCGCGCGCCGGACAAGAAACTCAAGGCTCCCCAACTCCGCGAGTTGCTGGATGACGTTGAGCGGGATTTCAACGACCTCAAGGCGGTACTGGAACGGTTGGCCTTCGATACCCACGGCAGCGGCACCGTGCGTGACACGGAGGACGGCGCCCCTATCGACACGTTGACGTTGCTTGAACGAGTCGCCGCGCTGCATCCCAAGACCAGCCACGACTGGGCGAGACAACTGTTGCGGTCGCTGGAACTGCGCTCCAGCCTGCTGTTGGGGCGCAAGAACGGGGTGTATAGCTTTCCCCACCGTACCTTCCAGGAGTTTCTGGCCGGTGTCCATCTGGCGCGGTTCGAGGGCGACCAGTTTGCCCAGGAAGCCGCGCGCCTGGCCGGTGAGTTGCCTACTTACTGGCGCGAGGTCGTGCTGCTGGCGGTGGGCTATCTGGTGCACAGCCAAATCCGGGACACCGGCAAACCCCGGTTGCTGGTGGAAGAATTGTGCCCCGAAAATGCGCCCGGTACGGACCTGGACTGGCGCAAGGCATGGCTGGCGGGCGATGTGTTGCAGGAAGTGGGCGCCAATCGAGTCCGCGACACGGAACACGGCCAGCGACTGCTGGCGCGGGTTAGCGACAGGCTTTCGACGCTTTTGGAGCAAGGCCACCTGTCCGCCCGCGAACGCGCCGAAGCCGGCGACGTGCTGGCCGCCTTGGGCGATCCGCGGTTCGACCCGGAACGGTTTTTCCTGCCCTGTCGCTACCGGGGCAAGTCGGAACCCCTGCTGGGCTTCGTCGAGATTTCGGCGAGACCGTTCGTGATGGGAAGTCCCCCGAACGATCCTGATGATGTATTCAGAAACGAGTCGGGCAATCCCGAAAGACTGGTGATTGATTATCCGTACTGGATGGCCCGCTATCCGGTGACGGTCGCGCAATACCGGTGTTTCGTCGAAGCGGATGACTACGAAAACCCGGACTGGTGGACAAAAACCGGTTGGTCCTGGCGGCAAGGGCGATGGGACAGCCAAGTCAAGGAAGACTGGTTGCGGGATTGGCTCAAACGTCGTCCCGTGGAGTCACGGGCGATGCCCTTTAGGTGGGACGACCAGCGTCTGCATCCGAACCGCCCGGTGGTGGGGGTGTCCCGGTTCGAGGCCGTGGCCTACTGCCGCTGGCTGGACGCTGCCCTGCGGCGGTTGGGTGGGACGAATCTCTTGGCGGACGAGCGGTACGTCGTGCGGCTGCCGACCGAAGCGGAATGGGAGAAGGCGGCGCGAAATGGCGACGGGCGTCGCTATCCCTGGGGCGATGCGGACTGGGACGAAGAGCGCGCCAACATCAGCGAGAGCGGCATCGGGCATCCCACGCCGGTGGGCCTGTATCCGCGCGGCGCGACGCCGGCCGGTCTGCACGACCTGAGCGGCAACGTCTGGGAGTGGACGCGGAGCCATTATCGGGATTATCCCTACGACCCTCGCAATGAACGTAACAATATAGAGACTAATGCCTCCTTTGTCGTGCGGGGCGGTTCCTGGCTCGTCGAGCGACGGTACGCGCATGTCACGACGCGCAACAGGACCCTTCCGGTCAACTTCTACTTCAATCTGGGGTTTCGGGTGGTGGTCTCCCTGGCGAATTCTGAATTCTGAGCTGCTGATTTCTA
>JAGRHI010000004.1:0-974 GCA_020445045.1 Candidatus Competibacteraceae bacterium
GCGCCGGGCTGATCCAGCCGCAAGACATTCTGACCGTCGCCGCCCAGCCGGCCGAGCGGATCGTGATTCTGGTGGACGCCGAGGGCAACGAGACCGAGACTCGCCGTCGGCCGCCGACCGACGTGACCGCGCTGCGCGAGCGGATCTGGGACATCCTCAAGGCCGAGGGCAAGACCATGGCGGCGCTCAACGCCGGCTTGTTCGCCGGTCGCTTCTCCGACCGTTTGACCCGCGAGATCGTCGTCATCCGTCGCGATCTGGCCGATAAGGTGGTGCGCAAGTATTGTCTGGCCAAGGGCGTGGCGGTGGCGCTGAACCCCATTCCAGTCGCCGATATTCTGGCGGCGGTCGCCACCGACGCGGCGATGATCGTGCATCTTGGCCGGGTTTACGGCCTGCCAATCAACCGGGTCGAGGCGGGCGCGCTGCTCAAGACCATTTTCACCCAACTGGCGTTTTTGATGGGCACGGTCTGGGTCATGAATCTGGTGGCGGCGGCGCTGAAGGGCATCAGTCTGGGGCTGTCGACGGTGGTGACCGCCGGGGCACAGGGCGCGGTGGCCTGGTACGGCACCTACGTGGTCGGGCGGGCGGCCGAACAGTATTTCGCCCAAGGCAAGTCCTGGGGCGAGGGCGGACCGAAGCGGGTGGTGCAGGATATCCTCGACAGTCTGGACCGCGAATCGCTCCTGGCGCAGGCCCGAGACGACATCCTGGCGCGTTTGAAGCCGCTGTTATGAGTCTGATCGCGAGAGCGGATGCCGGTCGAACGGTGGTCCCGCCGCGCTAAAACATCGCGGCCAGGTCGCATGCTTCCGCCAGCATGGCGTGGCGCTCGGCCGGCGAGACGGTCGGCACCTGGTAGAATGCGCGGTGGATGACGGCGCGAACGCCGCACGCCTCCAAGATGCCTTCGGCCATCGGCCGCACCAGCAATTCGTGCCAGCGTAGGCGCTGGTAAGTGGCCTCGTCGC
>JAGRHI010000004.1:996-6170 GCA_020445045.1 Candidatus Competibacteraceae bacterium
TATTGATGATCAAGGCTTTTTCGTGTGTCAGCAGACCTTGCATGCCGGATTCGGTGAAGTCGAAGGCGAATTTGCGCACGAACACCCGGTCGATCCAGCCCTTGAGAATGGCGGGCGGGCCGAACCACCAGATCGGATAAATGAAGACCAGTCCTTGCGCCCAGCGGATGGCTTCCTGTTCCTGACGAATGTCGTCCGGCAGGTCGCCGCGCCAGTTACGGATCAGATCCTCACCGTCCAGCACCGAGCGAAACCGCATCTGATACAAATCGCGAATGCAGGTGGCGTGTCCCCGTTCGCGGAGTTCGGCGTCGATCGTTTCCAGAAGGGCCCGATTGAAGCTGCGCGGGTTGGGGTGGGCGTAAACCAGCAGTATGTTCATGTTCGAAGCACGGCTCAGGCCACTCGCACGCTGAAATCGTGACCGGCCAGGCTGAGCGTCAGCGCATCGCCGGAGGCGAGCGGGCCGACGCCGGACGGCGTGCCGGTCAGCACCACATCACCCGGTTGCAGAGTGAAGTGGGTGGAGATATAAGCCATCAGTTCGAAAATGCCGACCATCATCTGGCGGGTATTGCCCTGCTGACGTAATTCGCCGTTGACTCGCAGCGCCAGCTCGGTCGCTTGCGGTTCGGGCAGCGCTTCGGGTTGCAGAAACGGCGACAGCGGGCAGGCGCCATCGAAGGCTTTGGCGGTTTCCCAGGGGTGGCCTTTCTTTTTCAAGTTGTTTTGCAGATCGCGCAGGGTCAGATCCAGAGCGATGCCGTAACCGGCCACGGCCGCGTGGGCGGTGTCGGCGTCGGCGTTCCGCAGCTCCCGGCCCACCAGCACCGCCAGTTCCACTTCATGGTGGCATTCGCCTCGCCCCGCCGGCAGCCGGATCGCTTCGTCCAGTCCGGCCAGCGCGGTGGCCGGTTTCATGAACAGAATGGGCGTTTCCGGCACCGCGTTGTTGAGTTCGCGGATGTGGTCGAGATAGTTGCGGCCGATACAGACGACCTTGCCAATCGGCAGCGCCAGCGGGCTGCCATCCAGATAGCGGTGTTGGTAAGTCACGAGGGTTCCCTTGTGGACTGTCCGAAAGATTCGCGTCCGTTGGGTGGGAGGACGTGGATTAGAGCGGGCTGAAGTGATCGTACACGGTCTACCGCGCGGAAAAAACAATTGAACCTTTCCCGCGAGAGCCGCGATGGACCGCAGGGGATTTTGGCGCGTAATGTCAAGCCGCTTTTTGCAAGGGCAATTGGGCTCGCTTGCTTACGTGGAGGACCTCAATGCCCACGATCCGCTCTTCGGCATCGTAGTCCATGATAATGCCGGGTTGGACTTCCTTGGATTCGTCCACGTCAGCGTCCGTCAGTTCCAGGTAAACCGCGTCGGCCTGGGGATCAAACTCGAATTTCATAGGTCGTTCACCGTGTCGTCGAAATAGGCCGTCACGTAGTCCATGACTGTAGTCCATGACGCGGGTCCAACCCTTTTCGCCAGTCGCCAAGGTCCACGATGTATTGTCGGGTAAGCCCAGCGGGGCCGCAACGGCGGGCACGAAAAAAACGCCAGCCCGGAGGCTGGCGAAGTGGATGACCCGCAGTCGGGCAAGGTTGGCCGGAAAATTGCGAGCTAGGCGAAATAGGTGGCGGCGATCTGATCGTGCAGGTGGCCCAGACCGATCTGCAATTCATCGATGAATTCGTGCAGACCCTCGCGGGCGAGTTCCGGCACCGCCGCTGTGTTCAAGCGTTGTCTGAGGGCGGCGATGCTGGCGAGCGGCGTGGCGCTCTTGGGGAGTTCCCGCAGGCAGATTTCCATTTGCGTCAAGCAATAGGCCACGGCGCGCGGAAGACATTCATCTTGCAACAGGAATTTGAGCACGTCGGGGCCGCCGACCCGCAACCGTACCTGCTGGCGGTACATCTGGTAGGCGCTCAGCGATTTCAATACGCTCATCCATTGAATGTTCTCGAAAGGGTCCTGTTCCTGCCGTTCGGGGGTGGCGGCCTGGGATTGCGACTGGGTCTGGCTGGACTCGGCCGAATCCTGTTCTTGGCGGGATTCCACCACCGCTGGTTGGCTGGCGCGCGGCAGCAGATTGGCCGAGCGCACGTCCAGAATACGGGTGGTCATGTCGGCTCGTTCCAGGTAGCGGCCCAGCCGGACGAAATCGTAGGCGGCGGTGCGGCTCATGGCGCCGGATAGCATGCCGTTGATCTGTTGCGCGCCGTGAATGACCCGTCGCATGAACTCGAAACGGCCGCGCCGGGTGGGGACATGGTCGCGGGCGTAGATGTATAGGCCGTTGATCTGTTCCCAGACGTCCTGTGGCACGGTGTCGCGCGTGGTTCGCAGGTTCTCGCGGGCGGCGGCCAGGCTGGAGATGATCGAACCGGGATTGTCGCGGTCGCTGATCAGGAACTTGAGCACGGCGGTTTCGTCGGCCAGTCGGTTCGGGTCCTTCTCGAAGAACAGTTTCTCGGCGCCGACGATGAAGATCAGCGGCAGCCAGCCGAAGGTGGTGTTGCGCGGCAGGTCCAGCAACAGGTTGCTGTTGACGTTGATGATGCGCGCGGTGTCTTCGGCCCGTTCGATTTGACGGGCCATCCAATAGATGTTTTGGGCGACGCGTGACAGCATGTTAGAAGCCCTCGGTATCGACGATCCAGGTGTCCTTGCTGCCACCCCCCTGCGAGGAGTTGACCACCAACGAACCTTTTCGGAGGGCGACCCGGGTCAGGCCGCCAGTGGTTACATAGGTAGTGGGACCGGACAGGATGAACGGCCGCAAGTCCACATGGCGTGGCTCCATCTGGTCGTCGCACAGGGTCGGCGAGGTGGAGATCGATAGGGTGGGTTGGGCCATATAGTTGCGCGGGTCCTTCTGGATCAGTTCGGCGAAGCGCTTGCGTTCGCTGGAGGTGGCGTGTGGTCCGACCATCATGCCGTAACCGCCGGATTCGTTGGCGGGTTTGACCACCAGTTTGTCCAGATTGGCCAATACATGGTCTCGGTCCTTCTCGCGCATGCACAGGTAGGAGGGCACGTTGGCGATCAGAGGGTCCTGATCGAGATAGTATTTGATGATGTCAGGGACAAAGGTGTACACGACCTTGTCGTCGGCCACGCCGGCGCCCGGCGCGTTGGCCAGCGCCACGTTGCCTTTGCGCCAAGCCCGCATCAAGCCGGTGACGCCCAGCGCCGAGTCCGGCCGGAAGGCTTCGGGATCGAGAAACAGATCGTCGACCCGCCGGTAGATCACGTCCACCCGCTCCAGTCCTTCGATGGTGCGCATGTAGACGCAATCGTCGTCGCCGACCTCAAGGTCGCTACCCTCGACCAGTTCCACGCCCATCTGTTGGGCGAGGTAGGAATGTTCGAAATAGGCCGAGTTGTAGATGCCGGGGGTGAGCACCACCACGCTGGGGTTGTCGCTGGGGCGCGGCGACAGCGAGGCCAACATGTCGTACAGGCGCGGGGTGTAGTCGTCCACCGGCTGGATGCGCTGGTACTCGAACAGCTCCGGGAACACCCGTTTGGTGACCACCCGATTTTCCAGCATGTAGGATACGCCGGAGGGAACCCGCAGGTTGTCTTCCAGCACGTAGACCGTGCCGTCCTTGTCGCGCACCAGATCCGAACCGCAGATGTGCGCCCAGACACCGTGACGCGGGCTGACTCCCACGCACTGCGGCCGGAAGTTGACCGACTGCGCCAGCACCTCGGCTGGAAACACGCCGTCCTTGATGATCTTCTGCTCGTGGTAAAGATCGTCGATGAACAGGTTGAGCGCCTGCACTCGTTGTTTCAGACCGGCTTCGGTGCGGTCCCATTCGCGTTTCGGGATGATGCGCGGCACGATGTCGAACGGCCAGGCCCGGTCGATGCTGCCACCCTCGGTGTAGACGGTGAAGGTGATGCCCATGACCAGTATGGCCAGTTCGGCCGCGGTCTTGCGCTCGCGCAGTTCCTCATCGCTCAGCGAGGCCAGATACTCGCACAGCGTCTTCGCCGCCGGTCGTGGTCCGGTCGCGCCGTCGATGAGTTCGTCGTATGAGTCGGTCGCGGCATAGTTCCGCCATTCGATTGTCATCTATCGTTGTCCTTGCATTGGCATGCTCGATCGTTATTGCGCTTGAATGCAGCAAAATCCAAGCCAGTTGGGAGTAAAGCATGATGATCGGGATGAGTCGGCAATACGATAAACAAAAATACAAGAGTTGCCTGCAATGGCATGGAAAGCATGACGCACGGTGGTCCAAGGGAAAACGGCCTGAATGCACGAGGATGGCGCGGAAAAAGCCATGTTGCACTTATTAAGTGCATACGGTGAATTGTAAACGAACTTCTCCTGTTTGACGGTGTGTCGCCGGCATTGGCCAAGCCGAACTGTTCCCGCATAATGCGCGCCACGATTGTAGCCGACTATGAAGGATAGGCCATGGCCATACGTGTTGCTCTCCACCACCATACCTCGTATCGATTCGATCGCGCCGTCAATGTGTCGCCGCATGTGATTCGTCTGCGCCCGGCGTCGCATACCCGTACCCCGATCCATGCCTACTCGCTCAAGATCGAGCCGGCCCAGCACTTCATCAACTGGATGCAGGACCCCTTCGGCAATTTTCAGGCCCGGCTGGTGTTTCCGGAAAAGGTTCGGGAACTGAGCCTGACCGTCGATCTGGTGGCCGAGATGACGGTCATCAATCCCTTCGATTTCTTCGTCGAAAGCTACGCCGAGAAATATCCGTTTGCCTACGAACCCACCCTATGTCGGGAGTTGACGCCCTATCTGGAAACGCAGGAAAACGGCCCGTTACTGAATGCCTGGCTGGAGGGTGTCGATCGCAACAAACCGCAAACGATCGTCGATTTCCTGGTGGAACTCAATCGACGACTGGGTCAGGATATCGGCTATCTCATTCGCATGGAAGCAGGGGTGCAGACCTGTGAGGAAACGCTGGGCAAACGCAGCGGTTCCTGTCGCGATTCGGCTTGGCTACTGGTGCAAATCCTGCGGCACCTGGGATTGGCGGCGCGTTTCGTGTCCGGCTACCTGATTCAACTGACCGCCGATCTCAAGTCCTTGGACGGCCCTTCCGGCCCCGAGGCCGATTTCACCGACTTGCACGCTTGGGCCGAGGTGTTCGTGCCGGGCGCCGGCTGGATCGGCTTGGACCCGA
>JAGRHI010000004.1:6229-6672 GCA_020445045.1 Candidatus Competibacteraceae bacterium
CCCAGCGCCGCGCCGGTCACCGGCTATACTGATCAATGCGAAACGGAATTCGATTTCGGCATGAAAGTGACGCGCATCCACGAGGACCCGCGCGTCACCAAGCCCTACACCGAGGAGCAATGGCGGACCATTGAGGCCTTGGGCCACGATGTGGACGCGAAACTACGCGCTGACGACGTGCGATTGACCATGGGCGGCGAACCGACCTTTGTCTCCATCGACGACATGGACGGCGCGGAATGGACCACCGCCGCCATCGGTCCGACCAAACGCAAGCTGGCTGGGCGGCTGTTGAAGAAACTGCGCGACCGCTTCGCGCCTTACGGCTTCCTGCATTACAGCCAAGGTAAGTGGTATCCGGGCGAATCCCTGCCGCGCTGGGCGTTGTCCTGCTACTGGCGCAGTGATGATCTGCCGCTGTGGCATGATCCGCGCTGGATCGC
>JAGRHI010000004.1:6694-7432 GCA_020445045.1 Candidatus Competibacteraceae bacterium
CGCCGCAAGGGTTCGGCCCGGAGCAGGCGCTGACCTTTGCGCGGGAGCTGACCCGGCGCTTGGGCGTGAACGCCGGGCGCCTGATTCCCGGCTACGAGGACGTGTATTACTACCTGTGGAAGGAGCGCACGCTGCCGGTCAACGTCGATCCCTTGAAGTACGATCTCAAGGACGAGGAGGAGCGCCGGCGGCTGGCGATCCTGCTGGAGCGGGGTCTAAACGCCATCACCGGGTATGCGCTGCCGATTCGCTGGCACGAAACGCCGGATGGTGGGCGATGGATGAGCGGACCGTGGGCGCTGCGTCGCGAGCATCTGTATTTGATTCCCGGTGACTCGCCGATGGGTTATCGGTTGCCGTTGGCGGCCCTGCCCTGGGTCGGGGAAACCGACCGCGAAGTACCGCATCCGCAGTCGCTGTTCGAGTTCCGCGCCGCGCTGGGCGATGTCCATGGCGAGGTAATGCGCCGCTATAGCGAGTTTCTGAGAGGAGGCACGGAGGCCGCGCGCGGCGATTTCCAGGAACAACCAGCCGCGACGGCGGATACCCAAGCCGTGATCCACACCGCCTTGTGCGTGGAGTCGCGTGAAGGTCACCTCTACGTCTTCATGCCGCCGCTGGGGCAATTGGAGAATTATCTGGATCTGCTGGCTTGCGTCGAGCAAACCGCCGCCGAGCTGGCAATGCCGGTGCTGATCGAGGGTTACGCGCCGCCGTCCGACTGGCGGCTGCGCAAAT
>JAGRHI010000348.1 GCA_020445045.1 Candidatus Competibacteraceae bacterium
CCACATCATCCAGCCGCAGGTGGTGAAGTAGAAAAAACGGTCTCCCTCCCGCAGATCGCTATGTAGCTGGTGTTCCTTGAGATGCTGCAACAAGGTTCCCCCAGCGCCGTGAACGATGCATTTGGGGATACCGGTCGTCCCCGACGAATACAGGATGTAGAGCGGGTGCTCGAAAGGCAGCGGCGCAAACTCGATGGTGGTCGTCGCCGCGTGGGGCGCGATAAAGCGAGCGAAGGAAATGCCTTTGGGCAGATTGGCCGCGAGCGCGTCCGTGTCGTCGTCCAGGTAGGGAACTAGGATCAAGCGCTGGACACTGGGCAATTGCGGCATCAGTTCGGCCAGCTTGAGCTGAAGATCGACCGCCTTGCCGTTGTACCAATAGCCATCGCAGGCGATCAACACTTTGGGTTCGGTCTGGCCGAAACGGTCGAGGACTCCCTGGACGCCGAAATCCGGCGAGGCGCTGGTAAAGACCGCGCCGATGCTGGCGGTGGCGAGCATGGCGACGATCGTTTCGGGCAGATTGGGCAGATAGGCGGCGACGCGATCGCCGGCACCGATGCCCGTTTGCTTCAGCGCCGCCGCGAATTGAGCGACCTGTCGACGCAATTCGGCCCGCGACAGCCTGCGCTTGACCCGGTCTTCGCCCCAAAATACCAAGGCTTCGGGGTTACCACAGTCCCGCAACAGGTTCTCGGCAAAATTGAGTCGGGCGTCCGGGAACCAGTGGGCACCGGGCATCCGCTGGGGATCGACCAGAACCCGCTCGCCGCGTTCGCCGCGCACGCCGCAGAAATCCCAGATCGCCGACCAGAATTGCTCGGGGGCGTCGATCGACCAGGCGTGCAAATCGGCATACGAGGCGAGTGCCTGCCCGGAAACCTGTCGGGCATATGCGGTAAAGGCAGCCATGCGGGTGGCGGTGGCGCGCGCCGGATCGGGTGTCCACAGCGGCCGATCGAAGGTCGGCACGGTGTCATCGTCATGCGAACGATCGTTCATCGAGTTCTCTCCATCGATCAGGAGGGTCCGGTGGCCGGGGATGTTCGACCGAGTTTCGCCCGCGCGACTTTCGACGTCGGCGAACGGCCCAGCGCCGCGCTGATCCAGGCCGAACAATCGATAAGCGCGTCGAGATCGATGCCGGTTGCGATCCCCAAGCCGTTCAGCAGATACACGACATCTTCGGTGGCGACGTTGCCGGAAGCGCCCTTGGCGTAGGGGCAGCCGCCCAGCCCGGCCACCGAGGCGTCGAACACGGTCACGCCACATTGGAGCGAGGCGTAGATATTGGCGATGGCCATGCCATGGGTGTCGTGGTAGTGTCCAGCGATGCGGTCGATGGGGATGCGGGCGCCGACGGTCTCGATCAGACGCTTGGTAGCTTCCGGCGTCCCCACGCCGATGGTGTCGCCCAAACTGATCTCGTGGCATCCCATGTCGAATAGGGTGCCGGCTACTTGAGCGACCGCCGCCGGTTGGATATGCCCTTCGTAGGGACAACCGAGCACGCAGGACACGTAGCCGCGNNCGCGTACTTGGACGCCGGCTTGCCGTGCCGCCGCCATGACCGGTTCGAAACGTTTCAGTGAGTCGGCGATGGAACAATTGATATTTTTTTGCGAGAAGGATTCGGATGCCGCGCCGAACACGGCCACTTCCCGCGCCCCCGCCGCCAGGGCGGCCTCAAGACCCTTCAGGTTGGGCGTCAGCACCGGGTAGGCAACGCCGGGCAAGCGTTCGATGGCACGCATGACCTCGGCGTTGTCGGCCATCTGTGGCACCCACCGCGGCGAAACGAAAGAGGTCGCCTCGATGGCCTTCAGCCCAGCTTTCCCCAGCCGAGCGATCAGCTCCACCTTGGTTGCGGTGGCGATCACCGTCGGCTCGTTTTGCAAGCCATCGCGGGGACCTACTTCGACGATCTTGACGATCTTGGGTAGCGGCATGGGTTCCAGGCTCATGAATGTCATGTCTGCTCGGGTTCGAATTCCACCAGTTCGGCGCCATCGCTCACTGGGTCGCCGACCGCGAAGTGGAAGGACTTCACCGTTCCCCTGCTTGGCGCCGCGATGGTGTGCTCCATCTTCATGGCCTCCAGAATCAGCAGTGGAGCGCCTTTTTCCACCTTCGCGCCCACCGTCGCGAGCAGCGCGATCACATTGCCCGGCATGGGGGCCAGCAAGCCACCCTCCGGGCCGCCACCCTCGCCGCCGTAATACAAGGGATCGATTCGCGCCAAGCGCCAAACTCGGCCATGGAGAAAGACATGCCGTTTCTCCCCGGCGACCACCACCGTGGCGTTGGTTCGCGAGCCGCCCAACTCCGCCCACAGGCTGTCGTTTGGCCTGAGTTCGCCCCGAACCCGCGTCTCCAGGCCGTCGAGTTCCAGCGCGTAGCCCTGCTCGGCATAGCGCACGCCCACGGTTTTCTCCGATTCGCCGGCGCGGAACAGCAGTCGGCGTTCGGCGCGGGAATTGAGCCGCCAGCCATCGCGTCGGTGCCAGGGCGAAAGCGGATCGGCATGTCGGGCGGCCTCGGCGCTCGCCCGCGCCTCCTCGCGCAACAGGGTAGCGAGCGCGGCAACCAGCAAAACATCGCGGGGAATGGGTGAATCGGTGGCAAATAGGAATTCGCGCTCGCGTTCGATCAGATCGGTGTCAAGGTCGGCTTGGGCAAAAGCGGGGGAGGCCACCAGGCGCGCCAGGAAATCGACGTTGTTGGCGACACCCACGATGCGGTATTGGGCCAATGCGCGCAGCATGCGAGCCAGCGCCTGTTCTCGATTCATGTCCCACACGATGAGCTTGGCGATCATCGGATCGTAGAAGGGACCGATCTCGTCGTTTTCCTCGACGCCCGTGTCGACCCGGACGTGCAGGTTCTCTTCCGGTGGCGCGAGGTGTAGCAGCTTGCCGGTGGAGGGCAGAAAGCCCTTGGCGGGATCTTCGGCGTAAATCCGGGCCTCCAGCGCGTGCCCGTGGATCTGGATCTGTTCCTGAGTCAGCGGCAACGGTTCGCCGCACGCCACACGCAATTGCCACTCCACCAGATCCAGACCGCTGATCATCTCGGTGACGGGATGCTCGACCTGGAGTCGCGTGTTCATCTCCATGAAATAGAAAGCGCCATCCGGGCCGACGATGAATTCCACCGTGCCGGCGCCGACATAGCCGACCACCTGCGCGGCCTTTACCGCCGCATGACTCATCGCGGCGCGACGCTCGGGCGTCATGCCGGGCGCGGGCGCTTCTTCGAGCACCT
>JAGRHI010000349.1 GCA_020445045.1 Candidatus Competibacteraceae bacterium
TTCCATCAGCCGGGTGACCTGCAACTCGTTCAGCGCCTCCGGGAGGGCCGGTAGTTCGCCGACCCGCAGCGCCGACGGGATTTCCTCGAACAACGTGTCCAGATCCGGCGCGCCGATGGCGGCCAGCATTGCCCGGACATCGTCCGAGGTATGGGGGATAAACGGCATGACGATCGCGCCCCGCGTCACTCGACCAGCCTGGGATTGGTCAATGAACCGTCGTCTTCATCCTCGTCGTCGGCGATGGCGATGGCTTCGTAGGCGGCCGCGTCCAGCAATCCGTCCAGTGTGGCGGTGGTCTTGAGCCGGAAAATCCAGCCCTCGCCGTACGGATCTTCATTGATCAGTTCCGGGGTGTCGGCCAGGGCCTCGTTCACCGCCACGATCACGCCTTCCAGTGGGCTGTAGACGTCGGAAGCGGCCTTGACCGACTCGACCACCGCACAGCTTTCGGTGGCCGCCACGGCGCGGCCCACTTCCGGGATTTCCACGAACACCAGGTCGCCCAGCAGGTGCTGGGCATGGTCGGTGATGCCCACGGTGACGGTGCCGTCGTCGTTGGCGCGCGCCCATTCGTGAGATTCGCTGTAACACAGGTCGACGGGAATGTTGCTGCTCATGGGTTCGATTCCTCAACAACGGGGTTCTGGGGTGGGGTCATTCGATCAGGGCGCGGCCATGGCGGACGAACGGCGGCTTGACCACTCGCGCCGGCAGGCGTTTGCCGCGAATCTCCACGTGGCAACGCGCGCCGACACCGGTGTCGACCCGAGCCAGGGCGATTGCGCGGTTCAGGGTGGGGGAAAAGGTGCCGCTGGTGATCTGACCGATCTCGCGCTCGTCGTCGAAAACGTGCTGATGGCCACGCAGCACGCCGCGTTCCTCCAGCACCAGGCCGACGAAGGTTTGCGGCGCACCGGTCGCGCGTTGCCGTTCCAGCGCGGCGCGGCCGATGAAGTCGCGCTCGACCGGCTCCCAGGCCACGGTCCAGCCCAGCCCGGATACCAGCGGGGTGGTGGTCTCGTCCATGTCGCTGCCGTACAGATTCATGCCGGCTTCCAGCCGCAGGGTATCGCGGGCGCCCAGCCCACAGGGCGCGACGCTGGCGGCGATGATTCGGTCCCATAGGTCTGGCGCGGTGGCGGCGAGTGGGAGGATTTCCACCCCGTCCTCGCCGGTATAACCGGTACGGGCGACGAATCCGTGGTCGGTTTCCAAGGCATGGAACGGCTTGAGCGCCCGCACGGCCATCAGGGTGTCGGCGCCCAAGACGCTTTCCAGCCGAGCCAGTGCTTCGGGACCTTGCACCGCCAGCATCGCCAGATCGTCGCGTTCGCGCCAGGCGGCGCCGAAGCGTTCGGCGTGCGGCGCGATCCAGCTTAGATCCTTATCGCGGGTGGCGGCGTTCAGCACCAGCCGGTAACCCGCCTCGCCCCGGTCATAGACGATCAAGTCGTCGATCACCCCGCCGGCTTCGTTCAGCATGCAGGTATATAGCGCCTTGCCGGGATACAGACGGGCGACGTCGTTAGCCAGCAGGTGGCGGAGCAGGGCGCGGGTCGGGTCGGGGTCGGCGAAATCGACCACCGTCATGTGCGACACGTCGAACACGCCGGCGACGCGGCGCACCCGATGATGTTCGTCGAGCTGCGAGCCGTAATGCAGTGGCATATCCCAGCCGCCGAAGTCCACCAGCTTCGCCCCCAGGGCGGCGTGGCGGGCATACAGGGGAGTGTGTTTGGCCATGCGGAGAATCCCGGTGGGATTGGATGCGTCATGGTAGCCTGAAATGGTGCGGGCGGGGTATAGCCGGAACGGTGAATCGTTCGGTTGCATGGGGTTGGAATCGCTTCAAAACAAGGTCGATCGAAAAATCGGACGGTCAGGCGGAGACAGGGAAAACGATGGACAAGTTCTGGCGGGATGACTGGATCGACGAAGCGATTCGATACGCTCTGGCGCAAGAGGAAGATATTGCAGGTACAAAAACCAGTAATTAATCGAGGTAAACCCCCGG
>JAGRHI010000350.1 GCA_020445045.1 Candidatus Competibacteraceae bacterium
ACCTCGGCTTCGGCATCTCCAAGCGTCGCGTCACCCTCAGCACCGCCGGCGTGATCCCGGCCCTGTACCGGTTGAAGGAGGTCTCCGAGGTCAGTCTGGCGGTCTCCCTGCACGCGCCGGACGACGAATTGCGCAACCAATTGGTGCCGCTCAACCGCAAGTATCCCATCGCCGAACTGCTGGCGGCCTGCCGGCACTATATCGCCGACAAGCCGCACCGCCGCATCACCTGGGAATACGTGCTGCTGGACGGGGTCAACGATTCCGAAAAACAGGCTCGCGCGCTGGCCGCTCTCATCCAGGGCATTCCATCCAAGGTCAATCTGATTCCATTCAATCCGTTTCCGGGAACGCGCCACCGCCGCTCCGGACCAGCGGCCATCGCCCGTTTTCAGGCGGTACTGATGGCCCATGATCTGACGGTCGTGACTCGCAAGACACGGGGCGACGATATCGCCGCGGCTTGTGGCCAACTGGCCGGACAGGTCCAGGCCCGCGGCCGCCAGCCAGTGCGCCTCGCCAGCTAGGGAGTTCCAGCATATGCCACCGTTGGCCAAATCCATGATCCTTGCCCTGGCGCTGCCGCTGCTGGCGACCTGCGCCAATACCCAGGAGCAGGAATTCAAGCGCAACGCCGCCGAGGCCAATTTCAAGCTGGGCATTGGTTACATGCAGTCGGGCCACTTCGAAGTCGCCACGGAAAAATTGCTGAAGGCCCTGCAATACGATGACAATTTCCCGGAAGCTCATAACGCCATCGCCGTGCTGTACGAGGAGACCCGTGAGTACGCGCCCGCCGAGGCTCATTTCAAGAAAGCGATCGAACTCCAACCGGACTACACCTTGGCGAAGCTGAATTATGCCCGGTTGCTGTGCAAACATTTCCCCGAACGGGCCGCCGAGGGCGAAAGCGAACTCCAGAAGATCGCCAGCAACCCGGCCGATGCCGGCGCCAGCGCCTCGGAAGCTTATGCCGGCCTGGGGGTCTGTGCCCGCCATCGCGGTGATCTGACGCAGGCCGAAACCTGGCTGCGCAAGTCGCTGGACAGCGATCCCAACAACACCGTCGCCCTATACGAACTGGCCGAAATCAGTCAGGGTCAGGGCAAGACGCTACAGGGGCGCGCTTTCCTGCAGCGCTACCATGCCCAAACCCGTCCCACCCCACAAAGTTTGTGGCTCGGTATTCTGATCGAGACCGCTCAGGATGGCGATTCACATCTGCGCCAGCAGTACAGCGCGCTGCTGTCCGGCCAATTCCCGAATTCCGAAGAAGCCCGCCGTCTGAACAAGCCGTAAGAGCATGTCCAACGAAATGAACCCCGATTTCACCTCATCGACGGAAGCCACCGGAGCGACCAACGAATCGTTGGGCGCCTGGCTCACCCAAGTCCGTACCGGCCATGGTGCCGAACAGCGTGATGTCGCCCACCATCTCGGTTTGAACCCGACGATCATCCAGGCGCTCGAAACCGATGATTTCGCGCGGCTGGGCGCACCGGTCTTCGTCCGTGGTTATCTCAGCCGCTACGCCCGACTGCTGAATCTGCCGGAACAAGCGGTATTGGAGCGCTACCGGCAACAGTCGGGCATGACCAGCCAAGCCCCGCCACCGTTGCAAGTGGCGCGCCCGCTTCGGCGGCAGACCCGGGTGCGCGATCTGCGCGGCCTGTTCTACCTGTTGCTGGTGGCTGGCATCGGCTGGATCGCCATACAGCATCTAGGCGACCTCGATCCCAGCCGACTGACCGCGCTGTGGTCGGGCGCCAGTCAGAATGGTGACCAACCACCGACTCCCACCGTCGCCACGCAAACCCAGTATCCATTTCAACCCGCGTCCGAGGCGATGAACCCGCCCGCGCCGCCGCCCGCAAGCTCGTCGGAAAACGCACCGGCACCGGTCGTCGCGGTACCGCCCACGTCGACCCCGAACGCGGCGCCACCCGCCCCGGAACCCACGCCGGTACCTTCGTTGCCTGGGGTACAAACCGCCACCGCCGCCACCACCCTGAGTGCGCCCGCCGAAGAAAACGGCGACAATCCAGCAACGGACACCGGCGCCAAACTACTGCTGGAATTCAGCGGCGACTGCTGGGTGGAGGTGAAGGACGCCGAAGGGAAAGTACTGATCAGCAGTCTGAAACGCGCCAACTCCTCGGAATCGCTATCGGGACCGGCGCCGTTCGCGATTACCCTGGGTAACGCTCCCGCCGCCCGCCTGACCCTGGACGGCCAGCCGATCGACAAGGCGATTTACGTGCCCCGACGTGGCACGGTCAGCCGCTTTACCCTGCCTCGCCCGCAACCCTGAACCGGCCCGCCGCCCTCGGACCCACTGTTCCCACACCCGGACCCAAACGAAATCATGGCCAAGCAGTTGCAAGCCATCCGCGGCATGAACGATATCCCGCCGGCTGAATCGGCGCTCTGGCAGGGGCTCGAATCGACCGTGCGCGAAGTGCTCGCCGCTTACGACTATCACGAAATCCGCCTGCCGCTCCTGGAAAAAACCGAGTTGTTCGCCCGCTCGATCGGCGAAGTCACCGACATCGTCGAAAAGGAGATGTACACCTTCGCCGACCGCAACGGCGAAAGCCTCACCTTGCGGCCCGAGGGCACCGCCGGTTGCGTGCGCGCCTGTATCGAACACGGCCTGCTGCACAACCAGACCCAGCGACTGTGGTACGCCGGCCCGATGTTCCGCTACGAAAAACCGCAGAAGGGCCGTTATCGCCAATTCCATCAGGTCGGCGCCGAGGCGTATGGCATGACCGGCCCCGACATCGACGCCGAACTGATCTGCCTGTCGGCGCGGTTGTGGCAACGACTTGGCTTGCGCGAGGTGAGCTTGCAGCTCAACTCGCTGGGCTCCAGCGCCGCCCGAGCCAGCTACCGCGAGCGCTTGGTGACCTACCTCAATCTGCGGCACGACGAACTGGACGAAGATAGTCGGCGGCGGTTGCATACCAATCCACTGCGGATTCTCGATAGCAAGAATCCGGCGCTGCGCGCGGTGATCGCCGAGGCGCCGTCGCTGCTGGATCATCTCGACCCCGAGTCGCACGCCCATTTTGAGGAACTCAAGACCCTGCTGGACGGTGCCGGCATCGCCTACGAAATCAATCCCCGCCTGGTGCGCGGCTTGGATTACTACTGCAAGACGGTCTTCGAATGGGTCACCGACACGCTCGGCGCTCAGGGCACGATCTGCGCCGGCGGACGCTACGATGGCCTGATCGAGGAGTTGGGCGGCCAAACGGTACCGGGCGTGGGCTTTGCCATGGGACTGGAGCGATTGGTCGCCATGCTCGCCGCCACTGGCTACACCGGGATCGATCCGACTCCGCAGGTCTACTTGATCGCGGTCGGCGATACCGCTCAGCGTTGCGGGCTGGCGCTGGCCGAACGGCTGCGCGACCAACTGCCGGCGCTGCGACTGCGGATGCACTGCGGCGGCGGCGGTTTCAAGGCCCAGTTCCGCCGCGCCGATCACAGTGGCGCCCAATTCGCGCTGATCCTGGGCGAAGACGAAGCCAGCACCGGCACCGTCTCCGTCAAGCCGTTGCGCGAAGCCCAAGGCGAACAACGGATCTTGACACAGGATCAAGTGCTCGCCTACCTGCGCTCGGCGCTGGAAGAAACCCCCTAAGCAAGCAACCGGATGCCCGAGGAAATACTTCAATGGATCAATACACCGACGACGAACGCGTCGAGGATCTCAAGAAATGGTGGAAGGAGAACGGCGCCAGCATCATTGGCGGCATCGCGCTCGGTCTGGTCGCCATTTTTGGCTGGCAATACTGGAATTCCTATCGCGCCACCCAGGCGGAAGCCGCCTCGCAAGCCTATGACATCTTCGTCGCGGCGACGGAAAAACCCGACGCCGAGCAAGCCCGGCAGCAAGGACAAGGCTTGCTGACCGACTTTCCCCATTCCGCCTATGCGGCGCTAACGGCGCTGCGGCTGGCCAAACTGGCAATGGATAGCGGCGATACCGCCGCCGCGAGCCAGCGGCTGGAATGGGTGATCGGCAACGCCCAGCTCGACGAATTCAAGGATATCGCCCGACTGCGACTGGCTCGGGTATTGTTCGCCGCCGGTCGGACCGAGGAAGCCGGAAAGCTGCTTGAAAGCGTGACCACCACCACCCTGATGGCCGAGCGCGATGAGCTGCGAGGCGATCTATACCTGGCCAGCAACGACGCCGCCAAGGCCCGAACCGCCTATGCCGCGGCACTGGCGGCGAGCGGTGGCAACACGCTGTTGCAGCTCAAGTTCGACAACCTGGCCCCGCCAACCGCCGAATCGATCGCTATTGCTCCAGCCGAGCCGCCCCCAGCCGCCGCCCCGGTCAAACCCGCTGCTCCGGTCGAAGCCGCGACCCCGCCGGTTGAACCCGCCACGCCGGTCGAAGCCGCGACCCCGCCGGTTGAACCCGCCGCGCCGGTCGAAGCCATGACCCCGCCGGTTGAATCCGCCGCGCCGGTCGAAGCCGTGACCCCGCCGGTTGAACCC
>JAGRHI010000045.1 GCA_020445045.1 Candidatus Competibacteraceae bacterium
TCGGCAAGAAAACCGAGTTGTTCGCGCGGTTCACCACCGTGGCCGGCGAGCGCGGCGCGGCCGATGCCGAGCGCGATATTCGCGGGTTTGCATTGAAGTTCTACACCGAAGAAGGCAACTGGGATCTGGTCGGTAACAATACGCCGGTGTTCTTCTTGCGTGATCCGCTGAAATTCCCCGATCTGAACCATGCGGTGAAACGCGATCCGCGCACCAACCTGCGCAGCGCCAGGAACAACTGGGATTTCTGGACTTCTCTCCCGGAAGCCCTCCACCAAGTCACCATCGTCATGAGCGATCGCGGCATCCCGGCGACCTATCGCCACATGCACGGCTTCGGCAGCCACACCTTCAGCTTCATCAACGCCAAGAATGAACGCTATTGGGTCAAGTTCCACTTCAAATCACAACAGGGCATTCGCAACCTGAGCGACGCGGAAGCCGAAGCGCTCATCGGCAAGGACCGCGAGAGTCACCAGCGTGACCTCTACGAGAGCATCGAAGCGGGCAACTTCCCGAAGTGGACGCTCAAGGTGCAGATCATGCCCGAAGCCGATGCCGCCAAGGTGCCCTATCACCCCTTCGACCTCACCAAGATCTGGCCGCACCAGGATTACCCGCTGATCGACGTGGGCGTGCTGGAACTGAACCGCAACCCGGAAAATTTCTTCGCGGAAGTGGAACAGTCGGCCTTCAATCCCGCGAACGTGGTGCCGGGCATCGGCTTCTCGCCCGACAAGATGTTGCAGGGACGACTATTCTCCTACGGCGACGCTCAGCGCTACCGGCTCGGCGTGAATCATCATCTCATCCCGGTCAACGCGGCGCGCTGCCCGGTCCACAGCTACCACCGCGATGGCGCCATGCGCGTCGATGGCAACCACGGCAGCACCCTGGGCTACGAGCCGAACAGCTACGGCGAGTGGGCGGAGCAGCCGGATTTTACCGAGCCGCCGCTGAATCTGGAGGGCGCGGCCGATCACTGGAATCACCGCGAAGACACTGATTACTACTCGCAACCCGGCGCGCTGTTTCGCCTGATGACGCCGGCACAGCAGCAAGTCTTGTTCGAGAATACCGCGCGCTCCCTTGGCGAGGCGCCGCGCGAGATTCAAATCCGCCATATCGGTCACTGCCTGAAGGCCGATCCAGCCTACGGCGAGGGCGTCGCCAAGGCATTGGGCATTGCCTTGAGCGAGGTTCCCGCATAGGAACAGTCACGGCCAACCCTCGAATCGGCGGCGCGGCAACCTCGTTCGCCGCCACCGAGACGATCGCCCAACTTTCCGCCTCAACCCTAAAGATGGAAAAGATTTAATTCTTTTCATAGACTTGATGGAGATTGATCCCTCAATATCGTTCGCTCAAGCCGCAACTGGTGGAGGAGTGGAACCATGCACTACAACCACAGCACCACCCCAATACATTCTCCGAGCATACTTCATCACACCGAACCCCCACGAGCGATCGGGCTCTTGCTGGAGGAAGCTGGAATTCGCATTAATGGCGATGCGCCCTGGGACATGCGAGTTCTCGACAGCGCGGTTTACCGGCGCATTCTGCTCCATGGCTCTCTCGGACTTGGCGAAGCCTACATGGATGGTCTGTGGGAAGCCGATCGGCTGGACGAATTCTTTTACCGCTTGCTGCGTCGCGACCTCAATGAAAAGATCCATGGCTGGGATCGGTGGTATCTGCTCGGTGCCTTCCTGCACCAGTTGCTGTTCAATCCCCAGTCACGAGAGCGGGCCTTCCAGGTAGGCGAACGGCATTACGACATCGGCAACGACGTTTTCGAGGCCATGCTCGATCCCACCATGAGCTACTCCTGCGCCTATTGGGCGAAGGCCGATAATCTAGCCGACGCGCAGCGGCACAAACTCGAACTGATCTGCCGCAAGCTGGCGCTGCGACCGGGCGAGCGGCTGCTGGACATCGGCTGTGGCTGGGGCGGACTCGCCCACCATGCGGCGACCCATCACGGCGTGAATGTGGTCGGGATCACCGTCTCCCGACAACAGCTCGACCATGCACGGCGGCGGTGCGCGGACTTACCGGTCCAGATCGAATTCCAAGATTATCGCAAGCTGGAAGGTTCGTTCGACAAGGTGGTTTCGGTCGGCATGTTCGAACACGTCGGTCCGAAAAATTACCCGGTCTACTTCGATACCATCCACCGGGTGCTAACCGATCAGGGTCTGTTTCTCCTGCACACCATCGGCGACCACGCCACCGCCTCCACCACCGATCCCTGGATCGAAAAGTACATCTTTCCCAACGGCAAGCTCCCTTCCGCCCGGCAATTGACCGACGTGCTGGAGCGGCGCTTCGTGATCGAGGACTGGCACAACTTTGGCCCGGATTACGATCGCACCCTGATGGCCTGGTGGGCCAATTTCGACGCCAGTTGGCCCCGGCTGCGGAACCGCTACGACTCGCGCTTTTATCGCCTGTGGAAATATTATCTGTTGAGTTGCGCCGGTTTTTTCCGGGCGCGGCAAGGGCAACTTTGGCAACTGGTGCTGAGCAAGCGCCAGCGGTCGTCGGTCTATCGCTCGGTACGCTGACTCCGGTCTCGACTGGCGAACCGCCGTGTTCCGATTGCAAGCGTCACGGTTTTCATCTGGCGATGGTCCCGATCCAAACGCCGGACCGGTACCGGATCACCCTTTGTTGATCGGGACGCCGGCCACCAGGCGGGAACCGCCAGCACCACCGGATGACGATGGAATGGGAGTGTTCCGCGACTTGAAACAGGACGATCCCGCGGCACAACCACTACAGCCGCCGGCGGTGGGGGTGGGCTTGTCAGGACCGTCGCCACCTGGGCGCGCGCCGAACCGAAACATCCCGGCGGGCGCATAAGCGCGCAACACGGCCAACGCGGCGATGACCACAATCAACAACGCCAAACCATCCTGCCACATCATCTCAGCCTCCTCCCAACGCCAGCGCCGCCCGGTAGGTGACGAATGCGGCGAGATAGGCCAGCACCATCAGGTAGACGAACATGAAGGTCGGCCAGCGCCAGGAATTGGTCTCGCGCCGAGCAGCGGCCAGCGTCGCCAGACACTGCGGCGCAAACACGTACCAGGCCAGTAACGCCAAGGCCGTCGCCAACGTCCAATCATGCGCCAGCGTCGCGGTCAACGCTTCGGTCACCGTGCCTTCGTCGCCACTCAGCGCATACACGGTGCCGAGCGCCGCCACCGCCACCTCGCGCGCCGCCAGACCAGGTACCAGGGCAATGGCGATCTGCCAATTGAAACCGATGGGGGCCAACAGCGGTTCCAACCCGCGCCCGATCAGGCCAGCGAGACTGTAATAAACGGGTGGCTCCGTCGCACCGGCCGGCGGCGCGGGAAAGGTCGAGAGAAACCAGAGCAAGATCAAGACGCTCAAGATGATCGTGCCGATTCGCCGCATGAAGATCCGGGCCCGCTCCAACAAACCGAGCAGTACATTGGCCGGATTCGGCCATTTGTAGCTGGGCAGTTCCATCAGCAAGGGCTGCCGGCCGCCGCGCAACAAGGTCAGGCGCAGCACGCCCGCCATCACCAGCGCGCCGACGATGCCCGTCGCGTACAAACCGAACATGACCAGCCCCTGCAAACCGATGCCGCCCCAAACCGTGGTGTTTGGTATAAAGGCGGCGATCAGCAGGACATACACCGGCAGTCGCGCCGAGCAGGTCATCAGCGGCGCGATCAGGATGGTGGTCAGCCGATCCAGGGGATGCGCGATGGTGCGCGCCGCCATGATGCCGGGAATGGCGCAGGCGAAACTGGACAGCAGGGGAATAAAGGCACGCCCGTTCAGACCGACCGCGCTCATCAAGCGATCCATCAGGAACGCGGCACGGGTCATGTAGCCGGAATCCTCCAGCAACAGGATGAACAGGAACAGGATCAGGATTTGTGGTAGGAAGATCACCACGCCGCCCACCCCGGCGATGACGCCGTCGATCAGCAGGCTCTTCAGCAGGCTATCCGCCATATGTTCGGAAAGCAGGGCCTGCAAGCTCGCCATGCCGCCGTCGATCCAATCCATCGGCGCTTCCGCCCAACTGAACACGGCCTGAAACATCAGGAACAGCAGGCCGAGCAGTATCAGTGGCCCGACCACCGGGTGCAGAAAAATCTGGTCCAATTGCCGGGTGAGACGTTCCGGCGCGCCCTCCTGGACGACCGCTTCCCGCAGCAGTTGCTCCACTTCCCGGTGGTAAGTCCGAATCGCTTCCGGCGCGGGCTCCACCCAGTCCGCGATCGCTCCGCTCGCGACCAGGGGCTGGTTCAACAGGGTATCGATTTGGCTCAGCAAATCTTGCACCCCGTTCTTGCGCATCGCCACGGTGGTCACCACCGGAATGCCCAAGCGCCGGGATAGCGCCTCAAGGCTGATCTGGCAACCGCGTTTTTGCGCGATGTCCATCATGTTGAGCGCCAGAATCAGCGGCCGGCCCAATTGCCGCAATTCCAAGAGCAACCGCAGATGCTGGCCTAGATTGGTGGCGTCGGTCACGCAGACCACGGCGTCCGGCAACGCTTCCCGCGCTTGCCGACCCAACACGACATCGCGAGTGATGGCTTCGTCGGGACTGCGCGCGCGCAGACTATAGCTGCCGGGCAGATCGAGGAGTTCGATCGCATGGCCGACCGGCGTCCGCAGTCGGCCGCTTTTCCGCTCGACGGTCACGCCGGGATAATTACCGGTCTTTTGTCGGCCGCCGGTCAGGGTGTTGAACAAGGTAGTCTTGCCGCTGTTGGGCGGCCCCACCAACGCGATCCGGGCCAACCGCATCTCCTCGTTGGCCAGGGTGATGGCGGTCATGACGACGCATACTCCAGAGTGAGCCCCGGCTTGACCTCCTCCGCCGCATCGCGCAGCGGCCCGACCAGCACGGCATTGGCTTCGCAACGACGCAAGGCGATCGTCATGGTCTGGTTGATGCGCACCGCCAGCGGGTCCTGCCCCAGGAAACCATGGTGCAGCACCTCGACCCGCGCGCCTTCCACAAATCCCATTTCCAGCAGACCGCGTTCGATATCGTGACCGCCCATCCCGCCGCTCACCGCCAGGACGCGACCGACACTACCGCGCCGCATCCGCCCCAGCGGTTGGGTGAAGCCCAAGCCCACGGCTTGGGCCAACGCAAATGCCTGGCGTTCCCGTTCGCCGTGGGTCTTCATTCAGGCGCCCCCCGTGGCCATCCGAGTCTGACCCGGTACCCGTAGCATCTTATCCACTTCATCCAGGTGGGTTTGCTCCTCGGCAATCATGGTCCGGGCATATTCCTCCAGGCGCACATCCCGATCTTGCGCGCAATCCAGCAACTCGTAGTACGCTTTGAGCGCCTCGCCCTCGTGCGCCAGCGATTCCCGTAGGATATCGCCGATGTCGTGCTGATGCGTTTCCAGCAACGGGCCAATGCCCAGCGAGGGGTGACCACCCAGGCTGGTGATCAATTCCCCGGCTTGACGAGCATGCAACAGACTTTCATCGGCCTGCGCATTGAGCCAGCCAACGATGGGAATACGGCTGTAGCCGTATACCATCAATGCGTAGTGGGTGTAGCGCACCACGCCCGCCAGCTCCAGTTCGAGAATTCGATTCAACACGCTGATGGTGGCGTTTCCATCCAGGGTCTGGGTCATGTTCATGCTGCCTTTTCGTCGTGGGAAAACGGTTGCCCGCATCTCGTCCGGCGCGAGAATAACCATGCTGGCATGGCTCAGCGCGGCCGGTCCCGCCGCGCCTTGAAAGCATCATAATACAAATGAGAATCGTTCTCAAACAAAACGTAAGCCATGATTATCCATGTGGGCAAATGACGGCTCTCCATGCGGGCGAAGGTCAAGGGTAGTATCATGGGCCATCTTGACGCGAAGACAGACGGGGACTTGAAACGGGATGAAGGCAGCCGGTTTAGTGCATGACGAAATGACCAGCAACGAACGCCGGACAGCGCTCTGGCTGGCGAGCGTGTTTTCGCTGCGCATGTTGGGCTTGTTCATGATCCTGCCGGTGTTCGCGCTGTACGCCGAACACCTGCGCGGCAATACGCCGGCGCTGGCGGGTTTGGCCATCGGCATTTACGGTTTCAGCCAAGCACTATTCCAGATTCCCTTCGGCTTCCTGTCCGACCGCCACGGCCGCAAGCGAATCATCTATCTGGGCCTGCTGATCTTCGCCCTGGGCAGCGTGGTGGCGGCGCTGGCCGATTCCATCTGGGCGGTCATCCTCGGCCGGGCGCTGCAAGGCGGTGGCGCGGTGTCGGCGGCGGTGATGGCGCTGGCGGCCGATCTGACCCGCGAGGAACACCGCATTAAGGTGATGGCGTTCATCGGCATCACCATCGGCCTGTCCTTCGCCGTCTCGATGATCATGGGACCGGTGCTGAATAGCTGGATCGGGGTGCCCGGCATCTTCTGGCTGACCGGCTTGTTCGCCCTGCTCGGCATGGCCGTGGTGCGTTTCCAGGTGCCCGATCCCGTGGTCAGCCGGGTTCACCGCGACGCCGAGCCGGTCGCCTCGCAGTTCGGCCGGGTGCTGTTCGACGGTCAGTTGCTGCGGCTCAATTTCGGCATCTTCACCCTGCACCTGCTGCTGACCGCCACCTTCGTCGCCGTGCCGCTGGCGCTGCGCGACGCCGGTCTGGCGAGCGGGAAGCATTGGGAAGTCTATCTACCGGCGCTGCTGTTCTCGATGGCGGCGATGGTGCCGTTCATCATCGTCGCCGAGAAGCAACGCCGGCTCAAACCGGTGTTCCTGGGGGCGATTCTGCTGCTGGCGCTGACCGAGTTCGGCCTGTTGACCCTGCACGATAGCGTGCTGGAAATCAGCCTGCTGATGCTAGCGTTCTTTACCGGCTTCAACCTGCTGGAAGCCACGCTGCCTTCGCTGATCGCCAAAATGGCGCCGCCCGACGCCAAGGGCACGGCGATGGGTGTCTATTCCAGCAGCCAGTTCCTGGGGGCATTTGCCGGCGGGGCGCTGGGTGGCTTGTTGCACGGGCGGATTGGCCTCCAGGGGGTTTTCGCCTTCGCGACGCTGGCCGCGCTGGCTTGGCTGCTGGTGGCCTGGACCATGCGGAACCCGAGTTACCTGAGCAGCTATCTGCTCAACGTGGGCACGCTGGACGAGGGACAAGCCTGGGATCTGGCGGCGCGGCTGACGCAGGTACCGGGCGTGGCGGAGGCGGTGGTCATCGCCGCCGACGGAGTGGCGTATCTCAAGGTGGACCGGCACGCGCTGGACGAAGCGGCGCTGCGGGCGTATGCGGCGACGGAACGCTGAGCGACGGACCCCAGTCAGCCGACGCATTCCGCCAATCTATGGCATGATGCCTGTATTAACCACCCATCGAGATTGAAAGCGAATTAAGGAGTCAAGCGCCATGGCCAGCGTCAACAAAGCGATTCTGATCGGCAACCTGGGCAGGGACCCGGAAGTGCGCTACATGCCCAGCGGCGACGCGATTACCCACATCAACATCGCCACCACCGAAACCTTCAAGGACCGCGAGGGGGTAAAGCAAGAACGCACCGAGTGGCATCGCGTGGTCTTCTTCGGCGCTCTGGCGAAAATCGCCGGCGAATACCTGAAAAAAGGCCGCTCGGTGTACATCGAGGGCCGTATTCAGACCCGCAAGTGGCAAGGGCAGGACGGCCAGGACCGCTACACCACCGAAATCGTCGCCAACGAAATGAAAATGCTGGGTAGCCGCGGCGATTCCGGCGGCGACGCCTCGTTCGAATCGCGCGCCTCGGAAGCAGGCACCGCCCCGGCATCGCGAGCGCCGCAGAGCCCGGCGCGCCCCGCGTCGCCGTCCAAGCCGGATGTGGACAACAGCTTCGACGACGATATTCCGTTCTGAACCCAGCGGAGAACCGTAACGCCCGCGCCGGTCGCCACCCACGCAACCGGCCGGTACGCTCAAAACCGTCCCAACGCCTCCCCGGTCTGCGCCAGCAGGCGCGCTAGCCAAGGCTTCTTGCCGGTGTAGGCGATTTCATACAGATCCGCCTCGGCGCTGGCCTCCAGCAGATAATCGTCGCTGGTGCGCAGCTCGTCCACCAATTGGCACTCCAGCGCTCGGGTGCCGTACCAGTGCTCGCCGGTCGCCACCCGCTCCAGCTCGACCCGAGGACGATGGGTCTTCACGAAGTCCTTGAACAGGGTGTGCGCATCCTCGATTTCCTCCTGAAACTTATGCCGGCCCTGATCGGTGTTCTCGCCGAAAATCGTCACCGTGCGCTTGAATTCGCCGGCCGTGAACTGTTCGTAATCGACATCGTGTTTCTTGAGCAAACGGTTGAAATTGGGTAACTGGGCGACGACCCCGATCGAGCCGAGCACGGCGAACGGCGCGGCGATGACGCGATCGGCCACGCAGGCCATCATGTAGCCGCCGCTGGCCGCCACCTTGTCCACCGCCACGGTCAGCTTCACCCGCCGGTCGCGGATGCGCAGCAGTTGCGCCGCCGCCAGTCCGTAGGCGTGCACCAGCCCGCCGGTACTCTCCAGCCGCAGCACGATTTCATCCTCCGCTTGAGCGACAGTCAGCACCGCCGTCACCTCCTCGCGCAAGGACGCCACCGCCGTACCGCGAATGTCGCCGTGGAAGTTCAGCACGAACACTCGCCGGCGCTCGGTTTTCTCGCGCTGTTTGTCGTGCGCCTTGCGTTCCTTTTGGGCCTGCTTGAACTGCTTTTTCGACAGAATGGCGGTTTTGAGCGCCAGCGCCATGCCGTCGTAATCCTCGTTGAGATGCCGGATGTCCAGCCGCCCACGGCTCTCTCCTCGTTGGCCGCCGCGCGCCACCAGCGCCACGATGCCGCCGGCCATCACCAGCACCGCCGCCACGATGGTGACGGCCTTGGCCAAGAACATGCCGTATTCGCTCAAAAATTCCATCAAGCTCCAAGTCTCCAAGAGATTGTTAAACGGGCCGCCATCCTACCACTCCCGCCGTAAAGATGAGCGTGGAGTCTTCGCGCCCGCTTTGTCCATGGTTGCGTCCATCTTCACCACACCAACCGTTCCAGTCCGACGCTCACCACTGCGTGGGTACGCAGCTTGAGACTCTCGCCGGCGGTGCGTTGCAGCGTTTCCCGATAGGCGGTCAACTGAATTTCGGCTTCCCGCAACTGCTCCGCCACCACGGGCAGCGCACGTAACTCGTCCCGCGTTTTCGCCGCCAGTTCGGCGCTGGTGAGGCCGACTGCCTTGAGACCGACCGTTTTGAATTCCAGCAAGTGGTCGAGCAATTGATACTGACGCATGTCGGGCCGCACCCGCAGCAGGAGATCGCCGTACCCCCGTCCCAGCGCTGGTTCCGAGTCCATGATGTAGAAAGCGTCGTTGAACAGCACCACCAGAAACGCCGTTTTCACCACCAGCTCGTTACTCCAGCGCAAGTCACGGTTGTCGAAGACCTTGAAATAGGTCCGTTCGAGCAGGTCGCAGAGGGGGCCGAGGTCGCCGGTGGCGTAGAACCGTTCGACCACCGTCTGCCGTTGTTCCTGATCTTCGTAGCGTGGCAGGAGCTGTTCCTGCAAGCGCTCGACGTAGAGCTTACGGATCACCTGATTGGGAATGGCCAGTTGCAGCTTGCCCAGGGCGTCCCGCCCGGCCAGGGTGAGAACGCCGAAGTAATAGAGCAGGGTGGCGAGAAAATCGGGGTTTTTCGGGGCGGTGAGCATGTCCTGCACCCCGAAGCGGTTGACCAGTTGCGCGACGGCCAGCGGTTCGGCCGGATTCAGGGCGCGATTGACCAAGGCTTCGCCGTGGGGCAGCCGGGCGACATATTGAATCCGGTTTCGATCCATCGCCAGGTTGTCATCCAGCAGTCGGGTCGGAAAAACGCCGTCCTCGGCCAAGCGCTTGAGAAAGTACAACACCAGGGTCGGGTTGTAGACTCGCTCGTCGCGTTGCGGCGTGAAGCAGTAACCATTGTAGAAGTCACGCATCAGCGTCAAGGCCGTGTCGATCTGAGCGGCGTCGAGATCGTGCGCCACCGCCACGGTTTCCAAGGCAACGCGCAGTTCGGTCTCGGTAAACCCGCACAGATCGTGGAATCGAGGCCGTTGCGAGAGATCTTCGGCGACGTTGTAGCCACTGGTGATGTCGCTCAACACCACCGGCGAGATGCCGGTCAGGAATACCCGGTCGACACCCCGTCCTTCCGCGCCGGCCTTGACGGCCTTGAAGAAGGTTTTGATGGTGCCCTCGTTTTCGACCAGACGCTGATAGCGGTCCGTGCCGCGCCACGGACTGATCATCACTTCGTTGGCGAAATTGTCGTATTCGTCAACCAGCAGATAGAGCTTGTACGGGGTTTGGGAAATGGCGCTGCTCAGGGATTGAAAGGAAGCGATGCCATCGTCGGGTTCGATGTCCACCCGACCCTCCAGCCAATCGCCATAACGAGCCACCGTTGCCTTGATCTGGATATTCAGGTGGTGAAACAAGGAAGCGCGAACGGCGTCCGAGTCGCCTTGAGGGTCCACCACGGAAAAATTGAGATTGAGAATGAAATAGCGATTGCGCAGCGGTGTCGGGTTCTGGCCGATCTTCAGCCCGCCGAACAGCCGCTCGAAGTCGTCCGCCCGCGCCAGGTCATAGTAGTTTTCCAGCGTGGACAGCCACAGGCTCTTGCCGAAGCGGCGCGGGCGCAGGAACAGCAGATGTTTCCCGGCATTCTCAAGCAGGGGAATCCGGTCGGTGCGGTCGACGTAGAAATACCCTTCGTCGATGAGCGCGGCAAAGTCGGCGATACCGTAGGGAAAATGCATGGGCAGTACCTCGTGGAATCACCGGAGTCAGGTCTGGTCTTTCGCAAGTCTACTCTCATGACCCCATCGGAGATGCAAAAGACCAGACCGGACCCCGATAACGCCGTTGGCCCTCCCCGGCCAGTTCGCACGCCCGGCGCACGCGAATGACCGTTCAAACCGGCGGTCTTGATATACAATCGTTGTGTATATCCAAACGTGGAGGCCACATGCAAGTCGCGAAATGGGGTAACAGTCTGGCGGTTCGCTTACCGGCGGCGGTGGTGGAAGCGTTGAGTCTTCGAGAAGGCGACGACATCGAAATCGAGGTGGCCGGCGCGCGGACGTTCGAGATCCGCAAAAAACCGGAGGCGCGCGAGCTGCTGGCCCGGCTCCGAAAGTTCCGTGGCCGGCTGCCCGCCGATTTCAAGTTCGACCGGCTCGACGCCCATGCGCGGGACTGAGTCGTTCTTCGACACCAATATTTTGCTGTACCTGCTGTCTGGAGACAGCGACAAGGCGGATCGTGCCGAGGCGGTGCTGGCTCAGGGAGGCACGATCAGCGTGCAGGTGCTCAACGAGTTCGCGGCGGTGGCCGAGCGCAAGCTTGGCTTTTCCTACTCCGAAATTCGGGAGGTGCTGGAACCGATTCGCGTGGTCTGCGCCGTCATGCCGCTTACGCTGGAAACGCACGAACTTGGCCTTCACCTTGCGGAGCGTTACCGCTTTTCCCTGTATGACGCGTTGATCGTCGCCGCCGCGCTGTTGGCGGGATGCAGGACGCTGTACTCCGAAGACCTGCAAAACGGTCAGACCATCGACGGGCGACTGGTTGTCCGCAATCCATTCACCGCACGCGGGGCGGCGCCCTGAGTACCGAGGTCAGATTCTATCTTTTGCAAGCCTATTCTCGTGACCACATCGGAGATGCAAAAGACCAGACCTGACTTGCTGACTCGCTCTGATCCGCTGCATTAGATAACGTCAGTTCTGGATAAGGATGGGGAGATGGCTCCCGGTGTGGAACCTGCTAAGGTTCCTGGTTACCCTACCGACTACACCGAGGGTCATCCCGATGAGTTTAGAAGACTTATTCTGTGACGTTGATGAGTTCTGCCAAGTCTTCCTGCCCGCCTGGCATCGTCAACTCCTGACGGCGGGTACCCGCCAACGACGGCGGGCCAGTCGTTTGACCCTCAGTGAAATCATGACGATTTTGATCTATTTCCATCAATCGCAGTACCGCAACTTCAAAGCCTTTTACCTGTTGCAGGTGTGCCCGCATTGCCGGGGCGAGTTTCCCAACCTTTTGAGTTACAATCGGTTTGTGGCCCTGATTCCCACCGCCCTGATGCCGCTGTGCATCTATCTTCACACTCGCCGGGGCGAGGACACCGGGATCGCCTTTATCGATGCGACGTCCTTGGTGGTGTGCCACAACCGCCGCATTCATAGCCACCAGGTCTTCAAGCAGGTGGCCCGTCGCGGCAAAACCTCCATGGGGTGGTTCTATGGCTTCAAGCTCCATCTCGTCGTCAATGACCGGGGCGAACTGCTGGCCTTCCGCATAACCCCCGGTAACGTGGATGATCGCGAACCGGTACCGGAGCTGACTCAGGGCTTGACCGGCAAGCTCATCGGCGATCGCGGTTATATTTCCCAACAATTGTTCGACGAACTCTGGGAACGAGGGTTACAGTTGATCACCAAAATTCGCCGGAACATGCACAATAAATTGATGCCCATGGTCGATAAGCTGTTGTTGCGCAAGCGGGCCATCATCGAATCCATCAACGACCAACTCAAGAACATTCAACAGATCGAGCACACCCGGCATCGCAGCGTGGTCAATGCCATGGTCAATGTCCTGGCCGCTTTGGTGGCGTATACCTATCAACCCCGCAAACCCTCGCTGAATTTGTCTCAAAATGATCTTAAGCTATTGACTTGCGCTGAATAATAAACGGAACTCACGTTAGATATCCTATACGATGTCTTATAAGATATGAAAAGTGCAAACGGTAACATGATACGGAGGCGACATGACGCGATATGCCTTGAACCTGCCCGGTGAGTTGAAGCGGGACGCGGAGCAGTTGGCCGCTCACCAAGGAGTCTCGCTCAATCAGTTTATTTTGTGGTCGGTCGCCGAGAAAGTGGGCGCGCTCAAGCAGAGGATGGACGATCCCCGATTCGCGGGCATCGTCTACCGGTACGGTACATCTGGTATTCCCACACCGGTGCTTCGCGGCACGGGGCTCCGGGTGCAAACGCTGGTGATTGACGTGCGTCATCGAGGGATGACACCAGCCCAGGCGGCGGCGGACTATGAGCTATCCGAGGCGCGCGTCGTCGAGGCTCTGGCTTTCTACGACGCGCATCGATCCGAGATCGACGCGAACATCGCCGCCGAGAGCGCCATGGCCGAGCAGCATGCCTAAACCCCGCCTGCACTTGGATGCGGACACGTCCAAAAAAGCACTGCACAAAGCGCTGATCGAACGTGGCCACGACGTGACCCGCACCCCGACGGAATGGATGCCGCTGGACGCGACGGACGAAATGCAACTTTTGGGGGCAACCGCGCGGCAGCGCTGCCTGTTTACCTACAACATTCGCGATTTCGTGCCGCTGGCTCGCCAGATTCCCCAGCATGGCGGGATTATTCTGGCCGCGCAAATCGCGTTAAGCCTCGGGCAACAGATCCACGCGCTCGATCGTCTTCTCTCCGAAACCGACGCTTCGGACTGGCCCAATCAAGTACGCTGGTTGAATGACTGGTTGAGGTGAACTGGCGGAACCCGCTCTTCTCTCAAAGGCCGTAAACCATGCTGGATCATCGCCACACGGCACCGCATGGCGCGCGTTTTCATCGGTCATCTGTGGATGACTTTTTTTCAGAAAATCACCCGTGCTATGTGAGGATAAAGGGTAAAATAACAAAGATCAAATAGTTATAACGATCTAGCGAGACGAAACCCCGTGAGGTTGGCCCTGGCCAAAGGTGTGAACTTGTCGCGGTTGGCGGAACGCACTGCTGCGGCAACGTCACTATAGGAGCCTCCCCGCACTGTGCGGGCGCTATTTTTATCAAAAAAATTACAATTCTTCTCGACTCCACCGTAATTTTTATCATACAGCGAACAGGTCCATTCCCACACATTCCCTAACATATCATTGAGTTGCCAGTTATTCGCCCGAAACCGCCCCACCGGCGCCGGGGACCAGTAACCATCGGTGCACTCATGCTTTTCATCCCAAGACCGACCACCGGGTGACAATGTTCGATCAGCAACATTGGCATACTGGCACGCCTGATTCGGGTCATTGCCCCAGTACCGCACCGTCGTCGTTCCCGCCCGCGCTGCATATTCCCATTCCGCTTCCGTCGGCAACCGGTAACTTTGCCTCGTCTCTCGGTTCAGCCAAACCGTGTAGGCAATCGCATCATTCCAACTGACACACACCACCGGGTAGTTATCATGCTGCGTATAACCTGGCTTCCGCCAGCTATATCCCTCACGCCACGCCGCGCTTTCTCCGTCAATCAACACAAAACACCCTTCATTCCGCTCGGCGTCCGTGCGGTGATTCGTGGCCTCCACGAACCGCTTGAATTCCCCCATCGTGACTTCGTCTTTACCGATCTCGAAAGCGTCCACGCACACCTCATGTTGCCGCTCATCTTCATCCCGGCCCCTCTCCGACTCCGAGCTTCCCATCTGGAAACACCCACTGGGGATGCGAACCGTTTCCGGTTCGATCAGCGACCGACGAGGTGACGTCGCTGGCGCCACCACCGCCGGTGTCACCGGGGTCCGAGGCGCCGACGCCGCTTTCAGTCGCGCTCGCGCCATTCTCGCGTACCGCCCCTTCGGATAATCCGCCAGATACGCCTCGAAACACGCCGTCGTTCCGCATTTCTCAGCCGACCGCCAGGCTTCGCGATCGTAATTCACCGTCGGCTTCTTGGGTGCCGGCTTTGTCGCCGGCTTGGCCACGGGTTTGTGTGCCGGGGGATGTTTTTCCGCCTCGGCTTCCCGCCGATACTTTTCCATCAGCCGCCGCACCGCCTCCGGGTCCGGGTCCGCGCCCCACCCCGGCAAAACCGTCAGCCCCAAGACAATGCCCAATCCGATCCAAGGCCACCTGCTTTTCATCATGATCTCCTTCGTATTCGCTGGTGCTGTCTTACCGTCCGTCGCTCAAGCGCGCTTGCAATGCCCGGTATTCGGGACTTTGAGGGTCCCACTGGCCTAGATCGTCCGCCACCCGCTTGGCCAGTGTCTCTTGGCCCTGATCCAGAAAGGCCAGCGCCGCTGCCTGCATGATCGTGGTCTGTTCCCGCCGGAACGTCTCGACCCGCCCGTCGCGATCCAATGCTTTCGCGTCTTCCAGCGCCCGCCGCGCCGCCGGAATCTCTCGCGCTTCCAGCAGTTTTTTGGCCACCGTCAACTGGAGATCGAGCTGCCGTTGGCGGGTCACATCTTCTGGGTCCGGAGGCGGTGTGGCAGGGGTAGGCGGTTCCGCTGGCAAGGCGATCTTCAGTTCTTGAGCGCCCACAGCCAAAGTATGCCACTTTCGATAGGGTTGATAGCCGGGGGCGCTGACTTCAAGGTCGTAATTGCCCGGTGGCAATTCAATGCCGTCCCGATACACCGGGCCGATATTCATAATTCGGACCTGCGCGCTGGGCGGCTCGGTCTTGACCGTCAGATAAGTGCGCGGCTCCACAATGGGTGGGGTCGCGACCACCGGGGCCGATTCGGCGGCCGACGGCGTCGCTGCAACCGGTTGTGGTTCGACGACCGGCTGTGGTTCGACGACCGGCTGTGGTTCGACGACCGGCTGTGGTTCGACGACCGGCTGTGGTTCGACGACTAGCGGTGATTCGGCGATTGGCGGCGATTCGGCGACCGGCGGCGCCGCAACCGGCGGCGATTCGACGACCGGCGGCGTCATGATCACTGGCGGTTCTGGCGATTCCAACGCAGTTCTCAATCCGAACCACCACCCGCCCCATGCCACCAGCCCGATCACTGGGACGACCACTGCCGCGACCCGCCAGTTCGGCTTGGCCGGCCGTTCCGGGGCTGTCATGGGCAAGATCGGCGCTTCTGGCTGGGGCTCGTCGGGCGGCGGTTCGGGCGGCGGTGTCGGGCGCGGCTTGTCGTCTTCCGCCAGCACGGTTTCCAGGTGCTGCTTGAACGCCGTGATCGATTGCAGCCGCTGTTCCGGTTCCACCGCCAGCGCCCGGAGCAGCGCGGCGTCCAGCGCTGGCGGCAGGTCGGGGACAAAGTGTCGGGCCGGTTTGAGCGCGTCCGGTTGTTGCAGTAGCGTCGCCTGTTTCCGGTCCAGCGCTGACGGCAGCCGATGCGCGGTTAGCATGAAGTACAGCGTCGCCGCCACGGCGTAGACGTCGGTCCACGATCCCTGCCGGTTTAACTGGCCTTGCAGGTATTGTTCGTAGGGGGCAAAGCCTTCGGAAAAGATCAACAGGCTGCGGGTGTGGGTGCCGGTCACCTGACGGGCCGAGCCGAAATCCAGCAGAATCAATTCGTCATCACGGGTCAGATACAGGTTGCCCGGTTTGATGTCCCGGTGCATGAAGCCGGCTTGATGCACTTTCTCCAAGCCGTCCAGCACCGGCAGCATCAACTCGACCGCCCGTCGCCACGGCAACTGAACCCCCAGTTGTCCTGTTCGGGACGGTTTTAGATGCCGCGCCAAGTCCTCGCCTTCGTAGTAGTCCATGACCAGATAAGCGGTGTCGTTCATCTCGAAGAAGTTCACCACCCGCACCAGATGCGGATGCCGTAACTGCGCGATCGTTTGCGCTTCCTGTAGGAAGGTGCGCAGTCCGTAGTGGAACAATTCTTCGTGGTCGCGGCTGTTGAGTACCACCGTCTTGCGGTCGATGGAACGCCCAACAAATTCACTCGGGTAGTATTCCTTGATCGCGACCTTCATTTTCAGGGTGACGTCGAAGCCGCGATAGGTGATCCCGAATCCGCCCTGTCCCAGCTTTTCTCCGATCACATAACCCTTGAGTTGCGTCCCGACCGGCAGCAGCGCCGCGGATCGCCCCTCGGCATTGGCCCGGTAATGACAGATCGGACACACCCCGGCCGCGTCCCATTCGCGCGGGTGAAAACACCCCGGACAGGTGACCTCGATTGGCTGGACGCGGGTTTCTTCCGATGACGCGGTCATGCAAAACCATCTCCCTCGGCAAATACGGTTGTACGATTATTGCGTCAGGGGAGTAGGATAGCGCCGTTTTCCAGGACGTTCGATGCGGTCTTTTCCTTTCGTTGCCAGGCGACGACGACCCGCAACTCGGGAACCGGAAACATCGAACCCCCGAGCACCGGCGCATCGCGCCCACCGCGTTGACCGAATCCGGTACACCAGCGATACTGCACCGACCCCGCCGCTCGATCCGATCCGGCCATGTCCGTTCCGCATCCTCACGATGTCTTCGTACGCGATTTCCTCGCCGATCTCGACCAGGCGCGGGCCTTCTTTCGCCTGCTCCTGCCGCCCGCTTTCCAAACCGAATTCGACCTCGACACGCTCGCCGCCGAACCGACCAGCCTGATCGACGAAACCCTCAACGAACTGCAATCCGACCTGCTGTTCTCGCTAACCACCCGTTCCGGCGAACCGCGTCAGTTGTACCTGCTGTTCGAGCACAAGTCGTACCTGGACCCAGGGCTGCTCGCCCAACTGCTCGGCTATCTGGGCCGCCTGTACGGCAAGCAACGCCAGCGGGCACCGATCCTGCCGCTGGTGATCTACCACGGCATGGCACGCTTTACGCTCCTCCGCCGCTTCGGCGACGAGTTCGCCCTGACCACCGCGCAACAGGAACTGTTACGTCCCTATCTACCGGACTTCGGCTATCTGCTTTACGATCTGGGAGACTGGCAACCAACCGCCGAACCGCCGCTGGCGATTCGAGTATTCCTCGAAGCCTTGCGCGGCGCCGCCAGTGGCGACCTCGAACGCACTCGGCGCCTGCTGGAACTCGCGGCGCGCCTGTTCGGGGAACGCAACGGCGCCCGCATCGTCCATGCCTTACTGACCTATCTGTTTAACGTGACTCCACTGCCGCCCGACACCGTGCGCGGCCTGCTGTCCCATCCCCGATCCGAACTGGAGAACGCCATGCTCACCGCCGCTCAGCAACTTTATGAACGTGGCCATCGTGAAGGCAAGATCGAAGGCAAGATCGAAGGCAAGATCGAAGGCAAGATCGAAGGCAAGATCGAAGGTGAAGTCAAGCTGTTGAGACAACTGCTGGAACATAAATTCGGTCCACTACCCAAACGGATTGAGCGCCTCGTGGCCAGCGCCGACGAAGCGGCCTTGCGGACTTGGAGCCTGCGGCTGCTGACCGCCACCACTCTCGACGAGGTGTTCCCCAAGACACCTCGGCGTCGCCCGCCCACCGAATGCCGCAGCCCAAAAACCCCTTGATCGCCGCCGCCTCGCAGTGTGGGAGCCCGCTCGAAAAGCACAATCGCCGTCCGCCGCAAATCCGCCGACACAGGCCCGATTTCTCAACAAGCCTCACCATGACTCCCTCCCAACGAGAGCGCCGAAGGGAGGAATCCGCCCGTCGCGGACACCGACACACTCCTTGCCTAGCGCCCCCCCAACGGCGATGCTATAGTTCCCCGCCGATGTTATTGTTCAAAAATTACCGATGACGCGCAAACTTTACATCAAGACCCACGGCTGTCAGATGAATGAGTACGACTCCGCCAAAATGGCGGATGTCCTGCGCGTGGCCCACGGTCTGGAACGCACCGACGACCCCGACCAGGCCGACGTGCTGCTGCTCAATACCTGTTCCATCCGCGAAAAAGCCCAGGAAAAAGTGTTCTCGCAACTGGGCCAATGGAAAGCCCACAAATCCCGCCGCCCCGACGCGGTGATCGGCGTCGGCGGCTGCGTCGCTAGCCAGGAGGGCGAAGCGCTGCGCGCGCGGGCGCCGCAGGTGGATCTGGTGTTCGGTCCGCAAACTTTGCACCGGCTGCCGGACATGCTGTCGGCCGTGTGGGCCAACCGGCAACCCGTGGTCGATATCTCTTTCCCGGAAATCGAAAAATTCGACCGGCTACCGGAACCGCGCGCCGAAGGACCGACCGCCTTTGTCTCGATCATGGAGGGGTGCGGTAAATACTGCACCTTCTGTGTCGTCCCCTATACGCGCGGCGAGGAAGTCAGCCGGCCGTTCGACGCCGTGCTGACCGAAGTGGCGGCGCTGGCGGCGCAGGGCGTGCGTGAAATCACCCTGCTCGGCCAGAACGTCAACGCCTACGCCGGGCCGACCGACGATGGCGAAACCGCCGATCTAGCGCTGCTGATCGAACATGTTGCCGCCATTGACGGCATCGACCGCATTCGTTACACCACCTCCCACCCAGTGGAATTCTCCGATCGGCTGATCGAGACCTACAGCCGCGTTCCGCAACTGGTCAGTCACCTGCACCTGCCGGTGCAAAGCGGTTCCGACCGCATCCTGGCGTTGATGAAGCGCGGCCACACCGTGCTGGAATACAAGGCCAAAATCCGCAAGCTGCGCGCCGCGCGCCCAGGCATCAGCGTATCCTCGGATTTCATCGTCGGCTTCCCTGGCGAAACCGAGCGGGATTTCGAGGCAACCATGGCGCTGATCGACGACATCGGCTTCGATCACAGTTTCAGCTTCCTCTACAGCCCCCGGCCTGGCACCCCCGCCGCCAATCTGGCCGACCCCACGCCGTCAGCGGCCAAGAAAGAACGGTTGGCGCGGCTGCAAGCGCGCATCGAGGATGGCGCGCGCGCCATCAGCCAGGGGATGATCGGCACCGTCCAGCGGGTGCTGGTGGACCGGCCCTCGCGCAAGGACGGCCGGCAACTGTCGGGCCGCACCGAGAACAATCGTGTGGTCAACTTCGACGGTCCGCCCGGACTGATCGGCCGTTTCGCCGATCTCGCCATTACCGAGGCGCTGCCCAATTCCCTGCGCGGCCGGCTGCTGGCCTGTCCAGAACCGCCAGCCGCCACCCTCAGACCAGCCAGCTAGCGGATATCCGAGCCACCCGCGCCTTGAACCTAAACGCTGCTCCCCAGTTTCGGGATTTATTGCTGGAACCCGCCGACAACGCGCGGCTGGCCAATCTGTGCGGACATCTGGACGAGCACCTGCGCCAGATCGAACGCCGGCTAGGTGTGGAAATCAACAACCGTGGCCATCAGTGCCGGGTGATCGGCGAACCGGCGGCGGTCGCGGTCGCGGTCACGGTGCTGGAAACGCTGTACCGAAACACCCTCGACGAGACGCTGACCCCAGCCAGCGTGCATCTCACCCTCCAGGAGGCCGGCACCGACGCCCTGGTCGATGAACTGGAGCCGGACACCGACGAAGTGCTGATCCGCACCCGGCGCGGCCTGATCCGTGGCCGCGGTCCCAACCAACAGCGCTACCTGTGGAGCATCAAGCACCACGATCTGAATTTCGGGGTCGGTCCGGCTGGCACCGGCAAAACCTATCTGGCGGTGGCCTGCGCCGTGGATGCCCTGGAATCCAGCACGGTGCGGCGGCTGGTCCTGGTGCGGCCGGCGGTGGAAGCCGGCGAGCGGCTGGGTTTTCTGCCCGGCGACATGGCGCAGAAAATCGACCCCTATCTGCGGCCACTCTACGACGCCCTGTACGAAATGCTGGGTTTCGAGCGGGTGAGCAAACTGATCGAACGCGGCGTCATCGAAGTCGCGCCGCTGGCGTTCATGCGCGGCAGAACCCTGAACGATTCCTTCATCATCCTCGACGAGGCGCAGAACACCACCGTGGAACAGATGAAAATGTTCCTGACCCGGATCGGTTTCGGCTCCACGGCGGTGGTCACCGGCGACATCACTCAGGTCGATCTACCACGCAACGTCCAATCCGGCCTGCGGCAGGTGTTGCAGGTCCTGAAAGACGAGGAAAGCATCGGCATGACCTTCTTCAATGCCCGCGACGTGGTGCGACATCCCCTGGTGCAGCGCATCGTCAACGCCTACGCCCGTTACGAACAGGACAATCCTTCATGACACTGGAACTGGACTTGCAGATCGCCCTGGACATGCCGGGATTGCCGGATGAGAGCGAGTTCCGCCGCTGGGCCGAAGCGGCGCTCGCCGGCGCGGGTTATCGGCGCGATGCCGAACTGACCGTCCGCGTGGTCAACGAAGCCGAAAGCACGGCGCTCAATGAAACCTACCGCCACAAACAGGGGCCGACCAACGTGCTGTCCTTCCCGTTCGAGGCGCCGCCAGGCGTCGAAAGTGCCTTGCTGGGCGATGTCGTGATCTGCGCCTCGGTGGTACTACGCGAGGCGTTCAGTCAGTAAAAACCTGCCGAGGCGCACTGGGCACACCTGGTCGCGCATGGCGTTTTGCACCTGCTGGGATATGATGAT
>JAGRHI010000351.1 GCA_020445045.1 Candidatus Competibacteraceae bacterium
CTCCAGCAGGTCGAGGAAATCATCGAGCACGAGCGACTCTGGCTGTTGTTTCAACCCATCGCCAGCATGCGCGGCGACGCCAACGAACGCTATGAAGCGCTGCTGCGCCTGCGCGACAGCGAGGGCCAGGAAATCGTGCCGGGGAGCGTGTTCGGCGTGGTGTACAACCATCAATTGGGTCAAACACTGGATCGTTGGGTCATCGATCACGCCCTGGAAATACTGCGGCAGCGACGGCAAACGACCACGCTGTTCATCAAAATTCTACCCATCACGATGCAGGATCGGACCTTCAGTAGCTGGCTGCGGGAACGGCTGGAACAAACCGGGGTCGAGGCGCAGCACCTCGTCTTCGCGGTGGCCGAAGCGACCGCCGAGCGCAGCCTACGCGATATGTTCGCCTTTCTGGGTGGCATCAAGCTGCTGGGGTGCGGGTTTTGCCTCGACCGTTTTGGCCGAGGGACGGATTCGCCGGGCTTGCTCAAGAACCTGGGCGCCGACTACGTCAAACTGGACATGTACTTTGTCAACAACCTGGCCAAGGACGCCAAGAAACAAGCGCAGCTGCGAACCTTGGTGGAGGGCTTGGAAACGCTGGGGGCGGCCACCGTGGTCGGCGGCGTGGAAGAAGTGAAGACCATGCCGATCCTGTGGTCGCTGGGCGTCGATTTGATTCAGGGCTTTTTCCTGCAACGCCCCTACCGCGAGATGAGCTACGATTTCTCCGGCACGGCGTTCTGATGCGCTCCATCGGCCGTCGCACACAGTAGGGCGGCGTAACCGTCCCGGTAACTCGGATAGCGAAACTGGAACCCACTGCCCCGTAGCCGGGCGTTGCGGCAGCGCTTGCTGGCACGCTGGCGCGACGCGAGGCTGGGCCGGTTACTGGACCCCGGCTTCAGCGCGGGACTGGCCACCACCGATGGTTCCGGCACGCCAAGTTGGATCGCCAGCCAACTCAGCACCTCGGCCAGCGGCGCTGGATCGTCATCGATGGCAAGGTACAACGGCGCCGGGTCCGGCAGAAACAGCAAGTGTTCCAGCACCCGGGCGCAATCATCGCGGTGGATGCGATTGGTGAACATCGGCGGCCCGACGGGACGGGTGGCGGAGCCGCCACGAACGCTGTCGATCAGGCGAGTGCGGCCGGGACCGTAGATCCCGCCGAAACGGACCACCACCGCCGGCCAACCGCTGTCCCACAGCAGTCGTTCGCCAGCGCGAATGCAACGACCCGAGAAGCTTTTGGCGACGGCCGGCGAATCCTCGTCCACCCATTCGCCCTGGTGTTGGGCGTAGACCGAGGTGCTGGAGGTGAACAGCAAGCGTTTGGGCTGTTGACCGGCCTGCCGCAAGACGCTCAACAGATTGCGAACCCCGGCGACGTAGGCGGCCTCATACAAGGCTTCGCCGAAACCGGCGGCGGCGGCGCTGTAGACGATGTAATCCAAGGCTGGTGGCAACGCGGTCAGAGTCGCCGGATCGGCGAGGTCGGCGGCCAATGGTTCGAGCGCCGACGGCAAATCGTCAGGGCGGCGTTTCAAACCCCAGACCCGATGGCCAGCGGCGTGCAGACTCAGGCCCAGCGTCGTGCCGATATCGCCGCAACCAGCGATCAGAATACGTGCCATGGTCGAAGTCCTCGTTGGCGATAGCAAAGGTGAATGATGAATCCCGCCGAATTTGGCCGGCGCGTCCTGGAATGGTTCGATGCGCACGGCCGCAAGCAGTTGCCCTGGCAAGCAGATCCCACGCCGTATCGGGTTTGGGTGTCGGAAATCATGCTGCAACAGACTCAAGTGGCGACGGTGATCCCCTATTACCAGCGCTTCATGGCGCGCTTCCCCGATATCGGGATGCTAGCCGCCGCTGAACCGGATGAGGTATTGCGGTTCTGGGCTGGACTGGGCTACTACGCCCGTGCCCGCCACCTACACCAGGCAGCGCGCATCCTGTGCGACCGGCATAACGGGGAATTGCCGCTGGACAGCGCGACCTTGCAGGAACTACCGGGCATCGGCCGATCGACGGCTGGGGCGATTTTGGCCCTGGCGGCCGGACAGCACCAAGCCATTCTGGACGGCAACATCAAACGCCTGCTGGCGCGATTCGCAGCGATCGAGGGTTGGCCGGGTCAATCGCGCGTCCTGGCGGCGCTGTGGGATCTGGCCGAGCGCCATACCCCCGCCGAGCGAGTGGCCGACTATACCCAAGCGATGATGGATCTTGGCGCGACGGTCTGCACGCCGCGCCAACCGCGCTGCGAAACGTGTCCGCTGGCGGAAGCCTGCGCCGCGCGCCAACAAGGGCGCGTGGCGGACCTGCCGGCGCCCAAACCGCGGCGGGACTTGCCGGTACGGACCACCCGGATGCTGTTGCTGCGCGCGGCGGATGGCGAAGTGCTGCTGGAACGCCGGCCACCGGCGGGAATTTGGGGCGGGTTGTGGAGTTTTCCCGAATGTGCGTTGGAGAGCGACATCGTGGACTGGTGCCGGGACCGCTTGGGGCTGACGGTGATCGTCGAACGACCGTGGACCGTGGTGCGACACAGTTTCAGCCATTTCCATCTCGATATCACGCCGACGCCGGCGCAAGTGACCGGCCCAGGCGGGCTGGTGATGGAAGGGGAACGCTTTGTCTGGTATAACACCCGCCATCCTGACAGCCGCGGGGTAGCCACGCCGGTGCGGCGGCTGCTGGCGGCATTGGCAAGCGAACTACGAAACGACGGGGATCAACGATGGCTCGAATGGTGAAATGCGTCAAGCTCGGTGTCGAAGCCGAGGGTCTGGACCGCCCACCCTACCCCGGAGAGATGGGCAAACGGCTTTTCGAACATGTTTCGAAAACGGCCTGGCAACAGTGGCTGCGCCATCAAACCATGCTGATCAACGAGTACCGGCTGACCCCGTTCGAACCCAAGGCTCGCCAGTTTCTGGAAGAACAGATGGAACAGTTCTTCTTCGGCGAAGGCACCGCGCCCCCCGAGGGCTACGTTCCGCCGCAGGCGTAACGATCTTGACGCTCTCATGACAAGCTGCTTAAATACGCGCCTCCTTCGCACCGTGCACCCATGGCCAGGTAGCTCAGTTGGTAGAGCAGCGGACTGAAAATCCGCGTGTCGATGGTTCGATTCCGTCCCTGGCCACCAAATATAAAAAGGCTTACCGGGTTGATCTCGGTAAGCCTTTTCCGTTGTAAGCACGGTGTAAGCAGCAGGCGCGAAACCAACGATGATGCAATCCCGTGGGTATCGGATCGCCCACCGCGATCCACCCTGCAATACGCGACCTGCTCCCGCAAGGTCGCAGCCGGATGATCACGCACCTGCGCTCGCCATCGGTCCAAGTCCGGCTTCCGGCCAGTCCCGTACACACCACAGGCTGACGTCAAACCGCCGGGCCGCTTCCGCCGGATCTCCACCTCAAATAAAAGCCACTCCTGTCTTTCGAAGATCAACACCGTGGGTCAGGCGTCGGTGAATCATCCCGTCCTGAAATAGAGTTATGGGAATTATTGCCCATTACTATAATGCGATTCCCTGGAGGGGTGGCGCGTAGCACCGAGGTGAGTCGAAGCGGCGAGCCTGTTGGCTCAAAGCATGGAGGATTGTTGAATGCGCGGAGCCAACAGGTCCCTGACTACTTCGAAATGGCCTTTTAAATAGGGATAAATTTTTTGCCAATACTTGTTTGATTTTGGATCATCAAGTAATGGATCGACCTCTTTTCTCATCATTTCATAGGCATCCGTGGCAAATTTAATCTGAAATTCCTCATTTGATTGGAATGCTATCCTGTCAATTAGCGTACCGTAAGCTTTCAGCGCTGGGGCCATAAATATATTTTGACGACTCTGGCAAAAAATTGGTTTTTTTAGTGTGCCATTAACTTTTTTTATCAGATCGACTGCGGAAATTTTGTTGCTACCATTCGCAATATAGAAATAGAGTTTTGCTTTGGTTTTGTTAGTACGAATCCACTCACTCCAAGTGCTAGCGGGGCCGTAGATACAATCAAAACCCCAACACTCTTTCAGATTTTGTTTAAGGCCACCGAGAGCTCCAATTACATCCCTCATCATCAATCCACCCGCCGAATGGCCAGCGATGACGAGAGTGTTGATTTGAAGATTTTTGACGCCATGAAAATCACTGAGTGCGCTTAGGACTTCTTCAAGATAGAGTTGACATCCTTTGCCTTCACCCAGCTTACCCAAACCGATGCTGCCGCTGCCAAGATCGCGGTAGCCTAGCCAAGGCGCGACGAGGACGACATCCTTTTTGGATGCGAGCACGCCTTGCCGAAGCGTTGTTTCATAAGCAGAACTGGGATTGAGGAGGTTTCTGATACCTTTAACGTAATACCCGTGTAGCCAAAGAATAACATTCAGCTTGCCGGATTTATCTTGATGGTTTGGTGGGAGATAAACGCCAGTTTCCTTGGTACAGGCGTGCTTCCCTTCAGCGAAGAGGGTTGTCCCCTGAACTGTGGCTTTATCGTCCACTATGAACTTGCATTGACTCATGAGGGCGCCCTCGGGTTAACGGGTCGGCACGGCATTCCGTACAAGGTGGCTTTCGATGCTTGCTTGGGAAACCGTCAGTTTCGACGAGAAATCCAGATGGCTCCTCATGAAAGCCTCGCTCTACATTGGGTCTGATAGGTTTGGAAATGGCGCAATCATGGCCCTGGAAGCGCACATCCAACCGGATATTGCACCGCCCCCAGAAGCGCGCATCCATCGAGATAGTCTGTCGGATTGATCAAATCCGAGCGGCGCTGGTAAGGCGAATTGGAGCGGACTGTCAATGCACCGGATCCAGATCCATCGTACAATTCGAAGTGCAGCATCGAATCGACGTACATTTTGCCGACATAGGCAATCAAGGTTCCTTCAGTCAAAGTGGAACCTACGGCGATTCCTGAAGCAACTTTTTCAATCTCGCAATAGCGCACCACTTTTCCCGAATCCAGCCTGAATTCGATAGCGTAGGTGCCATGATAAAACAGATAAGGTCCGTAGGTGACCTTGCCGTTTTCCACGGCGTAGATTTCGGTTCCTTTCGGCGCGATGAGATCACACGCAGCGTGTTTTCTTTTTCCACCATCCCGATTGGCACCGAAGCGGCGACCGCCCGTTTTGTAACTGAGCGTGGGTATAAAAGGTAATGGAAAAGTAGCCATTGTCTTCTCCTCTAATCGTTTTGTGGGACTTTCTGACCTTGCAGGACTTTCTTAATGATCCGGCGAAAAGATCGTGCGTCAAACGGTCCACCATAAAACTCGACGATGAGTTGACCGTTTTTGAGATAGGCCGTTGGCTCCGTGGCGCCGGCGCTCATCTCGAAAATAACTTGCTTTGCCTTGGCCTTGAAAAGTTTGAGAGCGGATTTATCCTGCTTGCAAACCGTATCCAGTTCGATTCGCAATGTGCCTACCGCTTTATGAAACGCTTGAATATCTTCGGCGGTCGCCACTTCCATGGGTAGGACGCTACCGATTTCGGTGAGGGTGCCAGAACAAACGGTGGAACTCCCATCGAAAGATGGTTGAACGGCAACGGCCACTTGGCCTGACAGGAGGGCTAGCACCGTCATGAAGACCAGTCGCCACGCCGGTCTTGTAACCCATCGTGTTGTCATCGAAATTCCTTGGTCGCAATAGAAAATCCGGAATGAAAGTTCGTGAAAATAAATTGCGGGCGAGGTGCGCCGTTTCGACATTTGTTTGATCGACATGGCGCTGCCTCCTCGGCGCGGGGGTGAATCCGGCTTTTTCAGAGTTAGCAAGTTTTTTACCAAAGACTAAGTAAAACTATCGGTTTTTAACTAAGAGATTGTTATTAGTTGATAGTTCATTGACGATCCGAGTAAAGGTCGTCCGTCCGAACCCTTTCGGATAGTTGAGCTTTTCCAGTGGACCGGGAAATTCCCGAGCCGGGGAAAGTTCACGATGGACCGGATCGTTCGTTTTGGCCCGTCCGGAACGGACGGGAAGAATTGTCGAGATTGAAGCGAACGCCGTGCGGTCAATCCCACCCTTCAAGTGCTGTTGACCCTGAAGGTGGTGTTCGATTTGCCGTACCAAATGATGAAAGGCTTGACGGGTTCGATCATGTGGTTGGTGGAGTGGGCGTGGCGCATTCCCGATCACACCCTGCCGCGGACTCGCTAGGTGTTGAGGGCCGCGTATGCCGCGCGCACGAGATCCGGGCCACGTTCGCCGCCCAAGCCGCCCTCCATGCGGTTCATCACGTAGCTGACAGTCAGGTGGCGATCTCGGTCAACCACGATGACGGAGCCCCCCCATCCACCCCAGGTGCATACTCTCCCATCGGGTAAATAGGGGATGCTCTCGTTTTTAAGGGCGTAACCGATGCCAAACCGCAGCGGAACGCCGAGCACCAGATCCACACCGTTGGATTGCTCCTGGAAGATCAGATCACATGTGTTCGGCGACAGCAGGTAGGGACCGTCAATCTCACCACCGCAAGCCACCACCGACAGCAGTCGGGCGAGCGAACGGGCGTTGCCGTGACCGTTGGCGGCGCCGATGTCAGCCTGCCGCCACTCGGCTGTCCATGACACCGGCGGCTCCCATGCCGGCCCGCTTAGGGTCTTGTAACTCACGCTGTCGTGATCAGTCACAAGATCGATAGGTAGGGGTCCCTGGAATGGAATGACGTTCGACACCCGGTGGAACTGAGAAGGATCAAGACCGATATGGAAATCGGCACCCAACGATCCTGTGATCTCGTTAGCTACGAACTCACCCAACTTTTGGCCGGTGATGCGACGAATGACCTCGCCTACAAGGTGACCGAAGCTCCGGTCATGGTATCCGGATGCCGAGCCTGGCTCCCACCACAGTGCTTGGGCTGCCAGCATTGAGGTTGACTTCTCCCAGTCATAGAGGTCGGCTACCTCGACGGGTTGTTCCCATCCAGATATGCCGGATGTGTGGGACAGAAGGTGGCGCACCTCGATCGCACCCTTGCCGTTGGCCGCGAACTCGGGCCAGTAGTGCGCGACTGGCTTGAACACGTCGAGATGGCCTCGATCCACCAGTACTAGAGCAGCGAGCGAGGTGACGGTCTTCGTGCTCGACCAAACATTGGTGATGGTGTCAGATTGCCAAGGGATGGTCTTGGACTCATCGAACCAACCGGACCAGATGTCGACCACCATGTTACCGTCGAGCGTGACTGCAACCGATGCCCCTACATCGGCTCCTGAGTCGACGTTAGCACTAAGCAGATCGGCCATCGCGCTGAATTGCGGGTCATAGGCACCTTGGATCTCGGCCATCCTTCGCTCCTCTGTTCAAGTTACGGGATGGAACTGGTGGGATGCGGCGATCATCCACGGAAACAGATACGTTCCGCGTCACCGTAAATAATCGGGAACATCATCTTGACGATCGCGGTCATCACGCCAATGATCGGCGCGGTCCCGATGGGTGGCGCGCCATACATCACGCACGTTGACGTACCAGATACCATCTTGAAAATGCCCCACCTGCCCGACGTTGACCCAGCCCCAGTCGTTCCCGACCTTGATCTTGTAACGCGGCCGGACCTTGATCCGGCCTCCATCGCCCGCCAGGGAGGCAGCGGCTCCCGGGTCGATGGTCCAGGCCCCGCCCATCCGCGCCCGGCGATGCGTCCACATCGTGATCTGAACTTCATCGCGCCCGACGTTGGTGCC
>JAGRHI010000352.1:0-2584 GCA_020445045.1 Candidatus Competibacteraceae bacterium
CCTGAAAACTGTCCGAACCATTGAGCAGGAACAGTCCGGCGAAACCCGCCGTCAACGAATGGGAAACCACCAGCACCAGGCCTCCACCGGCCAACAAGCCCAGGCCGGCCAGCAGCAGCCGGGGCAGGGCGGCGTGCCAGCGGGTTTCGAGATGAGCACGGCTCAGCACCGCGCTTGGTGGTGCGTCGGCGGCTTCCCGCGCCGGCAGCCACGCCGCCGCCAGCGTCGCCAGCAGGCCGAGCGCCGTGCCCTTGACCAGCGACCACGGCTCGATCGCCAGTTCGCGGACGCTGAGCGTGAAGTACAAGTCGTTGATGCTGCGGGTGACCAAATGCACCAGTCCCGATCCCAACCACACGCCCAGCACGCCGCCGAGCAGCGTACCCGCCAGACCCAGCAGCAGCGCCTCGCCCAGCACACCGGCGAACAATTCCCGGCGACGCCCAAGGCCCGCAACAGGCCCAGCAAGGCGCGGCGTCGCACCACCGAAAAGGTCATGGCGTTGTGGATCAGGAACATTCCCACCACCAGCGCCAGCAGGCTCATGGCGGTCAGGTTGAGCGAAAAAGCGGCGCTCAGATCGGCCGTTGCCTGATTGCGCTCGGCCGGGCGTTCCAGCCGTAAGTCCGGTGGCAGCCAAGCGTGAAGTTCGGTCGCCAAGCGCTCGCCGGCCGGGCCTTTCGGCAGAATCAGATCGATGTAGTCCAACCGGCCGGAACGACCCAGCAAGGTTTGCGCCGTGGCGATGTCGGTGATGAGCAGCCCCTCGAAAGTCGTTCCCCGTAGCGTGCCGGCGCGGCGCAGGGTCAGACGCTGTCCGCCACGTCTCAGCGCGACCTTCGAACCCAGCGCTTCCGGTAACAGGGTGGCGTCTGGATTCAGCAACAGGGTGCGTAAATCGAAATCGCCACCGGTGAGGTCGGTGGCGAGATCGCGAAAGGATGCCTCCACGAACGGATCGATGCCAAGGATTTGCAACAATTGCCCCGGACGGTCGGCGTTGGGCAGGTAGCCGGTTACCACCGGAGCCGCCGGCCGGATGCCGTGCTCGACCCGCAGCCGGGTATACACTGTTTCAGCCACACCTTGCGGTCCGCCGAGGATACGATGGGTGGCGTGGCCGGTGATGCGGTTCATGGCCAGTTCGAAACCGCGGCGGGCGCTGGTATTGGCCAGATCCACCGCCAGCACCACCGCCACCCCCAGCGCGATACCGAGGATGGTCAGCCCTAGTTGCCAGGGATGCCGTAGCGGGTGCCGCAGCAGTGCGCGCCAGAACAATGGCGTCATTGAACTTCTCGGAGATATCCGCCGTCCAGCATCAGAATGCGGTCGGCGCGGGCGGCTACTTCCCGGCTGTGCGTGACCATGACGATGGTGGTGGCCGCTTGCTGGTGCAGGGTGAGCAGCAGATCCAGGATTCGCTCACCGGTGGCGGCATCGAGGTTGCCGGTGGGTTCGTCGGCCAGCAATAACAGCGGATCGTGGACCAAGGCCCGGACGATGGCCAGCCGCTGCTGTTCGCCGCCGGATAGCCGCTCCGGGAAACTGTGGCGGCGATTGCCTAGCCCGACGTTATCCAGTAACTCCATGGCCCGGTCGCGTCGGTCCGGGCTCGCCAGCCCGTTCAGCTCCAGCGGCAGGAGCAGGTTTTCCCCGGCGGTAAGAGTCGGAATCAGGTTGAAAAATTGGAAAACGAAGCCAATGAGACGGCGACGAAACCGGGTGCGTTCGACCTCGCTTAGATCGGTCAGCGTCAGGTCATCGATGTGGATTTGCCCGGCATCCGGCAAGTCGATGCCACCGAGCAGGTTGAGCAGAGTAGATTTGCCGGAACCGGATTGACCCAGCAGAGCGACGAATTGGCCACGCGGGATGTCCAAGGTCAAGTCGGCGAGGATGGTGCGTCGCAGGTCGCCTTCCGTGTAGTGTTTGAACAGATGGCGGATCGCGATAAAGGCGTTCGCGGGGTCCATTAAATCCATCGGGATTGTTGTAACTATGGACTGAAGAATGTATCAACCACTATTATGATTGCTAAGTGCACAAAAGAGACTGTGGCGTGGCGTTCGAAGTTCCTCACCGACTGACGTTGCGGGTTTGAGATTGGAGGCGATGGTGGTTCCAAATGGCCCACCCGGCCGCGCAGTCAGGGCGATATTGATTAAATCATTTTATGATCAAATGGTTATATTGAATATGCGAAAGCTTGGAAAATTCAAGATTGAGTTATGCATGGGGATAATGGCGGTTGTGCTCGTGCTCGTGCTCGGCGCCTGCGCCAAGCAACCGAGTCTGCCACCTTCGACGCAATATGGTTCCCAGACGACTTCGCCGGAGACCTACAATTACCTGATCGGTCCTGGCGACCAGTTGCAGATTTTCGTCTGGCGCAATCCGGAAGTCTCGCAGACCGTGACCGTCCGCCCGGATGGCAAGATCAGCACACCGCTGGTGGAGGATTTACAAGCCAGCGGCAAGACCTCCGCCCAACTGGCGAAGGACTTGGAAAAAGCGCTGGAGACGTACATCCGTCAGCCGATCGTCACCGTGATCGTCGTGGCCGGGATCGGACCGTACAGCG
>JAGRHI010000352.1:2605-8233 GCA_020445045.1 Candidatus Competibacteraceae bacterium
GTCATCGGTCAGGTGGGTGGTTCACGAAGCGGGCAAACGACCGGATCGCAAAGTGGGCAAAGTGGGCAAGGCGGTGTGCAAGCCATTGCCTATCGACGAAAAATGACCTTGCTGGACGTGATGGTGACGGTCGGTGGTTTGAACGAATTCGCTGCCGGCAACAAAACCAAGTTGGTTCGCATGGTGGATGGGGAGCAAAAGGAATATGAGGTCCGCTTGGACGATCTGCTCAACGGCGACATTTCCGCCAACGTGGATATGTTGCCGGGCGATATTCTGATCGTCCCGGAGTCCTGGTTTTGAGCCGGCGGCGCAACGGATTCGAAGGACGCGCTCATGAATGACATCATCGAACTGGTGCTGGGCTATCTGCGGGGGATCTGGCGTAACCGTTGGTATGCCATGGTTTGCGCGTGGCTGGTTTGCGTGCTCGGTTGGACCGTGGTCTCCATTCTGCCCGATCAATATGAAGTCTCAGCGCGGGTCATCGTGGATACCCAAACCATCTTGCGACCTTTGCTTCGGGATTTGACGGTGGAAGTCGATCCCGATACCCAGATTGCGCTGATCTCAAGAACCCTGCTCAGTCGTCCAAATTTAGAAGAAATCGCTAGGTTGGCTGGTTTGGATACTCAGGCCAAGGGACCCAATGAAATAGCTCAATTGATCGATGAACTAGAGAAAAAAATTAATTTGGTAGGAATGGCCACTGGCAGACAGAGGGAAAATCTTAATCTTTACTCGATTTCTTACATTAGCGACAATCCAAAGAATGCTACAAAAGTCGTTCAGTTGGCGTTAACCATTTTCGAAAAAAAATTGTTAGGTGGCAATCGTCTTGATACCGAATCAGCACTGCGTTTCTTAGATTCACAGGTGGCTGAGTATGAAGACAGGTTGAGTGAAGCGGAGAATCGTCTCAAGAAATTCAAGCTTAGAAATATGGGCCGAATGCCTTCAGAAGGCCAAAACTATAATGCGCGTTTGCAACAAGCAGCTGCTGACCTTTCAGCGGTTCGGTTGGAACTTACCCAAGTAGAGAATCGCCGTAATTCACTACAGCAACAGATCAATGAGGCTTTACAACAGCAGATCAAAGGTGATGGAGAAGTAGTCGCGTTACCCATCGATCAACGCATCCAGACTCTGGAACAAAATCTTGATGAGTTGTTGATCAAGTTTACCGATAAGCATCCTGATGTCAATATCTTAAGACTAACTATTGCTGACCTTAAAAAGCAGCGCGAACAAGAGCGTCTGAAGTATGCGGCAAGTCTAGCCGAAAGTGGCGCCAATGCACGCAGTCAGGGTGTCAATACAGTCTATCAGCAACTCAAGGTAAGACTTGCTGAAGAGGAAGCGAATATTGCATCACTTAAGGTAAGATATGATGAATACATGAAGCGATACAAAGAATTGCAGGCACAAATTAGCACCCTTCCCCAAATTGAAGCTGAATTAGTAGCATTGAATCGAGACTACGAGGTTAATCGCCAAAAATTCGATCAACTACTCGCCCGCCGTGAATCAGCACGGCTATCTCAGGAGGCCGAAATAACCAAACAGGAAACACGTTTTAGGGTCGTCGACCCGCCTCGGATGCCAAATAAACCATCAGGACCGAGGAGACTGCTGCTGATGACCCTGGTGCTGGTGGCTGGTTTGGGCGCCGGAGTGGGGCTGGCATTTCTACTCTCGCAGCTTTGGCCGACCTTCGATAGTCGCCGCGGCCTCATGGAGAGCACGGGTATTCCGGTATTGGGCAGCGTCGGCATGGTGCTGTCGCCGCCGGCCTTGCGTCGCGAGCGGCGGTCGACGGTCGCGTATGTCTCTTTCGGCGGGATGTTGCTGGTGGCATATGCCGGTTTGATCGTCGTGGAACGGGTCGGTTTGCTATGAGTGCTCTGGTCGACTGTTGAGGAGAGTTACAGGTGGACAGCATCGAAAAAGCCATGCTCGGCCGGTCGCCTAGCCCGGTTAAGCAGTCCCCGGCTGCACCGCTGGAGATGGAAGCTCCCACTCTTCCCGCAAAGAGCGACGTCATCGAAAGAGCCGCCGGTCTGACGATAACTCCGCCAAGCGGGGCCGCCAGTAAGCCGGTTACCACAGCCAAGCGGACCCAGCGCTCGGTGATGCTGGATTTCCAACGGATTCAAGCAACAGGCCTACTGGTGCCGGATACTCGCCGCAGTCGCATCAAGGAAGAGTATCGTTATATCAAACGTCCTTTGCTCATGAATGTCGACGGCCAAGGAGCTGCTGTCACCGAGTACGCCAACTTGATCGTGGTGACCAGCGCTCGTTCGGGCGAGGGCAAAACCTTCACGGCCTGCAATCTGGCCTTGAGCATCGCCACCGAGCGGAATCGCACGGTGTTGTTGGTGGATGCCGATGTGCTCAAACCCGCTGTGGCGAATACGCTTGGATTCGAGGCCGAGCTGGGGTTGGTGGATTTCCTGATTGACGACCAACTGGATTTGGCCGATGTGCTGGTGGATACCAACGTACCTTCATTGACGGTACTACCCGCCGGCAGCCAGCACCATTTGTCCACCGAACTGCTGGCGGGTGAGAACATGCGGCGGTTGGCGATGGAGATGAGTCGGCGTTATCCCGATCGCGTGGTCATTTTCGATTCTCCGCCCTTGTTGGCGACCACCGAGGCCAGTGTGCTGGCGCGTTTGATGGGGCAGGTGGTCATGGTGGTCGAGGCCGGCCGCACTCAGCAATCGCAAGTCAAGGCGGCCCTGGCCCTGCTTGATCCCAATCACAGCGTCGGTTTCGTGTTGAACAAGACTCGCGGTTTTTTGGACCAGGAATCTTATGGGTACGGTTACGGTGGAGGCGACGATAGTAGCGGGAGTGAAGTGAATGCCTAGCCACGGTGAAGCAGGAACCGGTGAATGCGCGGGATAGCAAAAAAGCCTACTCGCCAAGGTTCGATCCGCCGATGCCTTGAGCCGGCCAAATCGCCCAAATTGTTTTTAGCTACTTTGTTGCTGGCGGGATTCAGTCTTGGCTGTGACGCGCAGGAAGCAAACGGCTATTCGCTAGGGGGGTGGCGGGTGACGCCGCGACTCAGTGTGGGGACTACCTATTCCGACAATATCCGACTAGCGCCGTCCGGCGAGGAGGAAGGAGACACGGTCCTGCAAGTCGATCCCGGTATTTCCGTGCGCAAGCAGGGTGGACGGCTGAACCTTCGCCTGGATTATACTGCCCAAGGCTTGTTTTATGCCGATCATCGCGATGCTGATCAAATCAACAATAATCTGCTGGCGTTTGGAACCGCTGAGCTTTATCAAGATAACCTGTTTCTGGATGCCTATGGTTCAATCTCCCAAGTCCCTGTCGTTTCCAGTGGACGAGTCGATGTCGGTGGCCTGGGATCGAACGGGGGAGCGCTGTCCAGTCTTGGATTATTTGACAATATCACTTTGAATGTATTGCCCAGTGCTTCAGGTATATTGGATCCGATCGGTATCTTCAGCAACATCGCCCTGACCGATAACCAGACGACTCAATCCACTTTCGGTATCAGCCCCTATTGGCGCCAGAATCTAGGTGGTTGGGTGGAGGCATTGTTGCGCTATCGTTATGAAAACATCAGTTATAGTGGGTCCGACGATCCGATCGACCAGCAGGAAGACTCTTTCGATAGTCAAATCAATTCTATTGATTTGAATTTGACCAGTGGCCGCAATTTTGATGTATTGAAATGGAATCTCAGTTATTTTTATCTGAAGCAGACTGGTCAGCAGAATAATGACATCCAGGGTGATGGAAATGATCGGCAAGAGAAGATCGCTGGACGGTCGGATTATCGATTGAACGATTCTTGGTCGTTGGTGGCTGAAGCCGGTTACGTCAACAATCAATCCGCTACTGTTACCGATAATACTAACGGTCCTTATTGGGGATTGGGTGCTACTTGGAGACCAAGTCGATATTATTCTCTCACCGGCTCGTATGGATTGAACTACAATAATGTGTCCATGGAATGGAACCCCTCTCAGCGCACCAACCTCGTCATTAGCCGTGCATATCAAGGAGTCGGTTACAGCCCCGGTGTATACTGGAATGGTTCGTTCAGTCACCGGACGCGTTTCAGCGTTTGGTCAGCGAGTTACACCCAGGAAGTCACTACTTCCCAGCAGTTGGCGGGTAATGATTTGACCGGGGTTGGTCCGAATGGTCAACCAATTATCCTCGATGACCAAAATCAAATTATACCCGGTAGCTCGCTGGGGATCAGTAATGAGCGTTTTTTACGTAAATCCTTCAACTTGGGTATGACGTATCTGCGCAGTCGAACTGGATTGACTTTTGCCGCGTTCAGCGATAATCGCGAATTTCAGGACCCTACGCAAAACGAAGATACTTATGGTGTCGGTGCGCTTTGGAGTTGGCGATTCGCGCCGCGTACTGCTTCTTTTCTGGGAGCAGGTTGGGGGCATGATGACTTGAGCCTCGATCAGCGGAATGAATACTGGTTATCGGTCATCGGGCTGGCGCGGGTATTTTCGCCGGATACGGGCGGTCTGATCAGTTACCGCTACTATCGGAACGACGCCGATCCCGCCGACCAAGGCTTTCGAGAAAATCGGCTCAATGTTCGCTTCAGCATGAAATTCTGAAATGGCTCTCAATGTATATTGACTATTATGGCTTCAGTGCCAAGCCTTTCCAACTCAGTCCCGATCCGCGTTTTTTCTTTGGCAGCAGCGTCCACAGCCGTGCGCTCGCTTACCTGCGCTACGGCTTAAGCCAGGGTGAGGGCTTTATCGTCATCACCGGTGGAATCGGCACGGGCAAGACGACCCTGGTCAAAAACCTGTTCGCCGAATTGGATACCAGCCAAGTGGTCGCCGCCCAATTGGTAACGACTCAATTGGAGGCTGACGAATTGTTACGCAGTGTGGCGGCTGCATTCGGCTTGCCTTATGAGGAGGTGGGTAAGGCTGCCTTGCTGAGGCATTTCGAGGATTTTCTGCGCGGCCACGCTCGCCAAGGGCGGCGAGTACTACTGGTGGTGGACGAAGCGCAGAATCTGCCGGTTCGCTCCCTGGAGGAACTGCGGATGCTGTCGAATTTTCAGGTGGCCGCCACGCCGTTGTTGCAAAGTTTCCTGCTAGGGCAGGAGGAGTTTCGTCAAACCTTGCAGGACCCCAGCATGGAGCAATTGCGGCAACGAGTCATTGCTTCCTGCCATCTGAATCCGTTGAGCGAGTTGGAAACCCGCGAGTACGTCGAGCATCGTCTGCATGTGGTGGGTTGGGTTGAGGGCCGGCCGAGTTTTACCGATCGTGCGCATGGGGCTGTTTACCGGCATACCCAGGGAGTCCCTCGTCGGGTCAATATTTTTTGCGACCGCTTGTTGCTGTATGGATTTCTCGAGGGGTTGATGGCGCTTTCCGAGGAAGCGGTCGAAGAGGTGGCGCAAGAACTGGTTCAGAACGAGCAGGGAAGCGGAGGTCAGACGCAGGCGAGGAGCGGTAGCGGTTCGCTGCTGCGGATCGGTCACGCGATGGAGCAGCGTCTGTCCGAGTTGGAACAGACGGTGGGTGCCTTATTGCATCATCCCGAATGGCAAGATATCCAGTTTGAGCGACTCGAACGGCGCCTCCA
>JAGRHI010000046.1 GCA_020445045.1 Candidatus Competibacteraceae bacterium
TGTGCGACAACAAGATCGACGCCATGGTCTATGTGGTCGGCCATCCGAACGGCTCCATCCAGGAAGCCGCTTCCTCCTGTGATGCGATTGTGGTGCCCGTCACTGGCCCGGAAGTGGACAAGCTGGTGAAAACCTATCCTTACTACGCCGTTTCCACCATCCCCGGTGGCATGTATCCAGGTAGCGACAAAGACGTCAAGACCTTCGGCGTGACCGCGACCTTCGTGTCGTCCACCAAGACCCCCGATGACACGATCTATGTGGTCGTCAAAGCCGTATTCGACAATTTCGACCGCTTCAAGAAGCTGCATCCGGCCTTTGCCAATCTGGATCCGGCCCACATGATCAAGGATGGTCTGTCCGCGCCCCTGCACGACGGCGCCGTGAAGTACTACAAGGAAAAAGGCTGGTTGAAGTAAGTCTCGATTCCCTTGAATAAAAATACCCGTGAAGTGAGCGCCATCCACCATTGGTTCCGCTCATGATCCCCTGCAAAGGGTGGGTCATGCCCACTCTGGTAGTGGGATTGGCGGGTATGAGCTTTGCTGAAAAGCACCTGAGCGGTATCGATGAATGGGCGACCGGAAGGGTTGCCCATTCGTTCGATCCCCCCTTTAGACGCAGTAAACGTTTGACTCGTGTTTTTCCGATACAGCCGTGAGAGATACCCTATGAAAACGAGTCGGTTAGCCCGCATCGTCATCGCTGCGATGGCTCTGGGGATCGGTGCCGCTCGGCCGGTCCAGGCCGAAGAGATCGCCATCGGGACCGCCAGCCGGTCTGGTGTGTACTTTCAGGTCGGGCAGGCCATTTGTCGGCTGTTGAGCGCCGCAACCACCCAGCACGGGATCAGTTGCCAAGCGTTGCCAACGGATGGTTCCATCTACAATCTGCAACAAATTCGGGCTGGTCGGTTGCCAGTCGGCGTCGTGCAATCCGACTGGCAGTATCGGGCCGCCAACGGCACGGGGATATTCAAATCGGTGGGGCCGGACCCCGAGCTGCGGGCGCTGTTTTCCGTACATGGCGAGCCCTTCACGGTCGTGGCCCGCCGCGACGCCGGCATCGAATCCTTCGATGACCTTAAGGGCAAACGAGTCAACATCGGCAACCCCGGTTCCGGCCAGCGCGCCACCATGGAAGTGCTCATGGACGCCAAGGGTTGGGACAAGAACGTCTTTTCCCTGGCCAACGAGCTGTCGGCCTCCGAGCAATCCCTGGCGCTTTGCCATGATCGCGTACAGGCCATGGTCTATGTCGTGGGGCACCCGAATGCATCCGTGGCCCAGGCCGTCGACCTGTGCGATGCTCTCATCGTGCCCGTTACGGGACCGGTGGTCGACCGCCTGCTGACCGACAATCCGTATTACGCCCGCACTCAGGTGCCCGGTGGCGTCTATAAGGACAACCCGAAACCGGTCGACACCTTCGGCGTCAAGGCCACGGTCGTTGCTTCCACCCGACTGAGCCCCGACACCGCCTATCTTTTGGTCAAGACGGTGTTCGAAAACCTGGACGATTTCAAGAAGCAACATCCGGCGTTCGCCAACCTGGAAGCAGCGGGCATGATCAAGGATGGGCTTTCGGCGCCCTTGCACGAAGGGGCTCTGCGCTACTATCGGGAAAAAGGCTGGCTGTAAGGTCACCAGATTCGCGAAAGCCGCATCGTCTTTTCCTGGGCGATGATCCGTATTCGTTTTCCAAGCCATTGATTCACCACCGACCCGCGCGCGCCGCCGGGTAAAGGGGACCTTGATGAGTGAGCAAGTTGATAAAAAATCGGCGATGACGGAGGAGGAATTGCAGGATCTGGTGGCCGAGGCGGATACCGGTGCCCGAGCGCCGGAGGGCATGTCACGGAAGATTCTGCTCGGCGTGGCCGCCGCCTGGTCTTTGTTTCAGTTATGGATTGCGTCGCCTTTACCCTTCATGGCCGGCTTTGGCGTATTCAACGATACCGAAACCCGGTCCATCCATCTGGCGTTCGCGGTGTTCCTGGCCTTTCTGGGGTACCCCGCGCTGAAACGCTCGCCACGGCATTACATTCCCCTGCAAGACTGGATCATGGCGGCGGTGGGCGCTTTTTGCGCCGGCTACCTGTTCCTGTTCTATAACGAGCTGTCGCAACGGCCTGGCGCGCCCAACACTCAGGATGTGATTGTGGCTTGCGTTGGTATGGTCCTGCTGCTGGAGGCGACGCGGCGGGCATTGGGTCCACCGCTGATGGTGATGGCCATGCTGTTTTTGGGCTACACCTTTGCCGGTCCTTACATGCCGGCGATCATCGCGCACAAGGGCGCCAGCCTGAACGCGGTGGTCAATCACCAATGGATCACCACCGAAGGTGTATTCGGCATTGCCCTCGGCGTTTCCACCAGCTTCGTGTTCCTGTTCGTGCTGTTCGGGGCGATGCTGGATAAGGCGGGCGCGGGCAACTATTTCATCAAAGTGGCTTTTTCCATGCTGGGGCACATGCGCGGCGGTCCGGCCAAGGCCGCCGTCGTGGCGTCGGGCCTGACCGGGCTGATCTCGGGCTCCTCCATCGCCAATGTGGTGACCACCGGCACCTTCACCATTCCCATGATGAAGCGGGTCGGTTTTTCGGCGGAGAAGGCCGGCGCGGTCGAGGTGGCTTCCTCGGTCAACGGCCAGATCATGCCGCCGGTGATGGGCGCGGCCGCCTTCCTGATGGTGGAATATGTCGGCATCTCCTATCTCGAAGTCATCAAACACGCTTTCGTCCCGGCCATCATTTCCTATATCGCCCTGGTGTATATCGTTCACCTGGAAGCCTTGAAGGCCAACATGCGGGGTTTGCCGAAACCCGGCGTGGTCAAACCCTGGCTACAACGCATCATCGGTACCTTGTTCGGATTTATCGTCACCGCCATTCTGGCCATGGTGGTCTATTACGGCATCGGCTGGTTGAAGCCGGCCTTGGGCGATGCCGCCACCTGGGTGATTTCGCTGCTGCTGGCGGTGGTCTATGTGGCGCTGGTTTGGGTCGGTTCACGGTATCCCGTGTTGGAATTGGACGATCCCAACGCGCCGGTGGTCCAACTGCCCGAGACCAAGCCGACCGTCATGTCTGGCCTGCACTTCATCCTGCCAGTCATCGTGCTGGTCTGGTGCTTGATGGTGGAGCGCTTGTCGCCAGGTCTGTCCGCTTTCTGGGCCACCATGCTGATGGTGTTCATCCTGCTTACCCAAAGGCCATTGTTCGCGTTGTTTCGCGGCGAAGGCCAGCTCGGCGCGGCCATTCGTCGCGGCTACGACGATCTGGTCGATGGACTGATCGCCGGTGCCCGCAACATGATCGGCATCGGCATCGCCACGGCGACGGCCGGCATCATCGTCGGCGCCGTTTCCCAGACCGGCGTCGGTCTGGTGCTGGCCGATCTGGTGGAAATTCTGTCGCTCGGCAATATCCTGCTGATGTTGATCCTGACGGCGGTGCTCAGCCTGATTCTGGGCATGGGATTGCCCACCACGGCCAACTACATCGTGGTATCGTCGCTGCTGGCGCCGGTCATCGTCACCCTGGGCGAACAGTCGGGCTTGATCGTTCCGCTGATCGCCGTCCATTTGTTCGTCTTTTTCTTCGGCATCATGGCCGATGTGACGCCGCCGGTGGGCTTGGCCTCCTTCGCCGCCGCCGCGATTTCCGGTGGCGATCCGATCCGGACCGGTGTTGTGGCTTTCGTCTACAGTCTGCGCACCGCGATCCTGCCGTTTTTGTTCATCTACAACACCGACTTGTTGTTGATCAACGTGGATTGGGTGCATGGCATCGTTGTTTTTGTCGTGGCCACTATCGCCATGCTGTTGTTCGCCGCCGCCATGCAGGGTTATTTCTTTGCCCGAAGCCGGTTTTATGAATCCATTCTGCTGATGCTGATCGCTTTCACGCTGTTCCGCCCCGGTTTCTGGATGGACATGATTTCTCCGCCTTACCAGGAGCTGGCGCCCACGGAGTTGATGGCGGAAGCTGGCAAGCTGGCGCCGGGCACGGAGATCCGTTTGCATATCGATGGCACCGATGAAGTCGGCAAACCCCGTAGTTTCGTGGCCGTGTTGCCGATGGGCGACGGCGCCACGGGCGAGGAGCGCTTGACGAACACCGGTCTTGAAGTGCTTGAGGAAGACGGCAAGCTCCTGGTCGACAACGTCGCTTTCGGTAGCGCCGCCCAGAAAGCGGGTTTGGCGTTCGATCAAAGCATCCACGGGGTGTTGTTGCCCCTGGATCAGCCTCGGAAGGAATGGTTGTGGCTTCCCGCGTTCCTGGTGCTGGCGCTGATCGTCAAACTGCAACGAGCGCGCCTTGGCCGTGAAACAGCGCCGGCCGCCGCTTAAAGGAGAACGCCATGTATAAAGACATCCTGTTTCCCATCGACTTGAATCAAGACAGTTCTTGGGCCAATGTACTGCCGTCCGTCATTGAGTATTGCAAGGCATTCAATTCGCGCCTGCATGTCGTCACCGTAGTGCCCGATTTCAGCATGCCACTGGTCGGTAGCTATTTTCCCGAGAATTTCGGCAACAAAATGGTGGAGGACGCCAACAAGCGTCTACATGCGTTCATCAAGGAGCATGTGCCCTCCGAGGTCCATGTACAGCACATCGTCGCCGAGGGCGTCGTGTATAAGGAAATCATCCGGATGGCCAATGAGATCGGCGCCGATCTCATCATCATGGCCTCGCATCGTCCGGAATTGGGGGATTTTCTGGTGGGTCCAAATGCGGAACGAGTGGTCCGGCATTTCAATCGATCCGTATTGGTGGTCAGAAATTGAAGCAGAGAGCAAGTTCAGGGAAGAACGTACGGCTTTATTTGAATAACCCCGATGTTTCCACGACATGATCGATGGATTGTTCCGCCCTGAGCAGTTCGAAACGCACTGCGTTGTGTTCTCCAACGTGGAAGCCGTAGACGGCGGCATCGGGGAGGCTGTTGTACTGGAAGGGTGTGGAAAAATAATAGGCGCCGGTATCGTGGGCCAGGATGAAATCCCCCGGTTCGAGCAAGGGTAGTGGGCGTTCGTGGGCGATGATGTCGCCGGCGAAGCAGCATGGACCGGCCACGTCCTGGGGAACTTTTGCGCCCCGCTTGAACTGGCCTTGCGCGTCGAAGGCGCTCAGGCGGATGGCCCACATCTCCGGCAGGAACACCGTGCGCGCCGCGACTTGCGCCCCGGCATGGGTGATGGCGATATGCCGGTTGCCGCTGATTTTGGTGTACTCCACGCGGGTGGCGATGAAGCCATTCTTGGCCACGACCGACCGTCCGAACTCGGTCAGCACCCGATAGGCACCCGAAAACAACGCGGGCGCGTGGGCGCGCAGCAGCGCGGCGTATTCGGCGTAACTCGGGGTGAATTCGTCGCTGGCGAAGTTGACCGGCAAGCCGCCGCCGATATCGAGCACCCGTACCTGCTGGCGTCCCACGGCGGCGTTGATCTCCTCCGCGAAGGTCACCACCTTGGCGACCCCCCTGGCGATCAGGTCGAGCGAGCAGCCTTGCGAACCGACGTGGGTATGCACGCCGGTCAACCACGGCCGCTCGATGTAGGCTTGAATCAGCCGGGCTCGCTGGCCCGCGTCCTCCAGCGGGATGCCGAATTTCGAGGTACGGGTGGCGGTGCTGGTGGCGGCGATGGCGCCGACCCCGACCTGTGGATTGATGCGAATGCCGATCTCGGAATTCGACGACAAGGTGGCCATCAACGCCGTTACCCGTTCCAGTTCCTGGAAGTTGTCGATGTTCAGCGCGATGCCCAGCCGCAACGCCTGTTCGATTTCCCTCAGCGTCTTGGCGGGGGAGTCGAGCACAATCTCGTGAGGCAGAAATCCGGCTCGGCAAGCTTGAGCGAATTCGCCGGGGCTGGCGACCTCGCATCCCATTCCGCATTGGCGTAGCAGCGCGAGTACCCGGTGCAGGCAATTGGCCTTGGCGGCGAAGGCGTGGGTGAAATGATCGTCGAACGCCGCCCGCAGGGCCGCCACGGTCTTTTCGATACCGTCCATGTCGATGAAGGCCGCCAGCAGGTGTTTTTCACCGAGTAGCCCACGTGCGACGGCCGCCTGCATCACGGTTTCCTTGCGCGGAGAGATGTCGTCGTTCATGGTTCATTCCCTTTGGCGGGTTGTTGACAATTGCCATGATCTCTGATTACGGGCAGTGCGGAAACCGGCAAGGAGGTGCGTGTCGCGCCGATTTGGCTCTCAAGCAGTCGTCGGCTGGTAAAGCACTTATCCGACCACGCGCTACACCACCCGTCCAGGCTCAGCGCGACCACGGCAAAACACGTAGACCGGTCAAACTGTAGCGCTTCCGCAAAGCCGCGCCGTAACGGTGCGCCTGATTTCTGGCCTCATCCAATTTTGTCGCCACCGCCGAGGGAATGGCCAGAATCCTAAGGGCACAAGTCGCCGGAGCACGAGATACTGGCTCGGCAAGTCGCCCGAAACAGCGAGGAATGGTTTGCCCTGAGCGACTTCCATCACATCCTCATGGATAGCGTGACCGAGGGAATCAATCGCTAGTAATGTAACTTATAAGTTTCAAAATACGGCATATCATATCTAAGAATGTTGCTGGCTAAGGTGCTGTGTTGAAAGATTAAAAAAGTATTGCTATAAGCTATCGCTAAATTATCGTCATGAATATTAAACACTAAAACCAAACTTCTTCATGAGAAGGGTGGAAAGTTGCCGGTCTTTGGAACAGGTCGGCGGCTTTTATTTTGGCGAATGTAGGGGAGATGAGATGCGAAACCGTGCCTCCGTGCTGTTGGGGATGTTGGCGGTCCTGGGCATTGGCCTTTTACTGCTGGTCAGCCCGGTTTCGTTCACCGCCGAACCGGTGACGGTGTTTGGCCCGGAACGCTTCGTCCGGGACAACGGTGCTCCACAACATTGGGTTCGCTCATTCGAACTGCCGCGCCGGGCACCGGATTGCACGCTGATCGTCGACAACGGCGACAAGCCGGCCACTCGGGTCACCAGCGGCACGATCCTGCTTAATGGCCGACTGGTGGTCGGGCCGTCCGAATTCAAGAAAACCATCCCGCAAATCCGTAAATCGGTCCGGCTGTGGAAGCGCAACCGCTTGACCGTGTCAGTGGCCGGCCAACCCGGTGTCTTTCTCGTCACGACCCTGCGCTGCACGCCGAGCAACACCCGCCCGGTGGCCGACGCCGGTCCTGATCAAACCACGCGGATCGGCGATGTCGTCACCCTCGACGGCACCGGCTCCACCGACGCCGACGGCGACGCCCTGAGCTATACCTGGACCCTGCGGGGACCCAGCGGCAGCGGTGCCGTGCTGTCCGACCCCCACGCGGTCCAACCGACCTTCACCGTCGACCAATCCGGCGCCTACACCGCGCGGCTGGTGGTGAATGACGGTCAGCTCAACAGTAGACCCGACGCAGTGGCGATCACCACGGAAAACGCCCCGCCGGTGGCCGACGCCGGTCCCGATCAAACCTCGCGGATCGGCGACCTCGTCACCCTCGACGGCGGTGGCTCGCACGACGTGGACGGCGATGCCTTGACCTACCACTGGTCGTTGACGGTGCCGACCGGCAGCCGGGCCGCGCTCTCCGACCCCAGCGCGGTCAAGCCGACCTTCACCATCGACCAACTTGGCACCTACATCGCCCGATTGGTGGTCAACGACGGCCGGGCCGACAGCGAGTCTGACGAAGTGGTGGTGTCCACCGAGAACAGTCCACCGGTGGCCGACGCCGGCCCCGACCAAACCGCGCGGGTGGGCGCGACCGTCACCCTGGACGGCAGCGGCTCCAGCGACGCGGACGGCGATCCGCTGACCTTCGAATGGTCGCTGCTGGAGGTGCCGTCCGGCAGCGCGGCGACACTCTCCGATCCGAGCGCGGTTCATCCGACCCTGGTGTTGGATCGCCCAGGGGTCTACGTCGCCCAGTTGCTGGTCAGCGACGGCGTGGCCGAGCATAGCGACACCGTCACTATCACCACCGAAAACTCGCCGCCGGTGGCTAATGCCGGCCCCGACCAGAGCGGTCGGGTGGGCACGACCATTACCCTGGACGGCAGCGGCTCCAGCGATGTGGACGGCGATGCGCTGACGTATACCTGGTCCTTGACCGACCGACCGGCTGGCAGTGGCGCGGCGCTGTCCGACCCCCACGCGATCCAGCCCCATTTCGAGCTGGATCGGCCGGGTCACTACGTCGCCCAGTTGCGGGTCAGCGATGGCACGGCCGAGAGCAGCGACACCGTGGAAATCGCCACCGTGAATTCACCGCCGGTGGCCGATGCCGGTCCGGATCAAACGGTGGCGGTCGGCGCGACCGTCACCCTGGACGGCGACGGCTCGCACGACGTGGACGGTGATGCGCTGACTTATGAATGGGCCTTGCTGAACACTCCCACCGACAGTATCGCCACCTTGTCCGATCCCACGGCGGTCCGTCCAAGTTTCGTGGCCGACCTGCCCGGCACCTATCTGTTGCAACTGATCGTCCACGACGGCACCGAAGCGAGCGCGCCGGATTCGGTGGAAGTCACCACCGAGAATTCCCGGCCGGTGGCCGACGCTGGTCCCGACCAGCAAAAGCAGGTGGGCGACACCGTCACGGTGGACGGCACGGCGTCGCGCGATGCCGACGGCGACCCGTTGACTTATCGGTGGTCGCTCATCGACCGGCCGCTGAACAGCACCGTTACCCTGAGTTATCCAACCCCGGCGCAAGCCCGCTTTGTCCCCGATCTGGCGGGTGACTACGTGGCCCAACTGATCGTCAACGATGGCACGTTGGACAGTGTGCCGGATACCGCGCTGGTGACGGTGACCGACCTCACCCCGTCTAACAACCCGCCCACGATCACCTCCACGGCGATCGAACAGGCCAGCGTCGATCAGCTTTATCAATATCAAGTCACGGCCACCGACCCGGATGCCGGCGACGTGCTGCGCTACGCGCTCCCGGTCAAACCCGAGGGGATGACCATCGGCACCACCACCGGTTTGATCGGGTGGACGCCCACCCTCGCTCAAGCCGGTGAACACGAGGTCCGGGTCGAGGTCAGCGATCAAGGCGGGCTGTCCGCCGCGCAGGCGTTCAAGATCACCGTCGCGGTGGCGACCACCAATCAGGCCCCGCAGGTCAGCGCGGGCGATCCGCAGACCATCACCCTGCCGGACAGCGCCAGTCTGAGCGGCACGGTCACGGATGATGGCTTGCCCGATCCGCCGGGCGCGCTGACCGTGACCTGGAGCAAAGACGACAGCAGCACCGGCGCCGGTACAGTCACGTTCGATCCGCCTAACGCCATGCAAACCACCGCCACCTTCTCGGCGGCGGGCACCTACGTGCTGAAGCTGACCGCCAGCGACGGCGACCAGAGCGCCTCGGACACGGTGACCGTCACGGTCAATGCCGAAACCCTGCCGCCGCTGCCGCCGGACCCGAGCACGGTGGCGCCCAAGATCGATGCCACGGTGGCGACCACCACCTTCGCCGCTACCGAATTCCTTTACACCGGTTCCAATCCGATTCAGACCGGCGTCGCACCGGGTACCATTGAGGCCAAACGGGCGGCGGTGATTCGCGGTCAGGTGCTGGATAAGCAGAATCAACCGTTGCCGGGCGTGACGGTTTCCATTCTCAATCATCCAGAATTTGGCCAGACCATCAGCCGCGCCGACGGTTGGTTCGATCTGGCGGTCAATGGCGGCGGGTATCTGACCCTTAACTATCAGCGCAGCGGGTATCTCCCGGCTCAACGTCAGGTCAATGCCCCGTGGCAGGATTTTGTGCTAGCCGATGATGTCGTGCTCCTCACGGCGGATTCACAAGTCACTACCATTTATTTAATGGCGGACACTTTCGATATCGCCCGCGGCAGTGCAGTCAGCGATACCGACGGAACCCGCCAAGCAACATTAGTGTTCCCTCCATACACGACCGCAACGATGACCTTGGCCGATGGCTCGACCCAATCATTGAGCACATTGCAGGTGCGAGCCACCGAATACACGGTCGGAGCCAACGGGCCACAAGCGATGCCTGCCGAACTGCCGCCGACCAGCGCTTACACCTATGCGGTGGAACTCAGTGTCGATGAAGCGCTCGCTGCCGGAGCAATGACGGTTCAGTTCAACCAGGCGATTCCGTTCTATGTCGATAACTTCCTGAATTTCCCCGTCGGGATTCAAGTGCCGGTCGCCTATTACGACCGTGAGAAATCGGCATGGATACCGACTGATGATGGGCGAATTATCCAGATTCTCAGAATCAGCAGAGGTGTGGCTCAAGTTGATACCACCGGTGATGGCGTAGCCGATAACGGTGTTGATTTGGGGATGACCGAGGCGGAGCGGCAGGCTCTCGCCCAAAGTTATACCGCCGGTCAGTCGTTACAGCGGGTCGCGGTGCAACATTTGACGCCCTATGACTTGAATTATGGTGTCGTGCCGAAAAGTGGTGCGGAACAACCACAACCGTCAGCCGCTCAGAGTGGCGACCAGCATAACCCGGATAGCCCGAATACCAGTTGTGGTTCGATTATTGGTTGTGAGAACCAAACACTGGGAGAAGTCATTGGAGTCACAGGCACACCGTTCCATCTGAGTTACGTCAGTGATCGGGTGCCGGGTCGTATTGCCTCCAGTACCCTGACGATTCCGTTAAGCGGTACCAGTGTTCCGTCCGTCCTCAAACGGATTGAACTGGAAATCACAGTAGCCGGACGGACATTGACGCAAAGCTTCCCTGCGGCAGCGAACCAAACCTACACGTTTACTTGGGACGGCCAAGATGCCTACGGACGCACGTTACAAGGCGCGCAACCGATCAATATTCGCATTGGCTATGTGTATGACGGTTACTATGCCTTACCGCCCAGTTTAGCGAGTACATTTGGCGCAGCCAGTGGCGAACGGATTGCCGGTGATATTGCTGCCCGACGGGAAGTGACATTGTGGCAGGATCAGCAGACCAGTGTGAGCATTCTGGATTTCCAGAAGCCTGCTATCGGTGGCTGGAGCCTAGATGTCCATCATGACTACGATCCGCTCGGGCGGGTACTTTATCAGGGCGATGGTTCGCGGCGTAGCACCACCGGTGTTGCAAACAACATCGTCACAACCGTAGCCGGGAATGGTGTTCCAGGATTCAGTGGTGATGGTGGTTTGGCCACTCAAGCTACCCTGAATACTCCATTAAACATTGCAGTGGCAGCCGATGGTAGTATATATATCGTTGATTTTTGGAATTATAGAATCCGCCGGATCGGACCTGATGGGATCATTACAACTGTAGCTGGAAGTCGATTTGGGCGACCTGGCGGCGACGATGGCCCCGCAACGCAGGCGACAATTTCTCCGAGTGATATCGCAGTGGCAGCCGATGGTAGCGTATATATCGGTGATGGTGCCGGCTCTGTGAGTTTTCCTGATAGCATTCGCCGGATTGGACCAGATGGGATTATTACCACTATTGCTGGGAATGGCACTTCAGAGGGGTATAGCGGTGACGGTGGCCCCGCTACTCAGGCATCTCTCAATGGCCCAACGGGGTTTTCAGTAGCGAAAGACGGTAGCCTGTATTTTTGTGATTCCGGTAACAACCGCATCCGCCGGATCGGGCCGGACGGGATCATTACAACTGTGGCCGGAGGGGGCAGTATTGTTGAATCGCCTCTCAATAATTACGGTGAAGGTCTTCCGGCGACCCAGTTGGAAATGAGCCAATCACTTGATGTAGCGATAGCAGCAGATGGCAGTCTATTGCTTGCGAATTTCGGCCTTTCCTTCATCCGAAAAGTTGGACTGGATGGAATTTATACCACGATTGCTGGAACAGGCCATCGCCGTTTTGACGGCGATGGCAGTCTAGCGACTCAGACATCTCTAAATGGGCCATTGGGGATTGCGTTGGCAAACGATGGGAGTGTATTAGTCGCGGATACCGACAATAACCGCATTCGACGAATCGGGCCGGACGGAGTTATCACTACTATCGCTGGTAATGGTCAGAGTGGATTGAGCGGCGACGGTGGTCCAGCAACACAAGTTGCGCTCAATCAACCAAGGAGCGTTGCGGTAGCGGCGGACGGTGGCATCCTGATTGCTGATACCGACAATCACCGTATCCTTAAAGTATTCCCCCCCCTTCCTGGCTTTGACGGTGGATCAGGTATCTTCATCACTTCGACAGACGGTCGTTTGCTTTATCGCTTCAGTCCTGAAGGCCGCCACCTCAGCACAGTGGACACGCTCACCAAAGCCGTACTCTATACTTTCGGTTACGACAGTGATGGACGGCTGACCTCCATCACCGATGCCGATAACAACGTCACCACCATCGAACGTGACGGTTCCGGCAACCCCACCGCGATTATTGCCCCGTTCGGCCAGCGCACCAGGCTGACTCTGAACCGCAACGGTTATCTCGCCAGAGTCACCAATCCCGCCAGCGAAGCCTACCAACTCACCTACACCGCGAGCGGTTTGCTGACCGCCTTCACCGATCCCAATGGCCATACCTCGACGATGACCTATGATGCCTTGGGCCGATTGCTGAAGGACACCAACGCCGCCAGTGGTAGCCAGACCTTAGCGCGGACCGAATTGACCGACGGCTTCACCGCCACCCGCACCACGGCACTGAATCGCACCACAACCTACACAGTGGAAGACCTCAGCACCGGCGACCGCCAGCGTAAAGTGCTCGCCCCGGACGGCACCGAAACCGTGACCCTGATCGGCACCGATGGCAGCACGAAGATCACTGCTCCCGATGGCACGGTCACTGAGACTCTGGACGGCCCTGATCCCCGTTTCGGGATGCAATCGCCGGTGACCACTAGTAGCACAGTGACCACCGGCGGCCTCACTGCCACCACCAGCAGTACGGCCACCGTTGACCCGGAAGATCCCACCAATCCGCTAGATTTCACCACACTGACCCGTACCGCCACAGTGAACGGGCGCACCGCGACCACGACTTTTGATGCCGCCACCCGCCGAGCGACAGCCACCAGTCCTGCCGGACGGCAAAGCTACTCGGTTCTCGACGCCAAAGGCCGAGTGACTGAAAGCGGTGTGACCGGCATCGACCCGGTGCAGAAAAGCTACGATAGCCAAGGCCGCTTGATCAGCGTGACGCAAGGCACGGGAAGTGACGCTCGCACCACCACCTTCAGCTATAACGCAGCGGGTTACCTGCAATCCGCCACCGACGCCCTCGGCCAGAGTGGTCAACTGGCTTACGACGCCGCCGGACGAGTGCTGACCCAAACCTTAGCCAACGGTCAATCCATCGGCTTTGCCTATGACGCCAAAGGCAATCTGACCAGTCTCACCCCACCCGGCCAACCGGCGCACACCTTCACCTACAACGCTGTCGATCTCGCCACGGCCTACACACCACCGAGCGTGACTGGCAGCGGCACGACGAGCACGCTGTATCAATACAATGCCGACCAGCAAGTCACCCAGATCACCCGTCCTGACGGTGGCGTGATCGAATACGACTACGACAGCGTCGGACGACTCAGCACCCTGAGTATTCCCGCCGGTCAGTACGGCTACAGCTACAACAGTGTCGGCAAGCTGGACGGTATCACCGCACCGGGCAGCATCGCTTTGGACTATACCCACAGCGGTTCGCTACTGACCCAAGTCACCTGGAGCGGCGAAATCAGTGGCTACACCGACTATGGCTACGACAACGACTTCCGGGTCACCTGGATCAGCGTCAACGGTGCCAATCCCATCACCTACGCATACGACGCCGACAGCCTGCTGACCGAAGCGGGTGATCTCACCCTCACCCACGATGTCGACAACGGTTTACTGACCGGCACCGCTTTGGGCAACGCCACGGAAAGCTACAGCTACAACAGCTTCGGTGAAATGAGCGGCTATACCGGCCAAGTGGACGGCGCGAATTTACTGAGCTTCACCTACACCCGTGACAAGCTGGGCCGGATCACCGAGAAAGCCGAGACTGTTGAAGGCGTCACCACAACCTACGCCTACAGTTATGACGCCATCGGCCAGTTGGTTGAGGTCAAGCAGAACGGCAGCGTCACCGCTACCTACAGCTATGACGCCAACGGCAACCGGCTGAGCAAAACCGGCACTGGTATCGAGGAAACCGGTACCTATGACGCGCAGGATCGGATGCTGAGTTATGACGGCGCGACCTACAGCTATAACGCCAACGGGGAAATACAGAGCAAAACCGAGGACAATCAGACCACGAGCTACAGCTACGATGCGCTGGGCAATCTGCGTCAAGTGACCCTACCTGATAGCACCCAGATTGATTATGTGATCGATGGTCAAAATCGTCGTATCGGTAAGAAGATCAACGGCGCACTGGTGCAGGGTTTCCTCTACCAAGGCCAGTTGCAACCCGCCGCCGAATTGGATGGCAGCGGCAATGTCGTCAGCCGTTTTGTCTACGCCACCGGCGTCAATGTGCCGGATTATTTGGTCAAAGGTGGGGTGACCTATCGCATCTTTAAGGATCATCTCGGCAGTCCACGCCTTGTGGTGGACATCGCTACTGGTACGGTTGCTCAACGGTTGGATTATGACGAATATGGCCAGGTCATTAACGATACTAATCCAGGATTTCAGCCCTTCTGGTTTGCGGGCGGGATTTATGATCGAGATACCGGATTAGTGCGGTTTGGGGCAAGGGATTATGAGGCCGGGAGTGGGCGGTGGATGGCGAAAGATTTAGGCATGTTCCAATCTAAAGATATAGATCTATATCGTTATACAGCGAATGACCCAGTGAATTTTGTTGACAGAAATGGAATGCAAACAGAGTCGCCTGATCCCCTTGGACTGGGAAGGTGCAAAGAAAATCCCGATTATAACGATCCTGATGAGATGGTGAAAAGATATGATCGTCGTGCGGAAGGTACAGGAAAAGGAATTCTAGGAGGAACAAACAATATTTTTGGGAGCAACAAGAAGAAGCAAGAGGAAAGAGGAGAATGTTTGCGAGAGTTGACTGACGCAGTACCTATTCCAGTTGGTAAGGGGATAAGCGTGGTAAAAACAACCAAGGCGGTAATCAAGGGGAACATCTTATCAATTTTATATAGGAATATAGTCACTCCTTTACATGCTACATGTATTTGGATTTCTACGGGCTTTGACGAGGAAAAAGCATTGGAGGAAATAATTGAAAAAGGACTTCATCGTCCTTAGAGCCAGCTAGATCAGGCACAGGACGTGCCCGACATTCGCTACCCCAATCCCTTGAACCCGTCGGGCAACGCTCCGCTGTTGCCCGACTACTAAGTAGCGAGCAAAAAGTTCACCGGTATTCGATCACAGATTTTTCAACTACTTAGCGACACAAAAAGCCGGAAAACTTTCGTTGACGTACTTACCGTAAAATTGGCTGATGCGCTACCTAAAATAATTGAAATTTAAGTAAACC
>JAGRHI010000353.1:0-4620 GCA_020445045.1 Candidatus Competibacteraceae bacterium
AGACCGGCGAGACCGTGCCCAAGTCTGGCTACAATCCCGGCCGCTTCTTCGGCATCGACGCCCAAACGCTCGATCCCGAATGGTACATGCAGCACGGCTTCATCTGCGGCGGTGACTGGGAAAGCGCGGCGGTGCAGTTGAAGCATATCGCCGGCGATTGCATCAACCTGGCCACCGATCGCCAGAACGTCAAGGATTATCTGATCGGTTCCGTCAACCGCTATCTCGACATGGGGGTGGACGCGCTGCGCATCGACACCGTCAAGCATGTGCCGCGCGACAATCTGCTGGAATACGTCAACGCCTGGAAGGCGCATAAACCGGGCCTGTTCGTGTTCGGCGAGAATCTGGTCAAGGGTTACGGCTGGGGCGATCTTGGCGGCGGCGACAACGGCCCCTCCTTCATCCGTCCGTGGTGGTACACCCGGCTGGGCCACGACCCGCGCGATCCCAATTCCGGCGGCGATTCCGGCTTTCCGCAACTGGACTTTGGGTTGTTCTCCACCTTCCGCGACAACCTGAGCCGGGGCAGTTTCGACGGCGTCGGCCGCGTGCTGGAGATGGATTGGATTTATGGCAACGCTAGTGAACTGGTGACCTTCCTGCAGAATCACGATGTCGGCCCCGACAACGACTTCCGCTTCCGCTTCAAGGGCGAACAGTGGATGGCGGCGGCGGCCTACAACCTGCTGTGGACCGTGCGCGGGATTCCCTGCCTGTACTACGGCGAGGAAATCGAATTCATGAAGGGCGCGCCGCAGGATGTGATCGGCAACGACGACACCCTGGATCAAACCGGCCGCGCCTATTTCGGCGATCATCTGACCGACGAGCGGATCGGTCAGACCCAAAGCCATTCGCTGTATCAGCACATCAAGCGGCTGAACCAGATCCGCCAAGCCGTTCCCGCCTTGCAAAAGGGGGCAATGAGCCACATTCACGAATGGGGCAGCGGCATGAGTTTCGTCCGCGATCACAACAATGGCGAAAGCTACGCCGTGGTCGGGCTGGCCATCGGCGGCGATCAGGGCATCAGCGTTGGCGACATCCGCAACGGTGTCTACCGCGATGTGGTCACCGGCAACGAGATCAATGTGGGCAACGGCAACATTTCCTTCCACGTGCACGGCAACTCGGCCGGTATCTACGTCCTGAACGGACCCAGCAAGGTTGGGGTGGATGGGATGTATCTGCGGTAGTTGGAGAAGGGGTGGCGACCTCTCTTTCGCAAGCGAGAGAGGTCGCAAGTGAAACGATGGCGCCGGTTCCTCGCCGCGTCCGAAAATTTCCTGATCCGAGCATGATGAGCGCTTGCGCTTGCTCCCCGACCAGCTCAGTCCGGATACCGCATGGCGCGATTGCCCTGGGTATCGATGCAATCTCCGCCTCTCACCACGAACCGCTCATCTCCAGAACGAGCGACGCTCAGCGAAGCGCGCTTGTTGCCATCAACCGATCAGCACGGTCCGGATGATTTCCCGTTCCGCCCGTGACCGGTGGGCTTCGGCGCTCTGCCCAGGGTTCTGGCGGCTCAGTTCGGCGGCGCGCTGGCGGATACGGTGAGCGTGAGGCGCGATCAAATCTCGCCGGCAGCCCTCGTAAGCGTCCCAGTAGGGACTGATTCCCGGCCGGGCACGTTGCAGCAGGGCCATGGCTTCGTCCAGCGACTGGCCTTCGATCCAGGTCAGATAGGCCACCGCCGCCAGCGAGGAGCGATTGATACCGGCGGTGCAATGCAGATAGACCCGATGATCCTGGCTGAGTAGCCCATGCAAAACCCGGAGGACTTCGGGCAAGCGGCGGCGCTGGTCCTCGGGATCGAAATCGCGCATCGGGCTACGTTCCATGCGCAGTCCCCGAGCGCGACCGTGGCGCGCGAGTCGTGGATAATCGATCTCCAGTTCTTCCAGGCATTCGTCATGTTGCAACGACAGCACCGCCGAGATCCGGGCTTCGGTCTGGAGCCGGTCGAGATCGGCCGGGCCGCGCGGGCAGCTACCGATCGTCAGATCGTGGCGAATCGTGTCCCAGTTCAGGCGCCAGGACCAGGCGGGCAATAGGGTTTTCGGATGGATCATGTTTTCCCCCGGCACACGAGTGCGATGGACGGGTACGGCCGCGACGAACCGGCGGACCATTCGCCAGCCAGGCGGCGGCCATCGAATACAAGTGTAGAAGGTCTGGCCTAAGACCGGCCGGCACGGCGGGAAATTCAGCCGACCGCGCCCAGTCCCCGCAGATAAACATCGACAATGACCGATGCGTATTCGCCCAGGGGAAACAGGTTGGGCTCCAGGGTCCAGTTGACGACCAGGCCGTCCAGCAAGGCGATAATGCCCACGGCCGCCTGTCTCGGAGAGACCGTGCCGGACAGTTGACCCATGGCCTGAGCCTGACGCATCGCTCCCTCGATCAGGGTGATGAAGCGTAGGCCGCACTCCATGTGGCTATCGCGGATGACAGCCATTTCGTCCACGTACTCGCATTTGTGCCAGGCGATCTCGAACACCCGCTGGTAGCGTGTGTCCCGCGCCAGCCGCAGCAGGAAATCGACCGCCAGCCCGCGGATGAACCGCAACGGATCCTCGCCCGCCAGCGGCCCGGCGTTGCAGCGGGCCTCCTCCGGATCGATAACCCGCTTGATCATGGCGTCGTAGAGGTCGGCCTTATTCTTGAAATGCCAGTAGATGGCGCCACGAGTCACCCCCGCCTCGGTCGCGATTTGGGCCAGGGAAGTACGGGATACCCCTTGCCGCTGAAACACCTGCTCGGCGGCATCCAAAATGCGATTGCGGGTTTCTTGCGCCGCTTCCTTTGTCTTTCTCACCATCGATAACCTCCATGCGACACTAGCGACCGGCGAGGGTATTTACATACATGTTTGAATGTATGTATTATTCACCAAGGTCATTGGCGATTCAAACCCGGGCACCGTACCCCGGTCCCGAGCGTGGGCGGACACCCCGGTCCTTGTAGAGCTTCCACACATACGGGTCAACCTGGTCCCGAGCATGGGCGGACACTCCGCTTCTCTTCAAGAGCGGGTTTCTCGGCATTTTTCAGGACAGCCTTGCGTATGACCAAGAAAATTATCCTCGCCCTGCTTGGGGTACTGCTACTGGTGGGAGCGCTCGCCAGCCTCAAGTTCTTGCAGTTTCAAACCCTATTCGCGCAAGGCGCCAATTTCACGCCGCCACCGGAAACGGTCACCACCGCCGAAGTGACACGGGAGACCTGGCGGCCAACGCTGTCGGCCGTCGGCTCGATCGCCCCGGTTCAGGGTGTCATGCTCAGCGCCGAGGTGGCGGGCACGGTCAAACGGATCGCTTTCGAATCCGGGGCGAACGTGCGGACCGGCGAACTGCTGGTGGAACTCGACAACGGCGTCGAGCAAGCCCAACTGCGCTCGGCCGTCGCCAGCGCCGAACTAGCCCGTGCCAACCTGGCGCGGGCGCGCGACCTGCGTGGCAAGAACATGGTATCCCAGGCCGATCTCGACAGCGCCAACGCCCAGGCCAAGCAGGCCGACGCCCAGATCGACAACATCCGCGCCGTTATCGAAAAGAAGACGATCCGGGCGCCCTTCACCGGCCGCGCCGGCATCCGTCAGGTCAACCTCGGCCAGTTTCTCGACACCGGCGCCTCCATCGTCACGCTGCAATCGCTCGATCCGGTATACGTGGATTTTTCCCTGCCTCAGCAGCGCCTTGCCCAACTCAAGACCGGCATGGCGGTACGGGTGACCACCGACGCCTTTCCCGGCCGGGATTTCGAAGGCCAATTGACCGCGATCAGTCCCGAAGTCGAAACGGTCACTCGCAACGTGCGGTTACAGGCCACGCTGGCGAACTCGCCGGGCTTGCTGCGACCCGGCATGTACGTCGATGTCGCCGCCGTGCTACCGGCCACCGAACAGGTGCTGATGATTCCCGCCACGGCGGTGCTGTACGCGCCCTACGGCGATTCGGTGTTCGTGGTCGAGGACAAGAAGGACGAAAAGACCGGCACGGTTGGCAAGGTACTGAATCAGCGGTTCGTGCGGCTTGGCAAGACCCGCGGCGATTTCGTGGTGGTCGATTCGGGGTTGAATGTCGGGCAAACCATCGTCACCACCGGAGTCTTCAAGCTACGCAACGGCATGAAGGTCTTGGTCGACAACAAGTTGGCTCCCGACTTCCAAATCAACCCCAAACCCGCCGACTCCTGATGTCGCGCCCATCATGAAATCCTTCACCGATCTGTTCATCGCCCGCCCGGTGCTGGCGATCGTGATCAACTTGGTGATCATCATCGCCGGCCTTCAGGCCATCTTCACCCTCAACGTGCGGCAATACCCGCGCAGCGACAACGCCAGCGTCAAGGTCACCACCGTCTACGTCGGCGCCAGCGCGAATCTGGTGCGCGGCTTCATCACCACCCCGCTGGAGCGCGCCATCGCCGCCGCCGATGGCATCGATTATCTCGAATCGCAGAGCGCCCAGGGCCTGTCGACCATCACCGCCCGCCTCAAGCTCAACTACGATCCCACCAAGGCCCTGGCCGAGATCGGCTCCAAGGTCGATCAGGTGCGCGGCGACCTGCCGCCCGAGGCCGAAGTGCCGGTGCTCAACATCGAATCGG
>JAGRHI010000353.1:4785-4931 GCA_020445045.1 Candidatus Competibacteraceae bacterium
TGGCTGAAACCGGACAAGATGGCCGCGCTCAACATCAGCCCGGTGCAAGTACGTCAGGCGCTGGCCGCCAACAACTATCTGGCCGCCATCGGTCGTACCAAAGGCGCGTTGATCCAAGTCAACCTGACGGCCAACACCGATCTGCG
>JAGRHI010000354.1:0-3038 GCA_020445045.1 Candidatus Competibacteraceae bacterium
CCTTCCCCATTGGAGACAATAAAAAGACACCCCACGATGGATACCGCACGCAAAGAGCAATTGCTGGAGCGCTTTCGCGCCTACCTGGATGAACTTCCCGAAGCGGACTCAACGGCGGAAGGGAATCGGCACACCAACCTCTACTCCCTATTCGCCGAACTGGTGGCGCTGAAGACCGAGGTCAAGCTGGAATCGCGCCAGATCAAAACCGTGTTGGATGAATTCCGCGCGGTGTTCGAAACCCTGCAAACCAGTCAAAGCCAGCTTGGGGGCGAACTGGATCGCGTCCGCAACGCGCTGCCCGAGCAACGGCGGGCGGCGCTGAAGCCGGTGCTACTGGAACTGCTGGAGCTGCGCGACCGTCAGGAAGCCGGCCTGCGCACCCTGCAAAGTCACCGCCCCTCGCCGCTGGGCCGGCTGTGCCGGCGGGAGCAGGCGCTGCTGCAAGCGGTCGCCCAGGGTCAGGAGATTAGCCTGCGCCGACTGGACCAGATCCTGAACTCTCAGCAGGTCGCCGCTCTCGCCGCCCGGGGCCAGCCGCTCGACCCGCATACCATGCGCGCCGCTGAACTGGACCGGCGGCCCGACCTGGCCAATGGCATCGTCACCGAGGAACTGCGCAAGGGCTACACCTGGCAAGGTGAACTGCTGCGGCTGGCGGAAGTCAAGGTCAACCGCCAGCCGGAACCCGCCGCCGCCGGCGATGCGCCGCGCGCCACCGACAACCCACCGAACTGAGCACGAGTCACAACCCCATGGCTGAAAAAATCATTGGCATCGATCTGGGCACCACCAACTCCGAAGTCGCGGTGGTGGACAATGGCCGCGTCACGGTCATCGACATTACCTCCGGTCACCCAATCCTGCCCTCCTTTGTCGGCCTGGCCGATGACGGCGCTATTCTGGTGGGCGAACCGGCCAGGAACCAGTACGTGCTCTACCCGGAACGCACCATCAAATCCATCAAGCGACGGATGGGCGGCGCCGACCAAGTCGAATTGGGCGACACCACCTACACCCCGCAGGAAATCTCCGCCATCATTCTGCGGCGGCTGAAGGACATCGCCGAGGCGCATCTGGGCGAGCCGGTCCACAAGGCGGTGATCACCGTGCCGGCCTATTTTTCCGACACCCAGCGCCAAGCCACCCGCGAAGCCGGCGAGATTGCCGGACTGGAAGTGGCGCGGATCATCAACGAACCGACCGCCGCCGCCCTGTCTTACGAAGCCAACCACCAGGGCCATAAAAAGGTGCTGGTTTACGATCTGGGCGGCGGCACCTTCGACGTATCGGTGGTCGGCATCGAAGACAACGTGGTCGAGGTGCTGGCCAGCCACGGCAACAACCATCTTGGCGGCGACGATTTCGACGCCAAGATCGTCGAGCACCTCGTCGAACATCTCAAGGGACAGAACGTCGATCCGACCGAATCGCGCAAGGCCATGGCTCGCATCACCCGGGCGGCGGAAACCGCCAAGATCGCCCTGTCCGACCAGCCCTACACCCGAGTCGAGGAAGAGTACCTGCTGGAACGCGACGGCACCCCGGTCAACCTTTCGCTGGAGCTGTCTCGCGACGAGTACGAGGACATGATCACCGGCTATATCGACGAGACCCTGGAGGCGGTGCACATCGCCCTGAAGGGCGCCAACCTGACCGTGTCCGCCATCGACGAGGTGCTGCTGGTGGGCGGCGCCACTCGTACCCCATTGATTACCCGGCGGTTGGAGGAGGATCTCGGTCTGACGGTGCGGGCCGAGGTCAATCCGGATCTGTGCGTCGCCGCCGGCGCCGCCATCCAGGCCGGCATGCTGGCCGGCGAGACGGTCTCGGCGGTGCTGGTGGACATCACCCCCTACACCTTCGGCACCAGCGCCGTAAGCGAATTGAACGGCATACCCTACCCATTCACCTACGTACCGATCATCCATAAGAATACGCCGATCCCGGTCACCAAAAGCGATGTGGTCTACACCATGCACGACCGGCAGGAAGCGGTGCTGGTGCACGTCTACCAAGGAGAGGACCCGGATGCGCTGAACAATATCGAACTCGGCCAGTTCTTCGTGGAGAATCTGAGCAAGGTGCCAGCCGGCAACCCCATCATCATCCAATTCTCCCTTGATCTGAACGGCATCATGAACGTGTCGGCGCGGGAGAAAAAAACCGGTCTGGAAAAATCGATCCGCATCGACAACGTACTGTCCCGCTTCCAGGAAGGGGAGCTGAAAACGGCGCGCGCCCGGGTCGACGCCCTGTTCGCGGACGAGGAAAAACCCGCCGAAACGGCCAAAAGCACCACCGATCATCAACTCACGGCGCAGGCACGGGCACTGGTGGAAAAGGCCGAGCGCCTGCTGGACAGCGCCACCGAGGACGATCGCGAGGAAATGATCAATTTGATCGAGGGCATCAAGGACGCGCTGGGCAACAACGACTTCCCCGCGCTGGCCGCGCCGATGGCCGCGCTGTCGGACATTCTGTTTTATCTGGAGTCGTGATGGAGCGCTGCCCGGTCTGCCGCGCCCGACTCAAGGACGAGCCGGTCTGCCATCGCTGTGGCGCGGACTCGAGCGTGCTACTGGCCATCGAAGCCGAAGTCGCCGTGCTGGAACGGCAAGCCGTGGCCCTACTGGGAACCGGCAAATGGATCGAGGCGCACCGGACGGCCGAGCGCATACTGGCGCTGCAATCCAGCCCACTGGCGGCGGCGGTGTTGGATCTCAGCCGCCAGGAACTGATCGCCAGCGAAGTTCAGGTATTGGAGCGGCTATTGCCGTAAACCAGGCCGAGCCGCTCCGGTCCGGGCATCCCGCGCCGCGAATCGGCCATGCCCGATGTATGGCGCTTTGCCTCGGCCTGGATTAACCTTACGAAAAAGCAGGCTGATCATTGCCCGGTCCATCCTTCCCACGCCAATCCGCGCCACATCGTCACCCTTTGAACGCCCCCCATGGAAATCTTCGTTTATCACACCCCCGATCAAGTCCCGGATATCAGCACAAAGGCTCGCAAGGGTGGCCTCACGCTCGATCTGC
>JAGRHI010000354.1:3140-4662 GCA_020445045.1 Candidatus Competibacteraceae bacterium
ACGCTGGCCGGCGGAACGGCGGTTGCTGGCCGGCGAGCGCGGCGGCGAAAAACTGGAAGACTTCGACCTCGGCAATTCGCCATCGGAATGCACGCCCGAACGAGTCGGCGGCAAGCGGCTGTTCATGAGCACCACCAACGGCACCCGCGCCCTGGAGCGGGTACGGCAAGTACCGATTCTGCTGACAGCTTCGCTGACCAACCGGGCGGCGGTGGTCCGGTATCTGCTGTGGGAACAGCCGCACACGGTGTGGATCGTGGCCGCCGGCTGGCGTGGCGGATTCTCGCTGGAGGACACCATCTGTGCCGGGGCCATCGCCTGCGCCCTCAGCGTCGAGCGGGACAGCGACTGCGCCGGCGACGATGAGTCGATCGCCGCCATGGCGTTGTTCGAACGCTGGCAGACCCGCTTACCGCAATTACTGCGTTACGCCCATCATGGTCGCGGTCTGGCTGCGCTGGGCTGCGGGCAGGATCTGGACTACTGCGCCCGCCTCGACAGCGTCGATGTGGTACCCCTGCAAGTCGAACCAGGGGTACTGAAAGCAGCAGCCCTGGACTGAAGTCGGCTCCTCACGCTACCCGGTCAAAACCGCGGCGCCGGGATCGGATGCCCACCAGCAATGGCCCGCTCGCGCATCCCAACCCTTGACCTGGCCGAACATATCCTATAATTCCGGGATTCGACGGGATGGCAACCATTCCAGGCCATCATCCCCAGAGCGGGTACCACCGCCCCAGTGTCCGTGCTTTCGTACACAAAATGCCCCGACCCCAACGGCAAACCGCGACGTGGATTGTGCTTGATCGCCACCTTACGGAAACAAGCTAAACTGTCAGATTGACATCATGTACTCTCTCGTCAATTCACCCCATCTGCCTGGCATCACGCCGAGGAGCCGAAGTAATGGAGATCATCAAAACCGACGTTGCCATCGTCGGAGCGGGAGGCGCGGGGCTGCGAGCCGCCATCGCCCTCGCCGAAGCCGACCCGAAATTACGCATCGCCTTAATTTCGAAAGTCTATCCCATGCGCAGCCACACCTGCGCCGCCGAGGGTGGAGCCGCGGGTGTCGTCAAGTCCGATGACAGCCTCGACTTGCACTTCAACGACACGGTGGGCGGCGGCGACTGGCTGAGCGATCAGGACGCCGTCGAGTATTTCATCAACGAGGCACCCAAGGAACTGACCCAATTGGAACATTGGGGCTGTCCGTGGAGCCGCGAGCCGGATGGCTCCGTCGCCGTGCGCCCGTTTGGCGGCATGAAGATCAAGCGCACCTGGTTCGCCGCCGACAAGTCGGGGTTCCATATCCTGCACACCCTGTTTCAGACCTCGCTGAAGTATCCCAGCATCCAGCGCTTCGACGAGTACTACGCCACCGACCTGCTGGTCGAGGACGGGCGCTGTCAGGGACTCACCGCCCTGGAAATTCGCAATGGGGAGATGAAGCAGTTTCAGGCGGGCGCGGTCATCATCGCGGCGGGTGGTGGCGGCAAGATGTTTCCGTTCACCACCAACG
>JAGRHI010000355.1:0-637 GCA_020445045.1 Candidatus Competibacteraceae bacterium
CAATAAGGGACTGAACGGTTACGTTATTTTCATGTTCAATGGCAATCTCCAAATCCCAGTTAGTCACCCATTCACCACTTGGAATGGTAAAACTTTTTGGAGGATTATCCCGTCGTTTATAGTAAATAAAATCAATTTTATAGGGCGTAACCAGTCGAGCGCGCCCCTGGTTCAGGCGACGAGACGAAGCCGGGTGGATGGAGGTTGACTCGGGATGTTGGCATAGAGTCGCGCCGTTTCGCTTTGGATATGATGGTTCATGAACGGCTCCCATTCGTCGTTGAGCGCGATGCAGCGCAGGTTCAACAGGGCCTGGGCTGAACCGCCCCGGCTTTCTCGGAGGCTCCAACATTTGAGAGTATGGAGCCATGAAGACATCAACCAACTTTTCACCGGAAGTCAGGGAGCGAGCCGTTCGCATGGTGCGGGAGCATCAAGGCGAGCATGAATCGCAATGGGCGGCCATTGGCTCGATCGCGGCCAAGATCGGCTGTACGGCGGAGACGCTGCGGCGCTGGGTACGACAAGCCGAGCAGGGCTGCGGGGAACGGGCGGGGGCCACGAGTGCCGAGCGGGAGCGGATCAAGGCGTTGGAGCGGGAGGTGCGGGAGCTGCGCCAAGCCAACGAGATCCTGCG
>JAGRHI010000355.1:661-1092 GCA_020445045.1 Candidatus Competibacteraceae bacterium
GGAGCTCGACCGCCCGTTCAAGCGATGAAGGAATTCATCGACCAGCACCGTGATGTCTATGGAGTCGAGCCGATCTGCAAGGTGCTGCCGATCGCTCCATCGACATATTATCGGCATGCCGCCCGGGAGGCTGATCCGGCGCAAAGGTCGGCTCGAGCCCAGCGTGATGAACATCTGTGCGGGCAAATCCAACAGATCCGGGACGAGAATTTGCAGGTCTACGGCGCCGACAAGGTCTGGCGGCCATTGCGGCGCGAAGGCGTGGAGGTGGCCCGCTGCACGGTGGAGCGGCTGATGCGGAGGCTCGGCCTGAAAGGCGTGCGGCGTGGCAAGCCGGTCAAAACCACGGTCAGCAACCCAGGAGCCGCCGGTCCTGAGGATCGGGTTCACCGCCAGTTCACGGCGGGGCGTCCGAATGCGCTGTGGGTATC
>JAGRHI010000355.1:1120-3605 GCA_020445045.1 Candidatus Competibacteraceae bacterium
AGGGGTTCGTCTATGTGGCCTTCATCATCGACGTGTTCGCCCGGTACCTTGTCGGCTGGAAAGTGTCCCGCTCCGCCCGCACCGACTTCGTGCTGGATGCGCTGGAGCGGGCCCTCTGCGCACGCCAGCCGTTCGGCCGGAGCGGCTTGATCCACCCTGGCGATCGCGGGGTGCAATACGTGTCGATCCGTTATACGGAGCGCCTGGCTGAGGCGGGCATCGAGCCGTCGGTGGGCAGCGTGGGCGACTCGTACGATAATGCCTTGGCCGAGACCATCAATGGGCTGTACAAGGCCGAGCTGATCCACCGGAAGTCTTGGCAGGGCCTGGAGACGGTGGAATGGGCCACCCTGACCTGGGTCGACGGGTTCAACCCTCGCAGGCTGCTGGAGCCCATGGGTTATACCATTTGGTGTTACCCCATGACAGCTTGCGCCGCTCGTTGCCGGTCACCGAGCCGACGCGCGGATCGGGTTCTCCCCGTCGATGGTGTTCCATCACGCCTGCGATGGCGGCCGGCGTGACCCATCACATCTGGACCACCCGGGAGCTGTTATCGTATCGGGTCTCACCGCTGTATTGGGCAGAATGCCCCCATCTTGAAAAATTGTTCCCCGGTTGGCCTGAAGCTCATCACGGAAACTGAGGGACACTACCAAAAATTGTTCCCCGGTTGGCCTGAAGCTCATCACGGAAACTGAGGGACACTACCCAAAATCTAATCATAAATGGTATTACATTCCGCCGGCTGAGGCCGAAGCAGCCTACTATCGCCGACTCACCGAGTCCGCCATGCCGGCGTGACTCACAGCAATCAGCCTCCGGAATTCCCGGGGCGGTTCAATCCCGTGCTCGGTCCGTTTCTGGACTTCCTGGCGCGCGATCTTGCCAACCCCCCCGAACGCTTGCGGGCCGTGGACGCGGGCCTCGTCCAACGGCTCCAGTCGCTGGTCGGCGACGTCGAAGTCGATCTCGATGCCGCCCTGTCGGCGGACGATGAATGGGCGCGGACCCACCCACACCCCTGATCGTTCATGGCTGGACGATCCATGCCCACCCGCTGTTCCTCGCCCAGGGGGAAGCGCTCGCGCGGCCAGTCGAGTCCTTCAAGCCAAAGGACCCGACCGGGTACGTCCGGAAGAACGCCAGCAAGCGACTGGCGGCGATTCTGAAACTGGCCTTCGATGGCATTCCGCACGATCCCACGCGCCCGGCGTACCGCCAGGGCGGCACGCTGGGCGCGGATCGCCAGCACGGGTTCCGGGCGAAATTTTTCCAGCCGTACCGGCTGTTCTTTCGCTACCACGCCGCAAGCCAGGTGATCGTGCTCGCGTGGGTCAACGACGAAGACAGCCAGCGCGCCCACCAGAGCGGGGACGATGCCTACCGGGTGTTTCGCAAGATGCTGGAAAGCGGGCATCCACCGGACGACTGGAACCGGTTGTTGGCCGAGGCCCGTACCGAGGTGCAACGTTTGCGGCGGTGGGCCGAGGCCGGTGAATGATCCAGCACGCCGCGGTCCTGGGTCCAGGCGCTGGATTTCTCGACGCTGGAGAAGGTCAACGCCAGCTCTGTGGCCGATGATCCGCGCAACCGCCACGACGATGTCGTCTGGCGGGTGCGGTTTCGGGATCACTGGCTGTATGTGTATCTGCTGCTGGAATTCCAGTCCACCGTGGATCGCTGCATGGCGGTGCGGATTCTCAGCGACACCGGTCTGCTGTATCAGGACCTGATTCGCGGCCAGTCCCTCCACCAGGATCGCTTGCCGCCGGTGTTGCCGATCGTGTTATACAATGGCGACACGCGCTGGACAGCAGCAGTGGCACTCTCCGAACTGTTGGAACCGATTCCCGTCGAGCTACAGGCTTTTCAGCCCCAGCAGCGCTATTTCCTTTTGGATGAATACGCCTACCGGGAACAACGGTTGGCGAGCCCGCGGCGAGCCTTTTCAGTATGGATACAGCAGATGTTCCCGCCAGACAACGACCCTATCGCCAGCGGCCCGCTGATAGAACTTGAGGAGCTACCCGCGATGTTGGCGCAACGGATACAACAATGGAAACAGGAGTGGCGGGCGGAAGGACTGGCGGAGGGCCTTGCCAAGGGACTCAGCAATGAGCGCTCCACCCTCCTCCGCATGGTCGGCCTGCGCTTCGATGCGGAAACGGCGGACGCCTTGGCGCCGCTGCTGGAGCCGGTGAACGACCCGGAGGAACTGACTCCAATCGGCGAATGGATCCTCCTTTGCACCTCGGGCGAGGACTTACTGAACCGCGTGCGGGCGCGGGTGGACGCTTCCCGCTAGCGCGCGGCGCCGGTGTTGCCGCTGGATCGATGGGTTGCAGTGGGCGCGCATTCCACACGCCCTGGCCCCTTTCCAAAACCGTGAGACGCTGAATCCAGACCATCATCCAGAGGGCCTTGATCATGCTTCCCGCCACCGACCTCACCACGCTGAATCGCCGGCTGGCCGCCCAGAACC
>JAGRHI010000047.1 GCA_020445045.1 Candidatus Competibacteraceae bacterium
CGTTGGCGGAGCACATGACGATGGGGGACGCATCCTGATGCTGTCCAGTGATGGCGCGGGTGGTTTCGAAGCCATCCATGCCGGGCATCATGACATCCATGAAAACGATGTCCGGCTTCTTGGTTTCCAGGTACTTGATGCAATCTTCGCCCGATCCGACCCAGTCGACCTCGATGCCGCGCTCAAGTAACAGCTTGCGTAAGGTCAAGTGGGCGACCTTGGAGTCATCCACCACCAGCGCCTTTTTGATATTCATGCAGGCCTCCTACGGCATGAGAATCGTCGAATAATCTTGGTATGTCCTGATATTAGGACTGGCGAACGTGCTTTCGATCCGTTGCGGTCGTTATGCAACAGTTGAATATTGAGACTATGGTTATAGTTGGATCCTCGCGAAATGCACGGATAAGGATTCGCGTGGCAACGATCCAACCTTGAACCAATACGATACTTTAATAATTCCACTGGAGGAATCATGCCATGAAACGAACCCTGCTTGCACTGATCGCCCCACCCGCGGCGGTCGCCCGTTACGGCTGCGTGAGCTGTACCGCGGCGCCAATCGGCGTGTTCTGGTTGGGGGGCCTGGCCAGCATCGGGTACGGCTTGGCCGGCGGCACGCTGGGTAATCTGCTCGGCCCGGGTTTCCTGATCGCGGCCGGTGTCCTGCTGTGGTTGATCGCCACCGCCTGGGCGCGCCTGGTGATCCGGGGGGTGGAAAGCGATCTGCTCCATCGCGCGGACAGCACGCAGGATCACCAGGTGGAGCCGCGGGTCGACGAGGACCCGTTTCACCAACTGCGGAGCAATTCCTAAGCGCGTCACGCGCGAGCAAGTGGCCAGGGAGGTTACGACTTCCCTGGCTGTGAGTCAGGGTCGTTCATCGACGGCCTCTTTCGCTCTCGGCAACAAATCCTCGCGGCTGATGCCCAGATATAGCGCGCTGGCGCTGGCGATGTAAATGGACGAGTAGGTGCCGACCAGGATGCCGACGATCATGGCGATCGAGAAACCATGCATCACCGTGCCGCCGAGGAAATACAGGACGATGACCGATAGCAGGGTGGCCAGGCTGGTCATGAGGGTGCGCGAGAGCGTTTCGTTGATTGAGCGGTTCATGATCTCCACCACTGAACCCTTGCGCCGCTTGCGGAAGTTTTCGCGGATGCGGTCCAGCACCACCACGGTATCGTTGACCGAATAGCCGATCACCGCCAGCACCGCCGCCAGCACCGTCAAATCGAATTCGAGCTGGAACAGCGAAAACCAGCCCACGGTGAAAATCACGTCGTGGACGGTGGCGGCGATGGTGCCGACCGCCAATCGCCATTCGAAGCGGAACATGACGTAGATCAGAATCCCCGCCAGCGCGCCCAAGGCCGCCAGCCCGCCTTGTTCGACCAGTTCCTGCCCTACCTGCGGCCCGACGTACTCGGCCCGCGCCAGCGTGGCGCCCGCGCCGCCCTTGGCATCCTGCAAGGCGCGCAGCACCTCGTTGCTCAGGGTGGCGGCGTTACGCTGGTCGTGTGGCGGGATGCGGATCAGCACATCCCTGGAAGTGCCGAAGTGCTGAGCCTGGGCGTTGTCGAAACCGGCCTTGGCCAGGGTTTCGCGCACCATGGGGATCTCCACCGATTCCGGGTATTGCACTTCGATCACCGTGCCGCCGGTGAAGTCCAGTCCCAGATTCATGCCTCGGATCAGCAAGGAGCCGAGCGCGATCAGCAACACGGCGATGGACCAGCCCATCGCCAGTTTGCGCCAGTGCAGAAAGTCGATATTGGTGTTGTAAAGGTTCAAACGCCACATGGAAGCCATTGCCATTTCCCGTGCCGACGGATCAGACGGCCAGTTTTTGCAGCTTGCGGCCGCCGTAGATGAAGTTGACCAGCGCCCGCGAGCCGGTCACCGCGGTGAACATCGAAGTCAGGATGCCGATGCTGAGGGTGACCGCGAAACCCTTGATCGGGCCGGTACCGAAGCCGAACAGCATGATCGCCGCGATCAGGGTGGTCAGGTTGGAGTCGATGATGGTATCGAAGGCCCGATCGAAGCCGGCGTGAATCGCCGCCTGCGGGCTGTTGCCGTTGCGCAGTTCCTCGCGGATACGCTCGTAGATCAGCACGTTGGCATCCACCGCCATACCCATGGTCAACACGATGCCGGCGATGCCGGGCAGGGTGAGCGTGGCTTGCAGCATGGATAGCGCGGCCACGATCAGCACCACGTTGGCGGCCAGCGCGGCGGTGGCGATGACGCCGAACCAGCGGTAACGCCCGACCATGAACGCGGCGATCACCAGCAGCGAAACCATCGCGGCGCGGAAGCCTTGGGCGATGTTTTCCTTACCGGCGCTGGGACCGACGGTGCGCTCCTCGATGATTTCGATCGGGCTGGCCAGCGCGCCGGCGCGCAGCAGCAGGGCCAGATCGCGGGCCTCGCGGGTACTGTCCAACCCGGTGATCTGAAAGCGCCGGCCCAGCCGGTCGCGAATGGTGGCGACGTTGATGACTTCCTCGACGGTATAGGCGGTTTTCTTCAACTCGCCATCCACTCGTTTGGTCTCGGTTTTGTTTTCGATGAACACCACGCCCATGCGCTTGCCGATGTTGTCCTTGGTGGCGTCCTCGAAGCGTTTGGCGCCCTTGCCGTCCAGCGTGACGAACACCGCCGGCCCGCCGCTTTGCTGATCCAGCCCGGAGGCGGCGTCGACGATGGAATCGCCGGTCAGCATCACCCGTTTTTGCAGTAGCACCGGGCGACCCTCGCGATCCTTGTACAGTCGCGAGTTGAGCGGGATGCGGCCGGTGGCGGCGGCTTGAGCCCAGTCGTTTTCCTCGTCCGCCAGCCGGAATTCCAGGGTGGCGGTGGCGCCGAGGATTTCCTTGGCGCGGGCGGTGTCCTGCACGCCGGGCAGTTGCACCACGATGCGGTCGTTGCCCTGCTGTTGGATGATCGGCTCGGCCACGCCCAATTCGTTGACTCGATTGCGCAGGGTGGTGATGTTCTGCTGTAGGGCGAAATCGCGCTTTTCCCGGATTTCCGGTTCGCCGAGCGTGAGTCTCAGGCTGAGCGGGTCCGGTTCGCTCTGTTGCAGACCGGGTAGTTGCTTATGCAGCACCTGGGCGGCCTTGTCGCGTTCGGCGCCATCCTTGAACTCGACGCGTATGCCGCCGTTCGCCGCCCGGCCCACCGAGGTGTACAGCACCTTTTCGGCGCGCAGTTGGGCGCGGACGTCCTCGACGTAGCTGTTCTCGACCTGTTTGATGGTGGCATCCATGTCCACCTGCATCAGGAAATGCACGCCGCCGCGCAGATCCAGGCCGAGATACATCGGGCTCAAGCCCAGCGCCCGCAAAAATCCCGGTTCCGACGAAGCCAGGTTGAGGGCGACGATGTAGTCGCGGCCCAATCGGTCCTTGAGGACGTCGGCGACCTTGAGTTGTTCTTCCGGATCGGCGAAGCGGATCAGCAGGCGATCGGCCTCCAACTCCAGCCGCTTGTGGGGCAGCTTTTCGGCGTCGAGCAGAGCGGCGACTCGATTCCGAAACGCTGGATCGATGGCGATATTGGCTCGGGCGCCGGAGATTTGCACCGCCGGGTCTTCGCCGAACAGGTTGGGCAGCGCGAAAATCAGGCCCCATAGTATGACCAGGCCGATCAGCAGGTATTTCCACCAGGGATATTGATTCAGGGTGTAAGGCGTAGCCATGGAACAGCGTTTCCCGCGTGGCGCCGGGTGGCGCGGTTACAGAGTGCCTTTGTAGGTGCCCTTGGGCATCAGTGAGCTGACGGATTGCTTTTGAATCCTGATCTGCACGTTTTCGGCGATTTCCACCTGCACGAAGTTCTCGCCCACCTCGGTGATTCGGCCCAGCACGCCGCCGCCGGAGACGATTTCATCGCCTTTCTTGAGCCCGTCCACCATTTGCTTGTGCTCTTTGGCGCGTTTGGTCTGGGGACGGATCAGCAGGAAGTAGAAGGCGCCGATCAGGATAATGGGAAACAGCAGGTTCATCAGGCCCAGCTCGCCGCCGCCGGAAGGAGCGCCGGTTTGGGCCATGGCGGCGGGGATCAGGACATTCAAGATGCTTTCCACGGTCATTCCTCTTGGTTTGCCGGTCTCGGGTCGCGGTCGCGCTGGCGAGAATTGGGGCGACCGTTAGCGGCGCTGGGCAGCGGAGTTCGCGCGAGGACGGGCAGGGGGTCTGATTTAAAGCGTGCCATTATACATGGGCGATGAAGTTTGCCCGCGTTTTCCATTTCCAGGGTCACCGCAAGCGCTTTCGGCCATCTTGCGGCATGATGTTCCGCCGCGCTCCGCCGTCGAAATCGTCGGCTCCCTCGCTTGAAGGCGCTGCCCGCCGCTGCTCTTCCATGGCGGGAAGAGCAGCGGCGGGCGGGGGACGAGGTGAGGTTAGGTAATCACCGTCGGTTCGTTGCGCCCGGTGCGCTCGCGAATGCCGGCCAGACCATCGGCGATGCCGATCAGTTCCGCCAGCGCCTGCTGGGTATCGAGATCGTGCTTGGCCGGGTCGGCCTCGTAAGCTTCGATGTAGATCCGCAAGGTCGCGCCCTCGGTGCCGGTGCCGGACAGGCGATAGACGATGCGCGAGCCGTCCTTGAAACCGATGCGGATGCCCTGTTTCTCGCTCACGCTGTCGTCGATGGGGTCGAGGTAGCGGAAATCGTCGGCGTAATCCACCGTATACGAACCGAGTTGCTGACCCGGCAGGGTCGCGCAGGCGGCGCGCAACGCATCGATCAGGCCGTTGGCGGCGGTGCTGTCGACCGCTTCGTAGTCATGGCGGGTGTAATAATTGCGCCCGTAGTTTCGCCAGTGCTCGCGCACGATCTCCGCCACCGATTGCCGACGCTCGGCCAGGATGTTCAGCCAGAACAGCACCGCCC
>JAGRHI010000356.1 GCA_020445045.1 Candidatus Competibacteraceae bacterium
GTCCTTCCGGCAAGCCTGCTTGACTGGTAAAAATTGGGGTTGAACCGAATCCTGCCTGGTCGGTAGCATCACGGTCTCTTCAATTCTGGAAGAATTCCTGACCGCCACCCCGATGAAAGCGCTGCCGGACGAGGTGAAGCTGAGCCGCGAAGAAGGCCAGGCGCTGATTGAACGCCTCCAGGCGAACGCCCTGACGAGCGAGGATCGGGGGCTGTTGGTGAAGCTGATCCAACTCTATTTCTGGTTCACGTTCGCGCTGCGCGAAACCAAGATCAGTCTGAGCCGGCTGAAGCGGGCGCTGTTTGGGGAAGGTCGACGGCCACCGCCGCCGGCTGGCGGTGCGGCTGCGGGTTCGGCGGCGGCCGATGACGCCACCCCGGCGACGGGGAGCCCGGCGCCGACCGAAGACCCGACGGATGCGCCGCCGCCGGCCCCGTCCGAGCGCCGGCGCGGTCACGGCCGCCGGGGCGCCGACGGCTATCCCGGCGCCGAGCGGGTGATCTGCCGGCACGAGACGCTGGCGGCGGGCCAGTCTTGTCCGGCCTGCGGCCGGGGGACTTTGTATCCGCTACCGGCCGGCGTCGAGATTCGGATCGACGGCCACGCCCTGCTGTCGGCGGTGCGCCACGAGTTGGAGAGGTTGCGCTGCTCGGCTTGTGGCGAAGTGTTCACCGCGCCGGCGCCGGCCGGGGCCGGGAAATACAGCGCCCGCGCCAAGGCGGTGATCGCCCTGGGCCGTTACTACCTGGGGCTGCCGTTTTACCGGATCGAGCAATACCAAGCCCTGGTCGGGGTGCCGGTCGCCGATGCGACGCAGTGGGAGCTGGCCGAGCAGGTGGCCGATAGTGCCTGGCCGGTATTCGAGTCGTTGTGGGATTTGGCGGCTCAAGGCGAGGTGATTTTTCAGGACGACACCCACGTGCGGATTCTGGCGCTGATGGCGGAGAATCGGCGCGCCGACGCGACCGGCGAGACCCTGGAGCGGCGCGGGATGTTTACCACCGGACTGGTGGTACGGGTTGAAAAACGGGTGATCTGCCTCTACCAGTCGGGCCGGGCACACGCCGGCGATAACCTCGCCGCGTTATTGGCGCGGCGGGAGTCCGGGTTAGAGAAACCGATCGTGATGTCGGACGCGCTGGCGGCCAACCAACGGGACGACGACGACACCTTGATCCGCTGCCACTGCCTGGCCCACGGCCGGCGGCAATTCGCCAACTTGGACGAGGTCTTCCCGGCGGAAGCCCAGCACGTCATCGCGGTCCTGAATCGGGTCTTCGAACACGAGGCGGTCACCCGCGACCGGGCGATGCCGGCGACGGAGCGGCTCACCTACCACCAGACCCGTAGCGGCCCCTTGCTGGAAGGGCTTCGCGATTGGCTGGAACGGCAATTCCAGGACCGCCGGGTGGAACCCAACAGCAGTTTGGGCAAGGCCTTCACTTACCTGTTAGCCCGCTGGGAAACCCTGACCCAATTTCTGCGAGTCGAGGGGGCGCCCCTGGACAGCAACGCGGTCGAGCGCGCCTTGAAGCTGATCATCCGCCAACGGAAGAACAGCCTGTTCTACGCCAGCACCCACGGCGCGCGCGTGGCCAGTATCCTGACCAGCCTGATCGCCACCTGTGTGCAGGCCGGCGTCAATGCCCTGGAGTACTTGGTCGCCTTACAGGTTCATCGCTCGGCGGTGTTTCGTCAGCCGGCGGCGTGGCTGCCGTGGAGTTACCAGGCGAACCTGGCGCCGGCTTAAGCGACTTGGCGCCAGTCGTCCGCCATGGCGGCTCGCTCGGGGCAGCCGTTCCAGAGCAGCACCTGCAGCTCGCGGGCCGCCAGGGGGACGGCGCCGCCGTCCGCCCGCGGCCACCACTGGAGCCGGCCCTGCGACCAACGCTTGGTGCAGAGCCAAAACCCCTGGCCGTCGTAACACAGCAGCTTGAGGGTGGTGCCGGCGCGGTTGCGGAACACGTAGATCGCCCCGTCCAGCGGATTCCGCGCGAAGTGCCGCCGGCAGATGGCGGCCAAGCCATCGATCCCCTTGCGGAAGTCCACCGGCGCCAGGGCCAGTAAAATCCGGCTCTGCGGCGTCAGTTGCAGCATCGCGCCGGGTCCAGAAAGGCACGCAGCACGGTCGCCAGCGGCGGCGCGTCCCGGTACCGCAGGCGCAGCCGCGCCCCGTCCGGGCGCTCGACCTCGATCAGGGTGATGCCGGGCGTCGCCGGCCCCGGCCCCGGCGCGGGCACCTCGACAAAGTCCGGGACCGGTCCGGCGACCTCGGTGGCAACCGTGGCCGGTCCCGCCAGACCGCGTTTTCGTAGATCGGTCGAGCGGAGCCGGAGGCGTCGCGCCACTCGGGCGCAGGGCAGCACGGTCGACAAGGCCACAGCCCGATCCCACAAACTCGGCGGAATGCGTTCCTGCCCCGTGGTCCGGCTCCGGCGCCAATCCTCGAATTGTCCCGCCAACTCGGCGAGCGCGGTTTCGGCTTGATGGAACGGTTCATCGGCCATCGGTTCCTCCCCTTCAGATCAACCCGATCGGGAAGAAACCTTACTCAAGAAAACCACAGGGCGTCACGCAGAGCTGCCGGAAGGACACGGAATACTGCAGTAGGGTTGCTTGATAAATCGCGGTTTGCGCCGCGCTGGCGTT
>JAGRHI010000357.1 GCA_020445045.1 Candidatus Competibacteraceae bacterium
TCGCGCTCGCCCAGGGCGCGAGCGGTGCGGATGCGTTCTTTCTCGATCTGGGCGTGAATGGCACGCCGCAAGTTCGCGTCGGTAATGCGGATGAAACGCCAGGGCTGCATGAATCCCACGCTCGGCGCTTGATGCGCCGCCGCCAGCAGGCGCGCGAGTTGTTCTTCCGGGACGTGACCGTGCTGAAAATGGCGAATGTCTCGGCGCAGGGCGATGGCTTTGTACACCGCGCTGATTTCAGCGTCGCTGAAGCGATGTCTTTGATCGAGCGCCGGCATGCCGCTGGTGTTGGAAAAGGGCTGATCGGTGGCTGTCATGGTGAGAATATGGATTTATTGTGAGTGTCGAAGGCGTTTCGAGAGTGACCACGCCGACAGCGTGGCGATCCCGATCGGTCTGGCCGATTTTCCGTTTACCAGTCGGGTGTTGTGGCATAAACTAATCCGTTTATTTTCGCTAAGTCTTGAGGTCCCGCCATGCGAATCGTTCAAGAAGCCCTGACCTTCGATGATGTCCTGCTCCTGCCGGCCTATTCCACGGTGCTGCCCAAGGATGTCAGCCTCAAGACGCAATTGACTCGCACGATCAGCCTCAATATCCCGTTGGTGTCGGCGGCGATGGATACGGTCACGGAGTCGCGGTTGGCCATTGCCTTGGCCCAGGAGGGCGGTATCGGCATTATCCACAAGAACATGCCGGTTGAGAAACAGGCGCAAGAAGTGCGGCGGGTGAAAAAGTATGAAACCGGGGTCATCAACGACCCCATCGTCACCGGACCGAACGCCACCATCCGCGAAGTACTGGCGTTGACTCGCGCCCACCATATCTCCGGCGTGCCGGTGGTCGACGGCGAGGATCTGACCGGCATCGTCACCAGTCGCGACCTGCGCTTCGAACACAATCTGGACGCACCGGTCAGCACCGTCATGACCCCGAAGGAACGGTTGGTGACGGTCTTGGAAGGTGCGAGTCGCGAGGAAATCGTCGCCCTGCTGCACAAGCATCGCATCGAAAAGGTGCTGGTGATCAATGACCGCTTTCAGTTGCGCGGCATGATCACGGTGAAGGATATTCAGAAATCCACTGACTTCCCGCTGGCCTGCAAGGACGAATGGGGGCGCTTGCGCGCCGGCGCGGCGGTGGGCACCGGCGGCGACACCGAAGAGCGGGTGGCGGCCCTGGTGAACGCCGGCGCCGATGTGCTGGTGGTGGATACCGCCCACGGCCATTCCCGCAACGTGCTGGAACGGGTGCGCTGGGTCAAGCAGCATTTTCCCCAGGTGCAGGTGATCGGCGGCAATATCGCCACCGCCGCCGCCGCCCGCGATCTGGTGGAGGCGGGCGTGGACGCAGTCAAGGTCGGGATCGGTCCCGGCTCGATCTGCACCACCCGTATCATCGCCGGGGTCGGCGTGCCGCAGATCAGCGCCGTGGCCAATGTCGCCGAGGCGCTGCGCGATTGCGACGTGCCGGTGATCGCCGACGGCGGCGTGCGCTATTCCGGCGATTTGGCCAAGGCCATCGTCGCCGGCGCCCATTCGGTCATGATCGGCAGCTTGTTCGCCGGCACCGAGGAAGCGCCCGGCGAAGTGGAACTCTATCAGGGACGGTCCTATAAGTCTTATCGCGGCATGGGTTCGATCGGCGCCATGACCCAGCAGCACGGTTCCAGTGACCGCTATTTCCAGGAGGGCAGCGCGGTGGAGAAACTGGTGCCGGAAGGGATCGAAGGCCGGGTGCCCTACAAGGGCAGCGTGTTGGCCATCATCAATCAATTGATGGGGGGGTTGCGTTCCAGCATGGGCTACGTCGGGTGTTGGGATATCGCCGAGATGCGAGTCAAGCCGGCGTTTACTCGGGTGACGAGCGCCGGGATGCGCGAAAGCCACGTCCACGACGTGAGCATCACCAAGGAAGCGCCGAATTATCGGGTGGATTAACTGTTGCTTGAAAGCATCAAGCAGGAATTGATTGAGGTGTAATGAATATGAAAGTCCCTGATTTTTTAAAGAGTTATAATAATAATACCAAGAACCTATTAAAAGCTCATGATGAAAAAAAAGCTATGTCTCTTGCGGTAGGAGGGGACTTTGAGGCGGCAGGCTTACTGGAATACTATTTATTACTCCAGCAAGGACTAAAGCCAATGGATACGGTGGTTGATGTTGGATGTGGTAGTGGTAGGCTTGCTTATCAGTTAAGGGATTACTTATCTGGTTTATATGTTGGTATTGATATAGTTCCTGAATTATTTAAGTATGCCGAAAGGATCTGTAATAGACCTGATTGGAAATTTTATACTGCCCCAGGATTGAAAATTCCAGAGCCTGATAAATCAGCTGATTTTATATGCTTTTTTTCTGTCTTTACACATCTCTTGCATGAAGAGACCTTTAGATATCTTGAAGATGCTAGCAGAGTGATCAAGCCTAGCGGCAAAATAATTTTTTCCTACTTGGAATTTGCTATTCCAAGTCATTGGTTTATATTTAAAAACTCTTTATCTGATAGGAATCCAGATAAGGTATTAAATCAATTTATCAGCAGAGATGCTATTCAATCATGGGCTGAGCATTTGAATTTATCAGTTATTGAAATCAGTGATGGTGATAAACCACATATTAAATTTTCTGACCAAAAATTAGTTAGATGGGATAATGGCATGGAAATGAAAGGTAAAGGCAATCTAGGGCAGTCAGTTTGTGTGTTGATGAAAAAATAACACTTCTAAGACTGGTTATAATATAACCTGATTAGCAAGATACTTCAG
>JAGRHI010000048.1:0-907 GCA_020445045.1 Candidatus Competibacteraceae bacterium
TATCGGCTGACCGTGGATCTGCTGGCGCAGACCGTGCTCACCCCTCAAGGCGCGGTGCTCGGTTTCCAGATCGATCCCTTTCGCAAGGAATGTCTGCTCAATGGTTGGGACGACATCGAGCTGACCCTGCGTCATGCCGACGAAATCCGCGCCTACGAGGCGCGGCGGCGCCAACAGGCGCCCTGGCTGTTTTCCTGAATTCCGCGGAGGAAGCGAAAGCACATGACTCATAAGATCCTTGTCCTGCCCGGCGACGGCATCGGCCCGGAAATCGTCGCCGAAGCGGCGAAAGTATTGGAATGCCTGCGCCAGGAACACGGTCTGGATGTGGTGCTGGAATACGGCCTGCTCGGTGGTTGCGCGGTGGACGAACTCGGCGCGCCGTACCCCGAAGCCACCCGCCGCCAAGCGCGCGAGGCCGACGCCATCCTGCTCGGCGCGGTCGGCGGCCCCCAATGGGAGCGGATCGAGCGACCGCTGCGCCCGGAGCGCGGCCTGCTGGCGATCCGCGCCGACCTGGAATTGTTCGCCAACCTGCGCCCGGCGCTGCTCTACCCGCAACTGGCGTCGGCGTCGGCGCTCAAGCCGGAAATCGTCGCCGGACTGGATATTCTGATCGTGCGCGAGCTGAACGGCGATATCTACTTCGGCCAGCCGCGCGGCATCCGCGCCCTGGACAGCGGCGAGCGCGAAGGTTTCAACACCATGCGTTACAGCGAGTCGGAGATCGAGCGTATCGCTCAGGTCGCGTTCGAAGCGGCCCGCAAGCGCCACCGCAAGCTGTGCTCGGTGGATAAGGCCAACGTGCTGGAAGCCTCCGAATTGTGGCGCGAAGTGGTCGGACGGGTGGCCGAGGATTATCCGGACGTGGAGTTGTCGCATATGTACGTGGATAACGCCGCCATGC
>JAGRHI010000048.1:1086-3799 GCA_020445045.1 Candidatus Competibacteraceae bacterium
AATCCGCTGGCCACCATCCTGTCGGTGGCCATGCTGCTGCGCTACAGCCTGAACCAGTCGCAACTGGCCGGACGGATTGAGGACGCCGTTGGCCGGGTGCTGGATCAGGGTCTGCGCACGCTGGACATCACCACGTCCGGCATGACCCCGGTCGGCACTCAGGCGATGGGCGACGCGGTGGTGGCGGCGCTGATGGAGTGAGCAGGCGAAGATCGAGGATGCGATCTTTTCGGGCGGGGAACCACCGCCTTGGGCAACGGTTCGACGATTGATCTATTCAAGGTACGGCGATGATGAAGCGAGTGGGTTTGGTCGGCTGGCGCGGCATGGTGGGTTCCGTGCTGATGGATCGAATGATGGCGGAAAACGATTTCGCCCTGATCGATCCGGTGTTTTTCACCACGTCCAATGTGGGCGGCCAGGGACCGGCCATCGGTAAGGAGACTCCGGTTCTGAAAGACGCGCGGTCCATCGCCGACTTGCAGACACTGGATATCATCGTCACCTGCCAAGGTGGCGATTACACCCATGAGATTTATCCGCGACTGCGCGCCGCCGGTTGGGATGGCTATTGGATCGATGCCGCCTCGGCGCTGCGGATGAAGGACGATGCGATCATCATTCTCGACCCGGTCAACCGCGATGTGATCGAGAGCGCGCTGGCACGCGGCGCAAAGGACTACATCGGCGGCAATTGCACGGTCAGTCTGATGCTGATGGGCCTGGGTGGGCTGTTCGCGCACGGCCTGGTGGAGTGGATGAGCGCCATGACCTATCAGGCCGCTTCCGGGGCCGGTGCCCAGAACATGCGCGAGTTGATCCAGCAGATGGGCGCCGTGCACGCCGCCGTGGCCGACCGGCTGGAACAGCCGGCCTCGGCGATTCTGGAAATCGACCGCATCGTGGCCGACACGCTGCGGTCAAGCGCTTTCCCGACCGCCAGCTTCGGCGTGCCGCTGGCCGGCAGCCTGATCCCCTGGATCGACAAACAGCTCGATAACGGCCAAAGCCGCGAGGAATGGAAGGGGCAGGCCGAAACCAACAAAATCCTGGGGCGCGCGGACCATCCCATTCCCATCGACGGCCTTTGCGTGCGAGTCGGGGCGATGCGCTGCCATAGCCAGGCACTGACCATCAAACTGATCCGGGATGTCCCCCTGGACGAACTGATCGAGATGATCGGCGCCGCCAACGACTGGGTGAAGGTGGTCCCGAACGAGCGCGAGCTTTCCATGCGCGAGCTGACGCCGACCGCCGTCACCGGCACCCTGACCGTGCCGGTCGGCCGGCTGCGCAAGCTCAACATGGGCCCCCAGTATCTGAGCGCCTTCACCTGCGGCGACCAGTTGCTGTGGGGCGCGGCCGAACCGTTGCGCCGCATGCTGCGCATCCTGCTGGAAGCATGATTTTCTCCCCATCGATCATTCTCCGTCCGCACGCCAGCCAGCGGGGCTTTCCGCGCCGATTCTCGAAACTACATCCAAATCGCGGAAATCCTCCGCATTAAGGAGTATCTTTAAGGGGAAGCTTCGAGCAATCTCGAAGCGGGAAGGCCGCCGGCTCGATGCGCCGGTGGCGACATCCAAGCCAATCCCGCCGGCACCGCGACGCTCCGGCGGCGGAATGGAGACAGTCCATGCCGACCAGGATATTAATCCGACTATCCCTTTTGGCCGGGCTGGTAGCCCCGTTGTGCGCCTTTGCCCTGGGTGTCGGTCCTCTTGAGGTACGCTCGGCGCTCAATCAGAACCTCGAAGCCGAAATCCCCCTGATCAGCAGCAATCCCGTCGAATTGATCGGCCTGACCGCCCAGGTTCCGCGCCAACGGGAGTTCGACTGGGCGGGGGTCGAGCGCTATGAATTTCTATCGAAGCTGCGCTTCTCGATCCAGACGCCGCCCGGTGGCCCGAACGTTCTCAAGATCACCTCGACCGAGCCGCTCCGCGAGCCCAACTTTACCCTGCTGCTGGAACTGGTGTGGCCACGCGGCCGGTTGCTGCGGGCATTTCCAGTCCAGCTCGATCCAGCCCTGTATGCCAACCGCCGGGTGCCGCCGCCACCGCCGCCACCGGTCATGGCGCCGCCACCGATCGCGGCCGAGCCCGCCGCCGCCGCTCCATCGGCTCCAGGGCTGCCGCCAGCCCCACCGGTCAGCTTCGAGGGGGCGACGTCTTACGGGCCGGTCAAATCCGGTGAAACGCTGATGGGGATTGCCAGCCAGGTTCGCCCCTCAACCGCCATCAAGCTGCCGGAAATGATGGCGATCCTGGTGGCGGGCAATTCGGAAGCGTTCGTCAATGGCAACCCGAATGCCCTGCGGGCGGGTTCCGTGCTCAAGGTGCCGACCCCACGGGCGCTGGGAGTAGAGGGCGTACCCACGCCATCTGTTCCAGACGTGGCCGCGGCGGCACCCACCGAATCCGCCCCAACCCAACCGCCACCGGCCACGCCGGTCCCGCCGCGGCCGGTCGAACCGACCGTGCCAGCGGCGATTTCGTCACCGGAGCCGGAACCGCCACTGGCCACGACACCACCGCTGGCCACGACACCGCCACCGATCGAGGAACCCCAACCGCTGCCGGTACCGGCCGAGCCGTTGCGGGAGATCATCCCTCAAGCCACTATCCCTCAGGCGGAGGGAGAGACATCGCCAGCGCCAGCTAGCGCCGCGTCCGAGGCGCAACCAGCCGCGCAGCCGGAACCCCCACCTCCC
>JAGRHI010000048.1:3847-3976 GCA_020445045.1 Candidatus Competibacteraceae bacterium
CCGTGGCCCAACCGGAACCGGCGCCTGTCCGGCCGCCACCGGCCGCCAAAGCGCCGGTCGCGCAGCCGGAGGAAAGCGGATTCAGTTGGCTAGCCAACCCGATAGTCTGGATCGCCATCGCCATGATCG
>JAGRHI010000048.1:3985-12041 GCA_020445045.1 Candidatus Competibacteraceae bacterium
GTGGTGCTACTGCCGCTGTTGCGGCGTCCCGCCAAACCGAAACAAGCACCGGTTCAGACGGAAACGATCACCGAACCGGAGCCTGCGCCCGAATCCGCCGCGCCGACGACCCGCACCCAGATCCGCGAAACTCGTTCCGTCCGGCCGCGGCCCGCCGTCGCCAGTTCGACGACCCCGACCCCAGCCGAGACCGAGACCATGCCCGCGGCGTCCCAAGCCGCCGCATCCAAACCCGCGGAAACGCCTCCCAAACCCATTGACGAACTGCTTAAGGATATCGATTTCGGGCTGGGGGACGCGCCGGTGGGCGGAAAAGACGCTGCCTCGGCGCGGAAGATGGAAACACCGCGCTTGCCTGATACCGAGCCTCCCACGGCTCCGGTAACCCGCACAGCCACCAATCCATTCCTACCGGCGGAACCGGCGTCAAACAAGGCACCTGCTCACTCCCCCCAGGCAGACCTGCCCGACGAGCTGCGGCTGGACAATTTGGATTTCGACTTTGGCGACCTGGGATTGGAAAACACCGCGCGGCCGAAAACCGACTTGCCGCCATTGGAACTGAGACCGGCCGAATCGAGCGCGACAGCCAATCCGCCGCCGCGGGTACTTGATACCTTCGAACCGATGACCGAACCGACGGCTCCGCCGGCCACCCCGCTCCAGATCGAACCGCTGTCCATGCCACCACCCTCCCGGAAATTCGAATTCACCGACATCACCCAGGAACTGGAGCAACCCGGCGCACCCGTCGAACCGTTGAAGTTGGACGAAGATCTGCGAGTGATCAATGACGGATCGCTCGATCTCGGCAATATGGAGCCTGACAGCGCGTCAACCCCCGGCGGCGATCGGGAAATGGAAACCACCGCCGATTACGTGGAAACCAAGCTGGACTTGGCCACGGCCTATCTGGATATGGGCGATCAGTTGGGAGCACGCAGCCTGCTGGAGGAGGCACTGCAAGAGGGCACTGCTTCCCAACAGCAACAAGCGAGAGAACTGCTCAACAAATTGGGTTGAGTCTCCCCTGGCATCACCCCAAACCCCTCCAAGTGGAGGGGTTTTTCATGAGGGAACCCCTGGGATCAACGCAAACGAACGGTACTGACAGGTTCGGCCAGCGCCAGCGCCCGGTCGGCGGTGCCACGCTGGGTCAGGCGCAATACTGTCCCGGCCGGCAACCAAATCATGGTCCCCGCAGGCAATGCAACGCGTCCATCTTGCGCCGCGGGTTTCCATGCCTTGTTCAGATCGACCAATTCCCACGAGTTCACTTCGTAATAACTGGCCAGCATTGGCATGGATACCGATTGCCGCAATCGGATTCGATCCAGGTTGAGGGGAGGCTCGTAGCTGACACCCTCCGGGAAAAACCGCTGGGGATTGCGGGCGACATTGCGAGCCGCCAGGAATTCGGCATAGAAGTTCCGCGACGCGAACCCGAAACTGGACCCCGAGTAGTGCCGCACGATGGCGCCAATATCGTTGCCATACGCCTGCTGGGCACGCAGCATGCCGCCGACGCCGTGATTGTACGAGGTCAGCGCCAGCGGCCAACTACCCAGGCGGTCGTAGGCGTCCCGCAGATAGCGGGAGGCGCCCTGCGCCGATGCCACGGGATCACGCCGCTCGTCCACGGCCGCGTTCAGCATCATGAATTGCCGCGCGGTGCCCGGCATGAACTGCCACATGCCCACCGCGCCGACCGAGGAAGCGGCATGGTTCTGGAAAGACGACTCCACATGCGGCAGATAGGCCAGATCCTCGGGCAATCCGGCCTCGCGGAACACGCCCCGGAATGCCGCATCGTAACGGCCACTGATTTCCAGACCCCGTTTAAAGCGCTCGCGCAGGCCACGCTGACTACGCAGCCGCTCGCTGGCGCCGATGATGGCACCAGGTCCGCCACTGCTTTTGCGGATATGACTCGCCAAGGCCTGCTCGGCCGGCATTAGCGGAATATTGGCCATCGATTTGAACTCCACCTGGCGCAGCAACTCCTTCAAGGTTTCATAGTGCCCCTTGGCAAAGTCCTTCTGCTCGGCGCTTTGGCCTTCGCCCACCGGACCGGGCAAGGTCATCACCCCGTAGACGACATCCATGTAGCGGTCGTCGTGCAGGGCGATCTGATTGCGCCCCCAGACCCCATAGACCTTGCTCCAAAATTCAACCTGTGGTTGTAGTTCCGGTGGCGCCGGAAACGCCGCATCGGGAGGCTTGCTCGCGCTGGCTAGAAGCCTGATCGGAGACGGTGCCGGCTCGGTGGCGCAGGCAACCAACATCAGCAGTGCCAGAAGGGCCAATAATCCGCGCAGTCGTGATTGCATCGACGTTTCTCCCTGGTTGTTTCTTTGTGCGATCGCGTGATTGGAGCGTGCTTGCGGGATCGAGGGGATAAACCGCTCCCGTGGCGGCGAGGCCTACCTGGCCAAGGTGCCCGAAAAGTCCAGCTTCCAGCGACCGTCGCCGCCAGGTGGCCCCAGCAGGTTCAGCATCTGGCGCAGGGCTTGGTTGCCAGCATCGCGGACGGCGGCCGATCCGCTAAAACGATAACGGTGGTCGGGTGATACGTTCAAGATACCGTCCAGCTCCAGCGGCGCGTTGTTGTCCTTGACCACGCCCTGGATGCCCGCCGGTGTTGCCGGGCTCAATTGCGCCACGAAATCGCCAAGAGGCAGCGGTCGGCCCAGCATGGCACGTAAATTTAACAAATGAACCCCGCCATCGGCCGATTGCGGCAGGCCGGCGGCGTTCAGGCTCAGTTCCCGCAGGTCGAATTCCACCACTCCCCGCAGTGGCGGTGTGGGCTGGCCGGCCAACTCGCTCAGCCTGGCCAGCGGCAGGCGGCCGCTGAAATCGCGAAACCGCAGTCGACGGTCCCAGCTTATCGCGACGTTTCCCATCAGTTTAGCGTCGGGATCGTCGGTGTCCAGCCTGAATTCCAGCCATCCGCCCAACAAGGCGAATGGCCGCCAGTTCCAGTTCAGCCTCCTGATCGGCATATCGCGCCAGCTCACGCCCCAGGCCGAACCTTCGATCACGGTCCCATCCATCGCCTGCGCATTGAGGCCGGGCAATCGCTCGTCGAGCAGACCGACCACCAAACCGGCCGGAGCCAGCAGCAGCAGAAACAGCAAAAACGCCAGCAAACCCAGTAGGCCGTAACCCAAGAGACGCTTCATGGTCGGGTTTCCCGCAGGATGACGCGAGCATTCACCAGCCCGGTGGCATTGGCGCGATCGATACTCAAATTGACGATGGCGATGCGGTGGTCATGTTCCAGCGTCCCCAACCAGGGAATCAGTTTGTCGAACTCGACTCCATCCAGTTGTGCGCTCAGCTTGTCTTCGCCCTGGGGCGCAACCCGTTTCAGGGCGCTTGTCAGCCCCGCCGCCCGCGCGGTCTGATCCACCAGCGTGAGCAGGGAGCGACCGTCACTGGCGGAGCTTGCACCGGCATTGCCGCTCAGGCGTTTGACCTCCCGCGCGGCCTGCCGCATCCAGATCAGGTCGGCGCGCTGCTCGGCGACGCGCTGCTGGAGCTGGCGGTGGCTGGTCCGAAACGGCTCCCACACCAGCGCGTAGCCCAGCAGTGCCAGCGTCAGCCCCAGTCCCCCGATGACCAACAGGCGCTCGCGAGCGCTCAGGGTTTCCCACCAAGCTTTCATGAGGACGCTCTTTTCAGCGTGATCTTGCTCTCCATCTGGCCTTCCCGCTGGGTGGTGCGCATGTCCATGCGCAGCCCCGGTTGCCGGTCGAATTGTTGCCGGAGCCGATCCAGCACCGCCGGGTCGCCTCCTTCCAGCGCCAGGTCCAATTGCCCGTCGCGGTAGCCGAGGCCACGCAAAGTGACATTCGGAAAATGGGCCAGTGGCTGTGCGCCTTGGTAGAGCAGTTCCAGGAAACCACTGCCGCCGCTGGGCGCCAACTCCCGCAGGCGGGTTTCCATCTGGACCTTGGGGTTGACGATCCGGGTTACCTCGGGCAAGGCGTCCTTGAAGGTCCGTTCGATCTCGGTCCGCAACGCCGTGAACTCCCGTTGCAATCGCCAGTGCTCGTACGCCTGCCCAGCGATCTGCGTCAGCAGCGTCATTCCCACCAGCGCCGCCGCCGCCCGCCAGGGCCGCAGCCAACGGCCCCAATGCGCCTGCCGACTGTAACTGCTCTGCAGCAGATTCAGCACGGTGGTTGGCTGATAACCCGACGCGAACAGCGCCAGCGGCTCGATTGGCGTGTCTTCCGGGCTGAGTTCGATCCCGGTTTCAGCCAGTTCGGTTGCGGGAGCTCCCCAGACGCGCAGGCGCTGAGGCTTGGCCTCGCCGGCTTCGGTCAGCGCCTGGTTGAGCAGCAGCGCCAGATTGTCGCGCTCGGTGGCAAAACCTTCCCAACGGCCGGTACGCACCAGCGCCCGCCGCGCTTCCAGCAGCACGCTCCACTCGTCGCTTTGCCAAGGCAGCAGCAACGGGTCCGGCACGACAGCGGCCGGCGTCAGGCCCGCTTGATCGCAAGTTTCCAGCCAAGCGCTCAGCAAGGTCCGATCGACGACCGCCACCGGCAGATAGCCGTTGTCCACCGCGTTGCCCAGCGCGAAATGCAGGGCCTCGATATCCTCGACCAGATCATCTTCCAGGGCAAACGGCACGGCCCGCGCCCAAGTGGAACGCTTGCGGCTGGGTAGGGCCAAGCGATGCAAAGTGACCGCTTCGCCCGGCGCGACCAGTATCTGGCGCGCGCCGTCGCTCTGACCGGACAGGTCGGCCAACGGACCGTGCCGGACCTCGCCGTCGGGACGCAGCCATTCCGCCTCATCGGCGGAAACGAATCGGAAAAAACAGAGTGGGGCAGGCACGTCGTCTCAATCCTGGTTGCCGAAACCGCGCCGCAGGACACGGACGCCGTTTTCGTCGCGGAATAGCATACTGTATAGCATGGCTCGGCCGTCGCCCACTCGCGCTTCGGCCCGTAATAGAAAATACTGGCTGGCGACCCCGAGCTGGGCTTTCAACTCCGCGTTCACGGTCAGATGGGCCGCGTTCAAGAAATCGTCCACTTTGTCATACCCCTCGTCGGGTCGGGTTTCCAGCAGGCGCTCCAGTTCGGTCGCGTCCGCGCCATCGTCACTCAGCGCCGCCAGCACCGGTACCGACGCGGTGTTGACGTTCAGCGCGGTGCCCGGTGGCAGGGCACAGACATAGGGAGCCAATTTTTCGTAAGTTTCCCGGTCCACGCCCTTGACCAGCCGCAGTTCCGAAACACTGGTGAAGGGCTGGTTCGCGGCCAGGTACGCTGGATTCAATACCGTGTAATCGCTGTCCTCGGCCCCGTCTGGAAACAACGGGTCCCGATTGGGATCGATCCAATCGACGATCGCCTGGGCCAGTTCCGGTTTCAATTCGAGGCTTTCCAACAGACGTTGCAGCGCTTGCACCTGCGGTTGGTCGATTTGTCCTTGTTTGGATTGCGGTTGCTTGGGATTAGTGGGTGACTTGGGATTGTCGGACGACGATTCCGCAGTGGGCTCCTCCGTCGCCGTTTGCGATTCCGTCTCCTGCTCCTTGCCTCCATCGGCGGAGCGCTCCCGATCGTTCGCGTCGGGGTCGGGCGGCTGTCCATCCGGTGCCGGTTGCCATAGGTTGTTGAGATTGAAACAACCTTGCAGGTCGCTGAGCCGACCGGAAAGTTCGCCGCCCTCGACCGGCAGTGTCAGCGGCAAATTGGCCCATTCCTCGCCCGGATGGTCGGTTTCGTTATCCTGCCGGTCACGCGCCAGAATGACCATCGCCCACTGTTCGAGGCCGAGCGTGTACAGCCGAGCCTGCTGCTGGTGCTGAAGCACGGTGCTGCGACGGATCGCCAATTGCTGCAAGGTGGCCAGACTGGTCGCGGTGACGCTGGCGAGAAAGACGATCAGCAGCACGGTGATCAGCGCCACGCCGGCTTGCGGGCCGGTGCTCGCGGCACGGTTGCTCGGCGGCATGACCGGTCCAACGCCGGGATCAGCCGGCCAAGGGGAACAAGCGGGTGATTTCACCCCAGTCCTCCAGCGTCAGGCTCACTTCCACCGCCCGGGGCAAGACCACGGAACCGCGTCGTCCGGTTTCGCCGTCGTCGCTGGCGGCGGCTGGCGGCGGCCAGTCGTCTTGCCAAGCGTCGTCCGCGTCCAGAAACCGTACCTTGAGTTCTTGCACCCGGTCCAGCAATAAGGTCTCGCGCGGCTCGACCAATCCCCCTCGGTCCAAGACTTGCCAGTGCAACCGCCATAGCCGGCCCTCGCGCAGCCGGTAAGCGACCCGTTGCAGGGTCGCGCGCGCCTGGCCGAGCGGGTTGTCCCAACCGGCGCGGGTCAGGGTCAGCGCGTCGCTGGCCAACGCCCCGCCCCGCAGGGCGGGCTGGGGGTCGCCGTATTCGTCGCGGATACCGCGCGCCAGGGTTTGCTCGACGTCCTGTTCCATGCGGTAAACCGCCAATTGAACCGCCGCCAGCCGGCGGCTTTGCGCCTCCACGGCGGCTCGGGTGAACAAGACGTTGCGCAAGCCACCGTAAGCGGCAATGGCCATGATGGCGAACACCGCCAGGGCGACCAACAGTTCCAACAGGGTAAAGCCGCGCGCCGCAATCCTCATGATGGGGTAGCCGCCTTTGGCGGCGCGGGCGGGGATGGCGCGCGCTCGGGAGTCTGGCCCTCGGGCTGGGTCCGATCCGCCGGGGGCTTTTTCGGTGGTCGGCCCTTGAACGCCACCAGCTTGCCAAGGGTCGGCCCGCCTTCGCCGGCCCACACCGTGACTTCAAGGCGGCGCATGTCGGGATCGTCGGTCTTGTCGAAACGAGCTTCCCAGCGCCAAACGCGGTTGGCGAGCTCGGCCTCGCCCTTGCGCGAGCCTTCATCGGGCCAAGCGGTGGGAGCGAGCAGCAGTTCGTTGACCTTATTGAGGGCGACCCAACTGGCGAAGGTTCGATCGCGCAGCACGCCGACGGTATTGACGCTCTGGGTGGTCGCGCCGATGACCGCGCCCATGGCGATGGCCAAGACCGCCAACGCCACCAGCACTTCCAGCAGGGTAAAACCAACCGCGCGCTTCATCGCGCCACCTCACCCGCCACCAGCCGCCCCAAAGCGTCGCCGGCAACCCGATACAAGGGCGCATCCGGTCCCTGGTCGTCGGCGAAACCGAATACCGCGACGAATTCGGTGGCCTCGCCGCTGGTCAGTAGCAACACTTGGGGTTTTTGGCCACCGGCGTCGAGTTCCGCCGGCCGATCGTCCACCCAAAGCCCCAAAACGATGTCCTGGGGCAGTTCACGCTGAACCAGGGTGGTCGCGGCGGTCGGTGATTGCCATTCGCCCTGTTCGTTCAGGCTCAGGATCGCGTAACCGGTGCGAGTGAAGCGAATACCGCGTACCTCACCGCGCAGGATGGCCTCTTGTTGATGCAGCTCCACCAGCGCCGCCAGCCGTTGCCCTTCCTCCACCAACCGTTCCCTCGGTCCACCACCCACCGACAGCAGGGCGAAACCGGTCATGATGCCGATCAGCAACATCACGACCATGACTTCGAGCAGGGTGAAACCGCGTGGCGGCAACGTCATTCGCACGGCTGGCATCGCAACACTCGATATCCCGCCGCCTCGTTGCTGGCGAGGCGATTATTCGTCCAGGTTCCAGTTGCCGATATCGGCGTCCACGCCCTCGCCACCCGACTGGCCGTCGGCGCCGAGCGAGTAGATGTCGAGGTCGCCGTGCTGACCGGGACTGAGGTATTGATAGGGTTTGCCCCAGGGATCCTTGGGCAGCTTGTCCAGATAACCGCCCTCCTGCCAGTGCGTTGCCTCGGCCGGCTTCCGCACCAGCGCTTCCAATCCCTGTTCGGTGGTCGGGTAACGAAAATTGTGCAGCCGGTACAGGTCGAGTTGATTCTTGATCACTCGGATGTCCTGCTTGGCCTTGACCACCCGCGCCTTGTCGGGGTTGTCCATGATGCGAGGCACCACCACGGCGGCCAGGATGCTGAGGATCACCACCACGACCATGACTTCGATCAAGGTGAAACCACGCC
>JAGRHI010000048.1:12258-12393 GCA_020445045.1 Candidatus Competibacteraceae bacterium
GCACCATGCGCTGCAAAATGTCGATTCGTTTGTGCCGACACAATGCCTCGAAATCGCGGATGGTAAACAGGTGCACGTTGGGCGTGTCGTACCACTGATAAGGCAAAGCCTTGCCGACCGGCATCAAGCCATGCA
>JAGRHI010000358.1:0-788 GCA_020445045.1 Candidatus Competibacteraceae bacterium
CGAGAGCGCCGGCGCACATCGGACAAGGTTCCAGCGTCGCGTACAGCGTGGCGCCCACCAAACGGTAATTACCGGTTCGCTCCGCCGCCACCCGCAGCGCCAGCACTTCGGCATGGGCGGTCGGATCGCGGCCACCGATCGGACGGTTCCAGCCCTCGCCGATCTGCTCGCCACCCCGCACCAACACCGCCCCAACCGGCACCTCGCCGGCCGCCGCCGCCCGCCGCGCCAGTTCCAGCGCCCGGCCCATCCAATACCGATCCTGCTCGGCATCCGATGCCTGGTTCTTCGCATCCATGTTGCCGCTCGCGGGATTTACTCCCATTCGATCGTGGCCGGCGGCTTGCCGGACACGTCGTAGACCACCCGTGAGATACCCCGCACTTCGTTGATGATGCGCCGCGACACCCGATCCAGAAACTCGTAGGGTAAATGTGCCCAGCGAGCCGTCATGAAATCCACCGTCTCGACCGCGCGCAAGGCAATGACGTAATCGTAGCGACGGCCGTCGCCCATCACCCCGACCGACTTGACCGGCAGGAATACCGCGAAGGCCTGGCTGACCCGGTCGTATAAATCGTGCTGGCGCAATTCCTCGATGAAAATGTGATCGGCCCGGCGCAACGGTTCGGCATAGTCCCCGCGCACCTCGCCCAGAATGCGCACTCCCAGCCCCGGTCCTGGGAACGGATGGCGATACACCATTTCCGACGGCAACCCCAGCTCCACCCCCAACCGGCGCACCTCGTCCTTGAACAGCTCCCGCAGCGGCTCGATCAGCTTCAGCC
>JAGRHI010000358.1:804-1356 GCA_020445045.1 Candidatus Competibacteraceae bacterium
CGACGTTATGATGGGATTTGATGACGTGAGCCTTGCCGGTCTTGGCGCCGGCCGATTCGATCACGTCAGGATAGATGGTGCCTTGGGCCAACCATTGCGCATCGCGCAACTTGGCTGCCTGCTCCTCGAAAATCGTCACGAACAGTCCGCCGATGACCTTGCGCTTTTGCTCGGGATCGGCGATACCGGCCAAGGCGCTCAGAAAACGCGCTCCGGCATCCACCCGAATCACCCGCACCCCGAGATGCTGGCCAAAGGTCGCCATCACCTGATCGCCCTCGTGCAAGCGCAGCAGGCCAGTATCCACGAATACACAGGTCAACTGGCCGCCGATGGCCCGATGCAACAGCGCCGCCACCACCGAGGAGTCCACGCCGCCGGACAGCGCCAGCAGCACCTCGTCGCCGCCCACCCGCGCACGGATGGCGGCGATGCTGTCCTCGATGATGTTGCCGGTGGTCCACAACGGCGCGCAGCCGCAGATATCCAACACGAAACGCCGCAGAATGCGCTCGCCTTGGTGGGTATGCGTCACTTCGGGATGAAACTGCA
>JAGRHI010000358.1:1440-1949 GCA_020445045.1 Candidatus Competibacteraceae bacterium
GGTGCTGGCGATGCGGGTGAAACCGAGCGGCAAGCCGACCACCTGATCGCCGTGACTCATCCACACATCCAGCAGGCCGTAACCTTCCGGGCTGGCGTGATCCTCGATGTCGCGCAGCAAGGTGGAATGAGCGTGGGCGCGCACCTGGGCATAACCGAATTCCTGATGGTCGGCCGACTCCACCTGACCACCGAGCTGTACCGCCATGGCCTGCATGCCGTAGCAAATACCCAGCAGCGGCGTATCCAATTCAAGGACCGCCTGGGGAATGCGCGGGCCATCGGCCACGGTGGTCGATTCCGGGCCGCCCGACAGGATGACCCCCCGTGGGCGAAATTCGCTCAATGCCGCCGGGTCGGCGTCGTAGGGCTGAATTTCGCAGTAGACGCCAATCTCCCGCACCCGGCGGGCGATGAGCTGCGTGTACTGCGAGCCAAAGTCGAGAATGAGAATGCGGTCGAGATGGATGTCGGGGGCGGTCATTATATTACCTGATTAGCAAGATTCTT
>JAGRHI010000359.1:0-256 GCA_020445045.1 Candidatus Competibacteraceae bacterium
CCAGCATGATCGCGGTCAGCGGGAAAAAGCCGAACACGATGCTAGCCAGCACCACGAACACCATGATGTCGATGCTCATGGCGATGCGGTAGATGATGTAGCTCATCATCCGCTCGAAGATGCGGCGCGATTCCTCCACCGCGTGGGTGATCACCGACAAACCGGGCGCGGTCAGCACCAGGGCGGCGGCGGCTCGCGCGGCGTCGGTGGCGCCGGATACCGCGATGCCGACATCGGCCTGCTTGAGCGCCGGAGC
>JAGRHI010000359.1:270-4438 GCA_020445045.1 Candidatus Competibacteraceae bacterium
CGCCGGTCATCGCCACGATGTGACCGCCCTGTTGCAGGGCCTTGACGATGCCGTACTTATGCTCGGGGAATACCTGGGCAAAGCCGTCGGCTTCCTCGATCTGGTGGACCGCCGTCGCTGGCAACGCCCCATGCGCCACGCCCCCGGCGAACAGCGCCTCGGCCACCCGGATATTGGTGCCGATGCCCAACTGCCCGGAAATCTGCTTGGCGATGGCGATGTTGTCGCCAGTGACCATCTTGACCGCGATGCCGTAGTGGCCGGCTTCGGCGATGGTTGACGCGGAGTCTTCGCGGGGCGGATCGAATAGCGGCAAGATCCCCAGAAACACCCATTTCCCGCCCGCGTCGGTGCGGGCCACGCCCAAGGTGCGAAACCCCTTGGCGGCGAATTCATCCACCGCCCGATCGGCCAGCACCTGCGTCTCACGATCCACTTGACACAGTTGCATCACCACCTGCGGCGCGCCCTTGGTGACCTTGAACGTCTGACCGCTTCCATCCTGGACAGTGGCCTCGGTGCGCTTGCCGACCGGATCGAACGGCGTGAACTGGATCTGCTGGTAGGATTTCAGGGTGCTGGCATCCCCCAGCCCGCCGATCACCGCCAAGTCGATGGCGTCGTTGTTTTCCGCCTTGGAGGCCAGCGCCCCGGCCAGAATCAGCTCTGGCGTGGTGACGCCAAAGGGTTGCGCCTCGCCCAGGGTCAGCCGGTTCTGGGTCAAGGTGCCGGTCTTGTCCGAGCAGAGGATATCGACGCCCGCCATTTCCTCGATGGCTTCCATGCGCGAGACGATGGCCTTGAGTTTGGAAAGTTTCAAGGCGCCCAGCGCCATGGTGACCGACAGTACCGCCGGCATCGCCACCGGAATCGACGCCACCAGCAGAATCAGCGCCAACTTGAGCAAGTGAATGAAGGAGGTACCCCAGTACAGCTCCACCGCCGCCAGCACCACGATCAACGCCAGTGCCGAGAAAATCAGGAAGTTGCCGATCTGCAACACCGATTCCTGCAAATGCGACTTGGCGCCGGCCGTTTCCACCAGCTTGGCGGTGCGACCGAAAAAGGTGTTGGCGCCGGTGCCGGTCACCACCGCGACCATCTCGCCTTGTTTAGCGATTGAGCCGGAAAAAGCCACTTCGCCCGCCTTTTTGTTCACCGGCAGCGATTCGCCGGTCAGCGCGGCCTGATCCACGCTCAGATAGTTGCCCTCGATCAGTTTCACGTCCGCCGGGATGATGTCCCCCAAACGGATGCGGACGATGTCGCCCGGCGCCAGGTCGTGGGCCTCGATTTCCCGCCACTCGCCGTCGCGCAGCGCGCGGGCCTTGAGCGCCAGTTGTCCCTTGAGCGCGCTGAGGGCATTGGCGGCGCTGGCCTCCTCGCGAAAACCGATCACGGCATTGAACAGCAACAATGCGGTGATCACCAGAAAATCGTTCCAATCGCGGGTCAGCAGCGATAGCAGCGCCGCCGCTTCGATCATCCAGGGAATCGGCCCCCAGAAATACGGCAGAATTCGCTGTAATAACGTGACGTGTTTTTCTTCCAGTGCGTTCGGGCCGACCTCACGCACCCGGTCAGCCGCCTCGACGGCACTCAAACCTTTGGCGCGATCCGCGTGCAAATGAGCGAGCACGGCGTCCACCGTCTCCGCGGCGAAGTCCATCGCACTCTCTGGCGGCGCGGCAACCGGCGACGGCGCGGCGGGCTTGAACCGGTACTTCCACCACGCGATGCCGGCGAGCAGCAACAGCAGAATCGGAATGGCGGCCCAATCCAGATCCCACACGATCCGCTGCTCCAGCGTTGGCTTCATCGGCTTGATCGCCGTCTTGGGCACGGGCTTGGCCGTTGGCGCGGCGGCTTCCGGCGCGGGTGTTGGCGTTTCCACGGGCGCGGTGGCTTCCGGCGTCGGCGGTACCGCTTGAGCGGGAGCCAGCTGGGCGACCTCGCTCGCGGGCGGGCACACGAACTTGCCGCCGGATAGACGGTGGTTTTCCCATTCTCGCAACTGCCGTTCGAATTCCCGCTGGGCGTCCGCGCGGCTGAGGGCGTTAACCTCCGCCAGCGAGGGAATGCGCAACTTCACGCCGATTTTCAATGGCGAATCGACATTGCAAGGCAAGTCGAACGCTTCGGGATTGGCCTTGAGCAAGGCCAGCATGACTTGGTCGCGGCTGACATCCTGATCATGATGGATCTGTCTGGCGATGTCCCAAAGATCCTCGCCGCGCCGGACCGGTCCATAGGCGTCCTGGGCCAGGACGGGCATCGCCGTCGCTATTCCCAGCAGGAAGAAAACGGGCATAATCAAACGTAGGTTCATGGAATCTCCAAGGGCATTCAGGATGGATTCAAAGCGTCATCCCTTCACTATATAAACTGGATAAACTGGGGTGGCCTTCGATTTGGAGCCGGGAACTTACCCGATCTTGTCGAGGGTGCCGCCGAGCGCCACGAAACTCCTAGCGATCCCTTTCCTTGCTCAAACACCTCCGGGGCCAGCTTATCACCGACCGCGCGTTTGTTTGGAATAAGGCCTCGTGCGAATGACCTTACTTTTTCACTGTAGAAAGCCTGGCGACGGACTGAAAGTGGCGGCGGTCACCATTGCCGGGTGGCGATGGTCACCGCGATCAAGGAAGCGGCATGGGTCGGGAGCGACGAAAACAGACTTGCGAGCTGGATCAAGCCGTAGGTCGTGCCTCAGCATTTTGATGATCCACGACAATAGCCTCAATCCGCGTCAGAGAACCTTCGCCAATTCCTCAAGTCGTGACCGTAATGTGTCGCTCGTCACTATTGTCACCTGGGTATCTTGGATAGACTTTTCCGCAGGGTTTCCCCGGCTCATCATTTCATCCTTTTCGCTGAAGATTGGGCAGTAGGGACCATGATGGACGAATTGATCCAGACGGTGGCTCGCGCCGCTAGTCTTTCGCCCGAACAAGCCGCGCTGGCGGTGGCCGCCATGCTGCGTTTTTTCACCGCTCGGCTCCCCTCGGCGCTGGTGGGCGAACTGCACGCGCGCCTGGGTCCAGCACCGCCCTCCTCCCTCTCCACTCCGACCCCGGCATCCGATCATGGCCCAAACGGAAGATCGAATGCCGCCGTCACCGATCGTCGATGACCAACCGCCGATCCGTCACGGCCTTTCGATGACGCTGAAAATCGAAACGGGCGTTATTCCATCGCCGGCCGGAGGACCGACGGTCTCGAAGTCATCGAACAGGCCCTGACGACCCGCCCCAACATGGTGGTTATGGCCCCGCGGATGCCGTGGGCCAGCGGCGCCGTGGCCCCGGGAGATTACTCAAACCGCCCGATAATACCAAATCTCAACCTGATAAAGTTTAAGTTTATAAGATAACAACTTGAAATTGATATTAAAAAATCCATACGATAATCTACCGCCCATTGGGAAACCTCCGTCATGACGGCCCCGCCCGCCGCCGCGCGCCGCACCCTCCGTTCGGTCCGGCACGGGCAAACAGGATCAAGATGAGAGATGAGCGACGCGAAAGAAAACCCCAGGCCGGGGCTTGCGCAGCCGGAAACGTCCAGCGAGGCTGGCGCCGACGTGACGCTCGCCCGCCGCCGCGCCCGCGCCCTGACCGTCGTCGCGATGGTGGTGGTGCTGGCCACCGGGGGGTCGACTATCTGGTGGTGGATGGTGGCACGCTGGCAGGCCACGACCGACGACGCCTACGTCGGGGCCGACCTGGCACGGATCACCGCCCTGACCGCCGGCACGGTCAAAGTAGTGGCGGTACACGCCGGACAGCAGCTACGACAGGGCGATCTGCTGGTCGAACTGGACGATAACGACGCCCGTATCGCGCTGGCGCGGGCCGAGGCGGAATTAGCCAAAGCCGTGCGCGATGTGCGCGGGCTGGCCGGGAGCGCCCGGGCCGCCCAGGCCGGCGCGGCGCGGGGGCGCTCCGATATCGAAGCCGCCCGCGCGCAATTGCAGGCCGCGGAAACGAAGCTGGCCACGACGCAGTCCGAGTTGACCCGACAAAACGCCTTGGCGGCGAAAGGCTTCATCTCGCCGGAGACCCTGGTGAATTTCCGGGCGGCGGTGCGGACGGCGCGGGCGGCTCGCGAGGCCGCCGCCAGCGCGCTGGCGGCGGCGCGGGCCAGCGCCGGTCAGGCGCTGGCACAG
>JAGRHI010000360.1 GCA_020445045.1 Candidatus Competibacteraceae bacterium
GGGGTCAGAAACGGCGACAGCACATCGATCGCGATCATGCTGCTTTGGGCCGGCATGTGGCGGGTCAAGGGGCCGGCCAGCATGGAATAGATCGGATTGGAGAACGGCGACAGCGCCACGAAAACCAATAGCACGCCGCTGACGATACGCAGCAGCCGGGTACGCAATTCGACGAGATGACTGATGAAAGGTTGTTCGTGATCGGTGTCGGACACGGCGAGTCAGTTGGCGGCGGGGGGATTGGGCGGTGGCGCCGGTCCGGTGGGCGGGTTGGCCGGCCGAGGCGTCGGCTTTTGCGGTGGCACCGGGGCCGGGACCAGTTTTTGTAACCGCGCGGGTGTTGGTGCCGTGGCGTCGATGGGCGGTTCCAGGTGGGCGGCGGACGGCGTCCAACCCGGCGGTGGCGGCGCCGGCGCGGCGCCCGGTCGCCAGCCCGGCGGCGGCCCCGGATCGTCTTCGAGCTCTTCCTGGATCTCCTGGCGCAATGACTGAACTCGGTTCGCCAAGTCCTTGATGCCGTTCAAATCGCCTTGCTGGCGCAGCGACTGTTTGAGTTCCTCCAATTGCAGCTCCCGGTCCACTTCCGACTTGACGTCGGCAAGCATGCGCCGGGCCTTGCCCAGCCACAGGCCGACGGTGCGCGCCAGCCCCGGCAGGCGCTCGGGACCGACCACGATCATCGCGACGACACCGATCAACGTCAGTTCCCAGAATCCAATTTCGAACATACGGTTGCCAGTCCGGCGCTCAAACCTTGTCGTGGTTCTTGGCCAGCGGATCGTGCAAGCCCGCCGTGGCGCCGCCGCCGCTGTGTTCCCGTAGGGTAGGCTGTTCGAGTTTCTTGGGGTTTTCTTCTCCGGCCGTTTCCGGTTGACCCCCTTCCTTCATGGCGTTGCGGAAGCCGCGAATGGCCGTGCCCAGATCGGAACCCAAATTGCGCAGCCGATTGCCGCCGAACAAAACCAGAACGATGAGTAAAATGATCAATAACTGCCAAATGCTGATACCACCCATGATGCGATTACCTCATATGGAAAGGTGCCGACGCGGGCGTTAGTGGGATGGTCGGGCGGCTTTTTCGGTCAGGCCGGAGGTGCCGAAGCGGCGGTGCAATTCGTTCAGCACCGCGTCCGGGCCGAGTCCCTGATGGGCCAGCATCACCAAGGTATGAAACCACAAGTCGGCGGTTTCGCGCACCAGCGGCTCGGGTTCGCCGTTCTTGGCGGCCAGCAAGGTTTCGGCCGCTTCCTCCCCGACCTTCTTGAGGATGGCGTCCAAGCCCTTGGCATACAGGCGGGCGACGTAGGAGCTGTCGGGGTTGGCATGCTTGCGCGCTTCCAGCGTGGCCGCCAACTCGCGCAGGATTTGGTCGCTCATGCGCCGTACATCTCGCGTGGGTCCTTCAACACCGGATCGACGGTCACCCATTCGCCGTCGCGCAATTCCGCGAAGAAACAGCTCTGCCGCCCGGTATGACAGGCGATGCCGCCGATTTGTTCGATATCCAGCAACAAGACGTCGGCGTCGCAGTCCAGCCGGATGCGCCTCACCTTCTGGGTGTTGCCCGAGGTTTCGCCCTTGTGCCAGAGTTGCTGGCGCGAGCGGGACCAGTACACCGCCTCGCCGCATTCCACCGTGCGTTGCAGCGATTCCCGATTCATCCAGGCCATCATCAGTACTCGGCCGCTGTCGGCGTCCTGGGCGATGGCGGGCACCAGCCCGTCCGCTGTCCATTTGATGCGTTCCAACCAGTTTTCGGTCATGAATTCACTCGTTCCAATCCGCTCCCGGTGGGAGAAGGGGTGTCAAAGTCTCACTTCGATGCCGCGCGCCCGCATGTGGTGCTTGGCCTGTTCGATCGTGTATTCGGCAAAATGAAAGATGCTGGCGGCCAGCACCGCGTCGGCCTTGCCGAGCAGGATGCCATCGGCCAGATGGTCCAGTGTGCCGACTCCACCGGAGGCGATCACCGGAATGCTGACCGCCTCGCTGATGGCTCGGGTCAGTTCCAGGTCGAAACCGCGTTTGGTGCCGTCGCGGTCCATGCTGGTCAGCAGGATTTCCCCCGCGCCGTAGGCGTTCATCCGCCGTGCCCATTCGACGGCGTCGATGCCGGTGGGTCGGCGGCCGCCGTGAGTGAAGATTTCCCAGCGCGGCGGTTCATCTGGTTGGTGGACCGCCTTGGCGTCGATGGCCACCACGATGCACTGATTACCGAAGCGTTCGGCGGCCTCGCGCACGAACTCGGGTCGAGCGATGGCGGCGGTATTGATGGACACCTTATCGGCGCCGGCGTTCAGCATCCGCCGCACATCGTCCAGCACGCGGATGCCGCCGCCCACGGTCAAGGGGATGAACACCTCGCTGGCCACCTGCTCGACCACATGCACCATGGTTTCCCGGTCATCGGAACTGGCGGTGATGTCGAGAAAGGTGATTTCGTCGGCCCCTTCCGCGTCGTAGCGGCGGGCGATCTCGACCGGATCGCCGGCATCGCGGATTTCGACGAACTTGACGCCCTTGACCACCCGGCCGCGATCCACGTCCAGGCAGGGAATGA
>JAGRHI010000361.1 GCA_020445045.1 Candidatus Competibacteraceae bacterium
AATAGTACAAGCCGGCCATTTCCCAGGCACCCAGATGCGGCGTGAGCAGGATCGCCCCCCGCCGTCGCCGCACGGTATCGGTCAGCGCCTCCTCGTCGGCCACCGCGCCCCGGACCAAGGCCAACACCCGTTCGCCCCGCCATAGCCACAGCGGCCCCAGCTCCAACAGCAGCTTACCGGTTTCCCACAGGTTTCGACGCAACAAGCGCTCGCGGTCGGCAACCGGCATCTCGGGAAACGTCAGCGCCAGATTACGGCTGGCGATTCGCCGCAGATCGTTGGGAATCCACCACAATAAGCCGCCGACCAACACACCGATGGCGTGCGTCAGGGGCAACGGCAACAAGCTAGTCAGGCGCAACAGCCCGGTGATCGACGCCCGCCGGATCATGACTCCAGCTCAAGTTCCCCGGAATAATCCCGTGCCAGCACCTGGCGCGCGCGCTCCAGATCCGGTTCTGGAACCTGGAGTTCGATCCCATCGGCGACGATGCCGAGTTGCAATAGCGATCGATCCACCAACACACAGGGAATCTCTTCGACCAGCAGTCGGCCACGGGCGATCTCGGCTGGCGCCAGCGCATCGAACACGGTCAGGCTGGCCCAAGGCGCGTTCATTGCGGGGGATTGTCCGGGTCGGCGTCAAAATCGAAATCCGGCGCGGGTGGATTGCCGTCGTACACCAAGTTACGCCGCATTTGCAGATAGGCGCTGCGCTGGAACGAGTAAGGGTCGATCTGGTCTTCGGCCAGGACTCGCTCGATCCGCAACAGGTCGGACCGCCGATTGATCAGATCCAAGCCCCACAGGCCCCAAGCCACCGCGTCGGAATCCGTCGCCCAGGTGATCGGATTGGTGAAGAAATTGCCGACCAGCCCGATGGCGTCGCGCGCCGTGCTCGGCCCCAAGAACGGCAGCACGAAATAGGGGCCATTGCCGAACCCCCAATAACCCAGCGTCTGGCCGAAATCCTCATTGTGCTTAGGCAGTTCCATGCGGCTGGCGACATCGAACAGACCGGCCACGCCGAAGGTCGTGTTGAACACGATCCGGCTGCTGTCCATCGCCGCCAGATGCAACTTGAATTGCAGCAAATCATTGAGCAGCACCACCACGTCGTTGAGGTTGCTGAAGAAGTTGCCGATGCTGATGGTGATCGGTTCGGGAAGTATTCTCCGATAGGCCTTGGCGACCGGTTTGAACAGCGCTTTATCCACTGCGTCGTTGAAGGCGAACATGGCACGATTGTAACTCTCAAGGGAATCCTGCTCGTCGCGCGATGGTTCGCTGGTCGACGCGCAGCCCACCAGCAGCAGGGCGACGCCAGCAGCGGTCAGAAAACGACGGGATAAGATATTCATGAGCCTGGAAACGCCAAGGCTGGGGCGAAATTGCCTGAAGACGATTTTACCCCAAGCTCGGGCCTCGCGCATGGCGTGCGCCCGAGTCCTCTCGTACCGTGACAGGGAACCCGGCAGGATCGTGACCGGGACCGCTCCAGACATGATTCACTTTAGAAAAATGCCGCGATTCGAGCATGAATATGCTCATGAAATCCCCGATCCCACCGATGGCTCCATCGGTCGCGCGGCATCGAATCCCCGCGCTCCCTCACGGTGCACCGCTATAATACGAAAAATCCCGTTTTCCCCTTGCCCGACTCGGGAAGAAAAAGGATCGCCCATGCACCCGTCCTACTCCAGGGATTTATTGCAGTGCCTCGAACAGCTCAACCGGATTGGCATCGCGCTGTCCAGGGAGCGGGATACACCGAAATTGCTGGAAACGATTCTGATCGCGGCCAAGCGTTTGCTGAACGCCGACGCCGGCACGCTGTACCTGCTGGACAAGGACGAGCAGCGACTCCGCTTCGAGGTGCTGCGCAACGATTCGCTCCCGCTCTATCTGGGCGGCACCACCGGCGCGGCCGTTCCGTTCGATCCCATTCCCCTGTACGACCCGGCGGGCCAGCCCAACACCGGCATGGTGGTCACCTACGCCGTGCTGCACGATACGACGGTCATGGTCGACGATGCCTATGTGGACCAACACTTCGATTTTTCCGGGACTCACCGCTTCGACCAGCATACCGGCTACCGCTCACGCTCCTTCCTGACGGTGCCGATGAAGGATCACGAAGAAGAAATCATCGGGGTCTTTCAACTGATCAATGCGCTCGATCCGGAAACCGGGCAGGTACGAACCTTTTCGCCGGCCGACCGCCAGCTGGCCGAATCGTTGGCCTCGCAGGCCGCCATCGCCCTGACCAACCACCAACTGATCCACCAGCTCCAGCAACTGTTCGAGTCACTGATCGAACTGATCAATACCGCCATCGACCACAAATCCCCCTACACCGGCGCTCACTGCCAGCGGGTGCCGATCCTGACCATGATGATCGCCGAGGCGGCCCGCCGCTGCGAACGAGGACGGCTCAAGGCATTTCGCCCCACGGCCGAGGAACTGTACGAACTGAAGATCGCGGGGCTGTTGCACGACTGCGGCAAGATCACCACACCGGTGCATGTGGTGGATAAGGCGACCAAACTACAGACCCTGTTCGACCGCATCGAGTTGGTGGATACTCGCGGCGAGATTCTCAAGCGCGATATGGAAATCGAACTGCTGAACGCCAAGCTGGCCGCCGTGGAACGCGGTGACCGCGCGGCGATTCCGCGGCTGGAACGGCAATTCAGCGCTCGATTGGCCGAGTTGGAGGAAGACCGGGAACATCTGCGCCGCTGTAACTCCGGCAGCGAATTCATGCGGCCCGAGGATCAGGCGCGGGTCAGGCAAATCGCCACCCGCCGTTGGGTCGGACCAGACGCACAGGAACGCGATTTCCTATCCGAGGAGGAAATCGACAATCTCTGTATTGCCAAGGGCACCTTGAACCCCGAGGAGCGCGCCATCATCGAAGAGCATGTGGCCCTGACCCTGCGCATGTTGAACGCGCTGCCCTGGCCGAAAGCGCTGCACAACGTCCCCGAGTACGCCGGTAGCCATCATGAAACTCTTGACGGTGGCGGCTATCACCGTGGCTTGCGTGAACAGGATTTGTCCATCCAGGCCCGCATCATCTGCCTGGCCGATGTGTTCGAGGCGCTGACCGCGCGCGACCGCCCCTACAAACCCGGCAAACCGCTCAGCGAGGTACTGGACATCCTCGGCCGGATGGTGCGGGACCATCAGATCGATCCCGACTTGTTCGAGGTCTTCGTTCGCGAAGGCGTCTGGCTGCACTATGCCCGGCAATACCTGCAACCAGAGCAGATCGACGCGGTGGATCTCAGCCAGATCCCGGCATATACCCACTAAACACCGTCAGGATCATCACTGACCGGAAGACCCGAAACGGCAAACGCCGGGTTGAAACCAGCGATTGAGCCGTTGCGGCATGCCACGAAAAATCATTTTGTGGTTGGCGCAATCGGCCAAAGCATGGCCGGCGACCCGACGCACGATCGCTGGGGAGAAATATCATGCGCGTTCTACCTTGCTTTTGTTTTTTGTTGAGTACCTTACTGTGGTCACCCCTCACGCCAGCGGCCAACCCGACCTCGAAAGAATTCGCCGTGCCATTGCAAGCCACGCCCGCGTCCGCTCGCGCCAAACCGCGCGGACCGGAACGGGTGCGGACGATCAAGGACGACATGACGGGGGAACCGGCGCTGCGGGCCAGAACGGCGCAAGGCGCCATCGCCGCCGTGATCGGACAACGCGCCGCCGGTTGCCGGATGATCCGTTTCAAAAAGGGTTTCGGTTGGGTGGCGACAGGGAAGGCCCGCTATCCGGCGACCGAAAATCCGGTCGCGACCCGTCGGACCCGACAGGAAGCGCGATTCAGTGCATTCCTAGATGCCCGCGCGCGGCTAGCCGACTGTCTGCAAAATCTGACGCCGGAAGCCCGACAACGCATCGCGGAGCATCTGAAAACCGATGACGCCATACAGCTGGCGCTGATCAACCTCGCCGCCAACGAGCAGGAACGGCGGCAACAAGCGCTCAAGATTCTGGCGCGTGGCTTCGTCACCTATTCAAGCGTGGAGGATGCGGCCAACCGTACGATTGATGTCAATCTGGTCGCCACGCCCAAGACCGCCCTCCGCCTGACCCGTCCCGCCGCCGCCGCCATCGAAACCGTTGCGCTCAAGGAAGGCTCGCGGCAACTGCTGGCCGAAATCAAGGGTCGCCTGATTCCACCGGCCGGCAACCGAATGATCGTTGTCAACGCGACGGGCGAACTGGCGTTGGTCGGCTATGCCGTCAATCTGATCGGCACGCACCCGGAGCCGGCCGCTCAGGAAAAACTGCGCGCCGACGCGGCGAAAATCGCCACGGCCCGCGCGACCGAGGCGCTGATGGGGTTGGCGACCGGGGATGATGCAACATGGATCGCCAGCCTGGACGAAGTCAGCCAAGCCGAAATCCGTGGCGCCGCCAGCGGTTACGATGACAGCGAACCCAGCGTGCGTCGTTTCGCGCAAATCCGTGAGCTGGCGATGTCCGGTATCAAGGACGCCGCCGGTCTTCAGGCGCTGCGCGAGGGTCGCCTGCCGCTGGAAGCGACGGTCAAACAATTCGTGGGGGAGGACAGTGTCGCCGTCGCGGTGATTTATACCCCGAGCGTCAAGCAGCCCGAACCGGTCCCCGCCGCACAGCCACCCGTACCCGAACCGGCGACCGGTGGCGCCCAATCCGCGCCGGCGAACATCCGCTAGCGCTGGCAGCGCGGACAGTAGTAGGTTGCCCGCTGCCCGAGCCGACAACGTTGGATCGATTCGCCGCAAGCGGCGCAGGGCGCCAAGTAGCGATTGTAGACGCGCAGGCTTTGTTGAAAGTAGCCCGGTTCGCCTTCTCCACCGACGAAATCCCGCAAGGTGGTGCCGCCCTGCCGGATCGCCTCGTCCAGGATCGCCCGAACGGCGACCACCAATCGCTGGTATTCGGCCAGTGTCACTTGCCCGGCCGAGCGCCGTGGATCGATTCCGGCCACATGCAGCGATTCGTTGGCGTAGATATTACCGACCCCCACCACGACGTGGTTGTCCATGATGAGGGTCTTGACCGCTGGCGTCCGCCCCCGCGCCCGTTGGTGCAGATAAACCCCGGAGAACGCGGCGTCGAACGGTTCGGGGCCAAGCGTCCGAAGCAGGGAATGTTGCGCCGGCGGCTCCAGGGTCCACAACAACGAACCAAAGCGACGGCTGTCGTTAAAGCGCAGACATTCCCCACCGACCAGGACCAGATCGACATGATCATGTTTCCCTGGCGGCGTGGCGGCGGGCAGAACGCGCAAGCGGCCGGTCATGCCAAGGTGGAAGATCGCGGTTCCGATCTCGGTGCGTAGCAGCAAATATTTGGCGCGTCGCTCGACCCGCTGAATGATTTGCCCCGGCAGCAACGCTTCCAGTTCCTCTGGCACCGGCCAGCGCAACCGGCGCTCCCGGACCACCACCCGACTGACCCGTTGACCGGTCACGCGCGGCGCGATGCCGCGACGGACGGTTTCGACTTCCGGCAGTTCGGGCATTATTCGCCCCTTGCTCCACTGGACGCCGAAGAACCGATGGGCGGCGCCCGGAAACTCGCCGCCGCGCTAGTCAACAACGAGTACAACCGGTCGGGACAAAGCGAGACCGTTGCGCCGATTTGTAGGTAACGCTGGCCGTCGGTCGGAGTCGTCGCGCCAAAGCGAATTTCCCGATCGTTCAGCCATAACCGCAACCGAGGCGGATCGAGTTGCAAGGCCTTCAGGTCCAGTTCGGCGACGGCATACCGTAGCGGGCAGTGGACTCCGGCAAGATTCAGGATCGAATTGAGCAAGATCGGATTAGCCAGGCCGCTCTCCGGCGCGGTCATCCACCAACGACCATCGCTGCGCTTAAAGGCCAGATCGGCTTGGCCCGGACGCTCGACCGCGATCCGTTCGGTTTGCGCTGGCGTCAGCTCCAACAGCGCGGGAACGCCCGCCAACCGTTCCTGCCTGGATTCCAACCACGCCAACGCCGCCAATCCACCGACCAGTCCCAGCAGTCCCAGATTGAGCCAACGCCGCCGCGTGAGCACACTCATGGTCAACGCCGCCGCCGCCGGAACCAGATCAGCCAGCCGCTGACCAACAGCGTTGCCGGTAACACCAGCAAAAAAACGGCGGCGATCAGCGCCAGCGCGCCATCCGACAAATCCAGATGGATGTCGGGAGCGGCCTTGGGACGTAGCACGATCAACGTGTCGTCCAGGGTGAGCCAGTTCATGATATTCAGTCCCAGTTGCAGATTGCCGCCGTTGCCCAGATAGGTATTCGAGAGAAAATCACCATCGCCGATGACGACAATGCGCTGCTGGGATGCGGCGGCTTGCGCATCGGCGGCCCCGGCGGCGGGTGGACCGGGTCGGGGCCGAACCAACGCCACGCCAACGGTCAGGGGACCGGGGCGCTCGGCGGTATCGGGATCGAACTGCATCCGTTCGTCCAGCGGACCCGTTTCCGTCCAGGTCCGCAACTGGCTTTCCAGCAGTAAGGCAACCTTCCAGCCAGCGGCGGCTTGCGGCTCCAAAGCGACGGCTTGCGGCAATAGGGCGGGCGAACGCAAGGATTCGGTGATGGGATGCGGACCATAATCGGCGATGGGAATGAAGGCGGGATTCTTGATGCCCAGTAGGGGGGTATCCGCGTCCACCACGACGCCGGGCAACACGACGATACCCAGCAGAGCCGCCAGTTCTTGCAAGCCGGATGGATCCTTTGGTTCCAGCAACCACAACAGATGGCCACCCCGGCCCACGTATTCCACGATGGCCTGAATCTCCGCCGTCCGCAACGGGGTTTGCGGCCCGGCGATCACCAAGGCGGCGGCCGTGTCGGGGATTTGGGTTTCCGTCGTCAGATCGAGCGTCTCCGGCTGAATGCCGATCTTTTCCAGCTCTCGGCCAAACGTGCCCAAATCGTGATTGGCCGCGCCACGCGGTTTGCGCTCACCGTGGCCGGCGAGAAACAGCACGACCCGAGCCTGCTGGCGACCGAGACGATGCAAGGCTTGGGTCAGTGCCTGTTCACTGAGTTGCTGGAGCTTTTCCCCATGGCCGCGATATTCCAGATACAGCTCGCCGTCCGCGGTAATCCCGAGTTCCCGCATCCGATCCGGCAGTAGATCGGGGTTAACGAACGTCAGTGTCAGATCGGGTTTATAGCGCTGGTAGCGGCCCACCAGCCGGGCGATACCGTTGCGCAGGGGGAAATTGTCGCGCGCGTAAGCGGTAATACGGACCGGCCCATCCAGTCGGTCCAGCAACATCCGGCTGGCCTCGGACAGGGTGTTGCGGCCACCGACGGTCCAGTCGGCCTGAACCGGGTAACGAACGCTCAGCCAAGCTAGCAGTCCGATCAGCAAACCGAATAACAGCAGAAACAGCGCGCTCTGGATTCGCAGCCGCCACCGGGTGGAAGGATCGAGCCGCATGATCAACCTCGCAGGCGCATATCGTCCAGCCGGCGAATCGTCAAGCCCAGGAAGGTTGCAATGAACAACAGGTAGTAGATGACATCGGTGCTGTTGAACAATCCCAGCAACAACGCGTCGTAGTGACGCGGCAGCGACAGGTATGCGAACAGGCTATCCACCGTGCCGTGACCGGTCCCGGCCACATCGATGATCCACAGTAGTAGCAGCAACCCGAAGGTTGCCACCGCCGCCAGCACCGGTTGGGTGGTGCACGCGGACAGATACAGACCGGCGGAAGCAAAACCGCCGGCCAGCAGGAGCAAACCCAGCAAGCCGGTCAGCAGCTTGCCGAAATCCAGCGGCGCGCCAATCGCCAGCGCCAGCGGCATCAGCGCGACCAGCGCGACCATGCTCGACAGGAAGAGCATCACGCCTAAATACTTGCCAAGCACGATGGCCATCGACCCCACTGGCGCCGAAAGCAGCAAGTCGAGCGTACCGGTGCGGCGTTCTTCGCTCAACAACCGCATGGTCAGCAACGGAACCAGCAGCAGCAATACCCAGGCGGCGACCCGAAACAGCGGCGCGACCACCAGATCGGTTACGCCGGGTGCGTTGTCCAACGCAGCCAACCGACCCTGCAAGTTTCGAAAATCATCCACCAGGACCAGGAAGATCCACGCCAGCAACCCTTGCACCACCGCCAGCAGCGTCCAAGCCAACGGCGATAGAAATAGGCCGCGCAGCTCGCGGGCCGTGATGACAAAGATCATACGGGTGCTTCCCCTAGGGTCAGATCGACGAAGATTTGCTCCAGACCGGCATGTTCCGGGGTTATTTCCCACAGATCCCAGCCCTCGGCGCCAGCCCGTTCAAGCACGGCCTGGTGGGGCGCGGCACCCGGGGCATGATGGAGCCGGAACCGACCGTAACCAAGTTCCTCGACCCGGATGATCCCTGGCAGTTGCGCCAGGCTTGCGGTTGGCGGCGGTACGTTCAGCCCAACCCGCAAGTGGGTGGAACACCGCCGCTGTTCCAAATCGGCCAGATCGCCAGCGTACACCAGCCGCCCGGTCCGCATGATCTGCGCGTGGGTGCACGCCGCCTGCACTTCGGGCAACAGATGCGTGGACAGAATCACGCCACGGTCTCGCCCCAGCGTACGGATCAACTCGCGCATCTCGCGCAGTTGCATGGGGTCCAGCCCGACAGTCGGTTCGTCCAACACCAGCACTGGCGGATCGTGCAACAGGGCTTGGGCCAGACCGACCCGCTGCCGATACCCCTTGGACAAATTGCCGATCAAGCGCTGGCCGACGTCCACCAACCCACAATGCTCCTTGGCCCGAAGCAGAGCCTGGCGACAGGCGGTGCGATCGAGCCCGTGCAGGCGGGCGCTGTAGTGCAATTGTTCGTCCACCGTCAGTTCCCGATACAGCGGAGGATGATCGGGCAGATAGCCGATTGCTTGCTTGGCTTGGCGCGGCTGGTCCAACAAATCGGCGCCGTTAATGGTAATCCGCCCGGTATCCGGCGCCAACACACCCGCCAGCATCCGCATCGTGGTCGATTTACCGGCACCGTTGAGACCAAGAAAGCCAAGAACCTGGCCCTTGTGGAGCGTGAAACTGATCTCATCGACCGCTCGGATATCGCCATAGCTGCGGGTCAATCGCTCCACCTGCACCAGCATCTCACCCTTCATGACATTTTTGACAAGCATTAGCCTATGCGGAGCGGTATCATAACCACTGAAATTGACTCGAACAGTCACACCCTTCCATTGCTGACGGCACCATGGAAAAATGTCCCAACCACTCCTCATCACCCGACCACGATTCGATAAAAGCGAGGAACCGCTGATTCACTGGCTGCACGTTATCATCCGGTTCCATGCGCGAATACTGGTGATACTGATGACCTTGGTGGTCATGTGGAGCGTCGCCGATATGGCTTGGGTCCTTTACCAACCAGTGATGGCATCGGTTATGGGGTTGCCGAGCGTCAACGATAATTCTAGCTTCATTCGGCGCCTTCATGGCGGCGGCCCTGATTGCCATCGAAATTTTCCTGAACATCGTGCCATGCCCGCGCGACGATATACTGCATGTCAAATGAGTACTCGCCACGACGCTAATGGTGATCGCTCGGAAGGTGATCATGTTGGACTACAAAACCCTGGCGCCTGAGTAAATCCGGTTAATGACGGCAATCATTTATGCTCTGAGCATCGGTGACTGGCTGGTGGCAAAGAAAAATCAATGAGCCCGGTAATTCGGCGAGTGGGATAATAGATATAGTTTCCCAGCCGCACCGGTTATTTTACTAACCACATTCGCGAAAGGTGTTGAATTGAATTTCATCATACATGGTTTTTTGGATCTATCCTTCTGGGAATTAGTGTTGGCAACACTATTGATGACACATGTCACGATTGCCGCCGTCACTATTTTCCTACACCGTGCCCAAGCGCATCGCGCGCTCGATTTACACCCAATGATCAGTCAGTTCTTCCGATTCTGGCTATGGTTAACGACCGGCATGGTCACTAAACAGTGGGTTGCCATACATCGTAAGCACCATGCCAAGTGCGAGACATCGGATGATCCCCATAGCCCACAGATTTTGGGTATCCGCAAGGTACTCTGGGAAGGCGCGGAATTGTATCGCTCCGAAGCGGCTAACTCGGAAACCTTGAAGCGCTATGGTCATGGCACACCCGATGATTGGCTAGAAAGTCATCTCTATACTCGATATGATCGACTGGGTGTTACGCTAATGCTGTTTGTTGATTTAACCCTTTTTGGCATCGCGGGACTCACCGTTTGGGCGATACAACTACTGTGGATTCCATTCTGGGCGGCTGGAGTCATCAATGGCTTAGGGCACTACTGGGGTTATCGTAATTATGAACCTCGCGATGCTTCCACCAATCTCTTACCGATTGGTTTGATAATCGGCGGAGAAGAACTGCATAACAATCATCACGCCTTCCCCAGTTCAGCCAAGCTGTCGAATCGCTGGTGGGAATTCGACATTGGCTGGTTGTACATCCGGATTCTGACAATCCTGCGGTTGGCGCATGTCAAGAAAATCGCACCAGTGCCACAACAACTGCGAGATAAACAAGCTATTGATTTGGATACACTACGAGCCGTTGTTCTTGGTCGATTGTATGTAATGGCCGATTTCGGCCGTAATGTAGTGGCGCCAGTACTGCGGGAGGAGTTACGAAAAGCCGATGATTCCCGGCGCCGTATCCTCAAGCGGACCAAGGTGTTATTGCTGCGGGAAGAGGCTAGACTGGACGATCGTGACCGCGCCCGGTTGCGCAGTGCGCTCGACATGAGTCAAGCGCTATGCACCGTCTATGAATTTCGGATGAACTTACAAAGTCTATGGAATCGCACAACGATCAGCCATGAAAAATTGCTGGTATCACTGCAGGATTGGTGCGCGCAGGCTGAGGCCAGCGGTATCCAAGTTCTACAGGAGTTTGCACAATCATTACGTGGCTACTCAGTGCGCTCAGTTTGATTGGAACCCACAAAAAAACCTGCGTTCAAGGCAGGTTTTTTTGTTGGCGATCGGAGCGATCAAACAATTACTTGATCTTAGCTTCCTTATAAGGGACATGCTTGCGAACCACCGGGTCGTATTTTTTCATTTCCAGCTTTTCAGGCGTCGTGCGCTTATTTTTGGTTGTTGTGTAGAAGTGACCCGTGCCAGCGGTGGAAACCAACTTGATTTTATCGCGCATACTACTATCTCCTTCCAGTTAAACCTTTTCACCTTGGGCGCGCAAATCAGAGAGAACAGCATCAATGCCTTTTTTATCGATGATCCGCATACCATGCGAAGAGACTCGCAGACTCACAAAGCGCCTTTCACTCTCAACCCAAAAGCGATGGACATGCAAGTTTGGCAGAAAGCGACGACGGGTCTTGTTATTGGCATGTGATACGTTATTTCCGGTAGCGGGGCGCTTCCCCGTTACTTGGCAAACTCTTGACATCGCGCCTATCTCCAACCGGCAAAACCGGGTTCTCGAAAGCTTGTGGACTTTTAAATCTTAGTAAGCGGCAGGATAGAGGGTTACACTGCTCAGCATTGGCAAAGTAACCATCAAAATCCAAACTCAAAAGGTATCCCCCTAGAACGAACTAGAGGGATACCGTAAATAAGTTGCCTGGCGATGACCGAC
>JAGRHI010000049.1:0-4629 GCA_020445045.1 Candidatus Competibacteraceae bacterium
AAGAACCGGGCCGGCCGCCGGCTGATGACGCACACCGCCGCCGACGGAACCCCTGGGTTACTGGGTTACTATAGTTTCCACCAGAGTGACTGTCGAATCGCGCGGCTCGGACATGATTCCGCATCTGCATGGCGCGAACCCGGCGCAGCGTTTCGCCATCCACCGAGAGCAGGTCAGTTCGACCGCGACGGGCGAGCTTTTCCCATCGAGCCCGAAGGAAGCGACGCTCATGCCCGCTTCCTCCGAGCCAGCGCTTGCTCGGGCGCACAACGCTTGGCGCGGCTCATCCAGAGGCTGACGCGCGGACTCGCCGACAGGCGACGACCGCCGAGCTCGGCTCCTTGCTCAACCCGATTTCCGCCCGTACACCGTCGCCAGCCAGATCCCCAATCCGATCAAGCCGATGCCGGCGGCGTGAAAGACGTACAGCCGCTCGCCCAGAAAGACCATCGACAGCACCGCGCCGAAAGCCGGCATCAGATGCAGGAATTGCCCGGTGCGGTTGGCACCCAGTTCCGCCACCGCCCGGTTCCAGAAGATGTAGGCGAGGATCGAGGGGAACAGCGCCAAATACCCAACACTGGCCACGGTCGCGGCATTCACGACGACCCAGCGCTCGTGAGCCAGATCCCAACCGTACAGCGGCGTCAGCACGATCATCCCGATCGCCATGGTCGCGGCCTGGAAGTTCAGCGGCTTGAGTCCCACCGGCCGCCAGCGCAGGCAAACCGAGTACAGCGCCCAACTGGCCACCGCCGCCAGAATCCACAGATCGCCGGCATTGATCCGCCACGTCAGCAGCGCCTGAACATCGCCGCGGGCAACGATCACCAATACCCCCGCCAACGACACCAAAATCCCCAACGCCTGCCAGCGGGTCACGGTCTGCCCCAGCAGCAGGAACGACAGCGCCACGATCAACACCGGTGTGATCGATAGCATGATGACGGCATTGGTGGCGGTGGTGGACTGGAGGCCGATGTAGACGAAGGTATTGAAGTTGACCACGCCAAGCACACTGAGCAGCAGCAAAATCGGCCCGTGGCGGCGCAGCAGCGCTCGCTGCTCACTCAGCGAACCCCAGACGAATGGCAGCAGGATCGCCAGCGCCACCGCCCAACGCCAGAACGACAGGGTGAACGGCGAAAACACCGTGTGCACCGCCCGGCCCAGCACGAAATTGCCGGACCAGAACAATGTAGTCAGCACCAGAAGCAGATAAGGTGAAGGATGCCAGGCAAGCAACGACTTCAACATGATGGACGCATGTGGGTTATTTTCGCGGGCGGTTTGGCTGGCGGATTGGCGGTCATCACGCCGGATCGCCATGAAATTGTTCGTGGGTCATTGTACCTTCGCGGCGGTTATTTTAATTTTGCCGGACCGGTTCATCTTCGCTCGGTTCGGGCCGCCAAACCCAATCATACGCAACTTTCGGACGTACCGATGCCTCAACTCATGCAACACGCCCAGCCTCCCTGGACCCCGGCAAGCTGGCGGAATAAATCGGCGGCGCAACTGCCGGACTACGACGACCCGACAGCGCTGGCCGAGGTCGAGCAACGGCTGACACACTCGCTGCCGCTGGTGTTCGCCGGCGAAATCGAAACCTTGCGTCAGCAACTGGCCGAAGTCGCCGCCGGCCGGGCGTTCCTGCTGCAAGGCGGCGACTGCGCCGAGAGCTTCGCCGACTTTCACGACCGCGCCATCACCGACACCTTTCGGGTACTGCTGCAAATGGCCGTGGTCCTGACCTTCGCCGCCACCTGTCCGGTGGTCAAGGTCGGGCGGATGGCGGGCCAGTTCGCCAAACCGCGCAGCGCTCCGACCGAAACGCGCGATGGGATCAAGTTACCCAGTTATCGGGGCGACATCGTCAACGGTCTCGATTTCACCCCGGAAGCACGCCGGCCCGACCCACGCCGGCAACTACGCGCCTACTCGCAGTCGGCGGCGACCTTGAATCTGCTGCGGGCACTGGCACAGGGCGGCTTCGCCGATCTGCGCCGGGTCCAGCAATGGAATCTGGATTTCCTGCGCGCCAGCCCCCAAGGCGCGCGCTACCGCGATCTCGCCGACCGGATCAGCGAAACGCTAGCGTTCATACGCGCCTGCGGCCTGGATGCCGCCACCGGCCCGCAGATGCGGCAAGTGCAGTTCTACACCTCGCACGAAGCGCTGCTGCTGGGCTACGAGCAGGCACTGACTCGACGCGAACCGCTGACCGGGGAATGGTACGACGGTTCGACGCATTTGCCGTGGATCGGCGAGCGTACCCGGCAATTGGACGGCGCCCACATCGAATTCGCCCGCGGCATCGCCAACCCAATCGGCCTCAAGCTGGGGCCGAGCACCGATCCCGATACCCTGCTGCGCCTGCTGGACGTGCTGAACCCCGACGACCGACCGGGCCGCCTGACCCTGATCAGTCGCATGGGCGCGGACCGGATCGATATCGCCCTGCCGCCGTTGATCCGCGCGGTTCAGCGCGAGGGGCGACAAGTGATCTGGTCCTGCGATCCGATGCACGGCAATACCCTGGAAGCCAGCACCGGCTACAAAACCCGGCCCTTTGCCCGCATTCTCGACGAAGTGCGGTGTTTTTTCGCCATCCATCGCGCCGAGGGCAGCTATCCTGGCGGAATGCACTTCGAACTGACCGGCCAGGATGTCACCGAATGCCTGGGCGGCGCCCAAGCCATCACCGAACAGGGTCTGGCCGACCGCTATCACACCCAATGCGACCCGCGCCTGAACGCTTCGCAAAGTCTGGAACTGGCGTTCCTGATCGCCGAAACGCTGAAGGATTACCGACAAGCCACCATGAAGGACGAACACGATGAGTGAACTCCCCCGCCTGCTGCTGGTGATGCAAACCGCCGACGGCGGCGCCGGTCGCTGTGGCCGCAAGCTACGGGAGCGCGGCTACCAAACCGATTATTGCTACCCGCAGTCCGGCCAACCGCTGCCGGTCGGCATGGACGGCTACGCTGGCGCGGTGGTGTTCGGCGGGCCGATGAGCGCCAACGACGACGATAAGTTGCCAGGCATCCGGGCGCAACTGGACTGGATTCCCACCGCGCTGGCGTCCGGCCGCCCGTTTCTGGGTATTTGCCTGGGCGCGCAACTACTGGCGCGGGCGCTGGGGGCGGCGGTCAGGCCGCATCCGGCCGGATTGGCGGAAATCGGCTATTTCCCGGTGCAGCCGACCACCGCCGGTCAAGCCGTGTTCGAATCTCCACTGCACGTCTATCACTGGCACCACGAAGGTTTCGATCTGCCGGCCGGCGCCGAACTGCTGGCCGCCGGCGAACGTTTCCCGCATCAAGCCTACCGCTACGGCACCCACGCCTTCGGGGTGCAATTTCACCCGGAGGTGAACCGGAAAATTCTGGACGTGTGGCTGGTGGAAGGGGCGAAGGAACTGGCCGCGCCCGGCGCGCAATCGGCGATCGAACAGCGCGGCCACCACGCCCGCCATGATGTGGCGCTGGATCGCTGGTGCGACGGTTTTCTGGACGGCTGGCTGCGGATCGGCGACATGGCGACATAATGCAACGGCGGTGAAAGCCCGCCGCCCCACGCCTCTTACATTCACCCGACGAGGATTCAGCCATGCCGCTCAAGAATTCAGCCACTCAGTACGGCGCGATGACCCGCTTCCTGCATTGGGCGGTATTCCTACTGTTCGTCTGGCAGTACCTCAGCGCCAACATCATGACGCGCCTCGGCCGGGACAGTGCGCTGTTCGGTCTGAACCCAAGCGACTACTACAATTGGCACAAATCCATCGGCCTGGTGCTGCTGGCGCTGGCGCTGGCGCGGTGGATCTGGCGCAAGACCACGCCCCTGCCGGACTGGGCGCCCACCCTGTCGCCGGCCGAGCGGGCGATTTCCCACCGCAACGAAACGCTGCTGTACGGTTGCATGTTCCTGCTGCCGATCAGTGGGTACCTGTTCGTGATGGCCGGCGGTTACGGGATCAAGCTGTTCGGCGTCTACATGCTGCCCGATCCCATCGGCAAACAGGCTTGGCTTGCGGCGCTGGCGCGGCTGCTGCACATTCTCGTCGGCTACGCCGCAGTGGTGTTCATCGCCTGGCACGTCGGCCTCGGCCTCAAGCACCACCTGTTCGACCACGACCGTTTTCTGTACCGGATGCTACCATTCAGGCGACAATAACCGGAGGGCCGCTGGGTGTATAATGGCTTGAAAGGGAACACGGGAGACCGCCATGAGACCGCTCATCCCCGAGGGCGAGGCGTTGCGTCGGGCGTTTCTCTGGATCGCCGACCACGGGGGACATTGCACACTGAAAACCGTCGAACAGGCCAGTCTGCTGTTCGACCTGACCCCACGCGACGAAGAGTTCCTGCTGCGGCAGTTCGTCCACCATCGGGGCGCGAGCAGCGATGCCCCCGATTCAGGGCGGCAGCGGATTTCCTAGCCGCCGGGCGAACCCGACCAGCATGGCGGCGGTCGCCCCCCAAATGAAGCGGTTCTCGTATGGAATCACGTAGTAGCGCCGCCGCTGACCCTTGTAGTGCATGCTGCGATACTCGTGGTGGCGGGGATCGAACACGAACTCCAGCGGCACCTCGAAGGCCTCGGCCACTTCGAACGCATCCA
>JAGRHI010000049.1:4687-10872 GCA_020445045.1 Candidatus Competibacteraceae bacterium
CCGGTCACGGTCTGGTACAAATCGAGAAAGCCGGCGATCTCCCTGACAGACCGGCGGTGCAAACCGATTTCTTCCTCCGCCTCGCGCAGCGCGGTTTCCACCGGACTACGGTCATGCTCCTCGGCGCGACCGCCGGGAAAACTGATCTGGCCGGCATGATGCTCCAGATGCGCCGTGCGCTGGGTCAACAGCACGGTCAAACCCTCGGGCCGCTCCACCAGCGGCACCAACACCGCCGCCGGCATCAAGGTCCGCTCTTCGCGTTCCAACCCCGCCACCGCATGATCGCCGGTGATCGTGTCCACTTGGTGAGTCGGGTGCAGGCAGCGACGAATCCGGTCATGCAGTTCCGAAACATTCACCTTACCCTGCCTCCACCGCGACTCCAAATAGCCGACCATAATTGGCGGTGGTGGTCGCGACCACCTGCTCCAACGGCTCGCCGCGCAAGCCGGCGACGAACTCCGCCACATGGCGGACCCAAGCCGGTTGGTTGGGTTTGCCCCGATGCGGAACCGGCGCCAGATAGGGCGAGTCGGTTTCCACCAACATCCGCTCGGCCGGCAGGCGCCGGGCCACCTCCTGAATCTGTTTGGCATTCTTGAAGGTGACGATGCCGGAAAACGAGACATGAAAGTTCAAGGCCAGCGCTTGTTCCGCCATGGCCCAGTCCTCGGTGAAACAATGCAGCACCCCGCCGACCTCGGCCGCGCCTTCCTCCTCCAAGACACGCAGGGTATCGGCGCGGGCGGCGCGAGTATGCACGATCAGCGGCTTACCCAGTTCCCGAGCGGCGGCGATGTGAACGCGGAACCAGTCCCGCTGGCGGTCGGCGCTATCGGCGCCGTAGTAGTAATCCAGCCCGGTTTCGCCGATGGCCACCACCCGCGCTTCGCGGCCCAATGCCGTCAGTTCGGCCACCGTCGGGGGGCGGGCGCCATCCTCGCCGGGGTGCACTCCCACCGACAGCGCGATTTGCGGATAGGGTTCGGTCAACCGGGCCAGCGCCGGCCAGCTTTCCAGATCCGTCGCCACGCTCAGCAGGCGGGTGACGCCGTGTGTCGCGGCAGTCTCCAGAACGTTGGCCAAGCCACCGAAACGCGCCAGATCAAGCCGGTCCAAATGACAGTGAGAATCGACCAACATCGTTCGCCAGCGTGCCTACATGGTGTTGGTTATTTGCTCGGCGCGGGTATAACCGGCCAGCAATGCCTCGATCTTTTTCCGCAGATTGGCCCCCTCCACGCCACCGAACTGAATGCCAACCCCCATCTGCCGGCCGCCCGGCGTGGTCCGGTAATTGATCCAGGTGACCTTACCGGTGATGGCAAAGCGCTCCGGGTCTTCCAGCAGCGTGAGCAGCAGAAACACCTCGTCACCCAGCTCAAAGGATTTTTCGGTTGGGATAAAAATTCCTCCCCCGTTGATAAAGGGCATATAGCTGGCATGCAGCATCGCCTTGTCCTTGATGGCGAGGGAAATGACACCTTGCCGTGGACCCGCCATATCGTTCGGCCTCCGGTAAACCGCGTCGGCAAGACGCTAAGAATGATCTCAACAAGGATCCGCGCCGCCAGCGAGAAACGCTTCCAGTAGCAGTTGCGCGTTGGCTTGCGTGGTCGTGCATAACGTGTGCAACTGAATCGCCGCGTCCAAACGCTCGAACAGGACACGCGATGGGTATCGATCAGCCCAACGCTGTAACATGTCACCTAAGTCGGCATTATTTAGACGCGGCGGTTCGGGATTCATCTTAAGCCGAATCAGATCGGTATGCCAACCGATCAGCCAGCGCAGATTTTCGGTCAGCCCTTCCTTCATCCAGCTTTCCGCGGCCAATATCGGGTCGGCCCGAGCGATCGATACCTGCTCGTAACTTTCGGCCAGTTCCCGGCGGCGGCGCCAGTGCTCCTCGCCGGCATAGGCCAGCGCCGCCAACGGGGCGCCGCCGGCCCAATCGAGCAACGTTTGCGGGTCGGGGCCTTCCTTTGTCCGCTCGGCCAACCAGGGAACGGCCAGTGTCGGCGACGGTATCCCAAAGCTCAGCCGCTGACAACGACTGCGCACGGTGGCGGGCAAGCGCGCCGGCCAAGCGGTCACCAACAGCAGCAGACAGGCGCCCCACGGCTCTTCCAGCGTCTTCAGCAGGCTATTGGCGGCATTGCCGTTGAGGCGGTCGGCCGGTTCCAGCAGGGCGATTTTGTAACCGCCGTACCGCGCGGTATAACCAAGAAAGGCGCACAGCTCACGCACCTGATCGACCTTGATGACCGCGCCTTCTTCGAGCGGCCGCACCGAACTGTAATCGGGATGGCTACCTGCCTGAAACAACCGGCAACTCCGGCATTGACCGCAGGACTCTCCCTCGGCGGTGGGCGCCTCGCACAGCAGCGCGCGCGCCAGCCGGCGGGCGAACCAGCCCTTGCCCAACCCGGGCGGACCGACCAACAGCAGCGCGTGCGGCAGGTGGCCGGCACTGCGTCGTTGCTGGACTTGTCGCCACTGCTCGCGATGCCAGGGGAGACGCAAGTCCATCAACCGCTCTCCAGCCACTCGGCTAGCATGGCTTCCACTTCGGCCCGCACTGCCTCGACCGATTGGCTGGCATCCACGACTCGGCAACGGTTGGGCTCGTGGGTGGCCCGTTCCAGGTATATCGCCCGAACTCGCTCAAAGAAATCCACATTTTCCCGTTCGAAGCGATCCGCCACGCCGCGTTTCCCGGCCCGCGTCAGCCCCGTCGCGACCGGCACATCGAGCAACAGGGTCAGATCGGGGCGCAGTTCACCCTGCACCCATTCTTCCAGCACCGCGATCCGCTCCAGAGGCAAGCCACGACCGCCACCCTGATAGGCATAGGTGGCGTCGGTAAAGCGGTCGCACAGCACCCAGCAACCGGTGGCCAGCACTGGTCGAATCACTCGTTCCAAATGTTCGGCGCGGGCGGCGAACATCAGCAAGGTCTCCGCCGCCAGCGTCATGCCGCCATCGCGATGTCCAAGCAACAGCGCGCGAATTTCCTCGCCCAGCGACGTACCACCGGGCTCGCGCGTCGTCACCACCCGGTAACCCCGCCGCTCCAGATACTCACGCATGAACCCCATTTGGGTGGTTTTGCCGGCGCCCTCGCCGCCATCGACCGTCACCAATCGGCCCGCCATCTCATCTCTCTCGTAACTGATGGCGTCTGACCGCCTGGTTGTGCTCATTCAGGGTCTTGGAAAACACATGACCACCCTGACCATCGGCCACGAAATACAAGGTGTCGCCGTCCGCCGGATGAACGGCGGCCTCCAGCGCGTCCGCTCCCGGCAGGGCGATTGGCGTGGGGGGCAAGCCCTTGTGGGTATAGGTATTGTACGGGGTATCGTCTTCCAGATCGCGGCGGCGCAGATTACCATCGAAGGCCATCCCCAAACCGTAAATCACCGTCGGATCGGTCTGCAACAACATCCCCTTGCGCAGGCGCCGCGCGAAGACACCGGCGATGACGGGCCGTTCCGCCGCCACTCCGGTTTCCTTCTCGATGATCGAAGCCAGGATCAGTGCCTGATACGGATCGTCCAGGGGCAGATCGGCGGCACGCCCACTCCACGCTTGCGCCAATCGCCGCTCCATCGCCGCCAGCGCCCGCCGCAGAAACGCCTCGTCAGTGAAACCGGCGGGAAAATGGTAGGTATCCGGCAAGAACCAGCCCTCGGGATGCCGTCCCGGTCGGCCCAGCCGCGCCATGATCTCGTCGTCGCTCGCTTCCCGCAGGGTCTGCCCGATCTTGGGATGCGCCGTCAGCGCCCGCCGCAACTGGCGGAAGGTCCAGCCCTCGACCACGGTGAGCGGATACTGGATCACGCGGCCGGCCACGATTCGTTCGAGCAAATCGCGCGGGGTCGTGTCGGGTGAAAGGGCGTATTCGCCGGTCTTGAGGCGGTGCGCCAAGCCGCCGAGCCGGGCGTAAGCTTCCAGATAAAGCGGCGGGCGCGACAAACCCGGTCGTCGCCGCAGTTCCCGCGCGATCGCGCCAATCCCCATCCCCGGCTTGACGTCCAGCACCAGACCGCTCGTGGGCACGCCAAGCGGCGTATCGAGAAACCGGCGATAATCGGCGTGAATCCCATACAACACCGCGCCAGCGGCCAGCACCGCTAAAATCGACAGCGAGAGACGAGGCCGCGCGAAACAACGCATGCCTTACGCCCTACCGCTCGGTTTGTCCGCGAGCGGGAACGCCATTCAGCCTTTCCCATCCGGGATCGGACAAGGCCGCGGGCAACATCGAAAGCGTTCGAACAGGCCGATGGGAAAGCAACGGCAAGGGTCGCGCGATCAATCCAGGGCGCGGAATGCCACCGTGCCGTTGGTGCCGCCGAAACCAAAGGAATTGGACAACGCCACCCGGACTCGCCGTTCCTGCGTCTGGTGTGGGACGTAGTTCAAATCGCAACCCGGTTCCGGTTCGTCCAGGTTGATGGTGGGCGGCGCCACCTGATCGCGGATGGCCAGCACCGAGAAAATCGCTTCCACGCCACCGGCGGCGCCCAGCAGGTGGCCGGTCATCGATTTGGTCGAACTCATCGCCAACCGATAGGCATGATCGCCAAACACCGCCTTGGCGGCGTCGCTTTCGATCTTGTCGCCAGCTGGCGTGGACGTACCGTGGGCGTTGATGTAATCCACGTCTTCGGGAGCGATTTCCGCATCGCGCAGGGCGTTGATCATTGCCCGCCGCGCGCCGTCACCGTTGGGCGATGGCAGCGTCATGTGGTAGGCGTCGCCGCTCATGCCAAAGCCGACCAGTTCGGCGTGGATGCGCGCGCCGCGCCGCCTGGCGTGTTCGTATTCTTCCAGCATCACCACGCCGGCGCCGTCGCTCAACACGAAACCGTCGCGATTCCTGTCCCATGGCCGACTGGCTTTTTCCGGCTCGTCGTTGCGCATCGACAGCGCGCGCGCGGCCGCGAAGCCGCACAAACCGGTGGGCGTGGTCGCCATCTCCGCGCCGCCGGCCAGCATCGCGTCGGCATCGCCGTAGGCGATCAAGCGCCCGGCCAAACCGATGCTGTGGGTCCCGGTGGTGCAAGCGGTCACCACCGCCAGGTTCGGACCCTTGATCCCGTACAGGACGGACAGGTTGCCCGATATCATGTTAATGATGCTGCGCGGTACGAAAAACGGCGTCAACCGGCGCGGGCCGCCCTTCAAGAAAGCCGAATGACCTTCCTCGATGCCAGGCAGACCGCCGATTCCCGAACCGATGAAAGTACCCACCCGCTCGGCGTTGGCTTCGGTGATCTCCAGCCCGGAATCCTGGATCGCCTGCACCGCGGCGCCGATGCCGTAATGAATGAAGAAATCCATCTTCTTGGCTTCCTTCGGATTCAGGTACTGCTCGACCTGGAAATCCTTGACCGGTCCACCGATGCGTACCGGAAAATGGCTGGCATCGAAGGCGGTGACCGGCCCGATCCCGCTGCGGCCAGCCAGAATATTCGCCCAGGCGGTTTCCACGGTGCTGCCGACCGGGGACACAAGACCCATGCCCGTTACTACCACTCGCCGCTTGGCCACAAAGCTACCCTCTTGTACGCTGCACCGACAAAACAAAACCGCGGAACCCGGCGAGGGTAACCGCGGCGACGGATTTTGACCGGTACGGGACTGACACCTTTAACCGTTATGGGACGAGATATAGTCGATGGCCTGTTGCACCGTGGTGATTTTTTCGGCGTCCTCGTCGGGGATCTCCAGCTCGAACTCCTCTTCGAGCGCCATGACCAGTTCCACGGTATCCAGGGAATCGGCGCCGAGGTCTTCCACGAAAGAGGCTTCGTTGGTGACCTGTTCTTCCTTCACCCCCAGTTGCTCGATGATGATCTTCTTGACGCGGGCTTCGATGTTGCTGATGTCAGTCATGATAGTTTGTTTCCTCGTTGTGAACCCGGACAACCATGGCATTGCCGCAGGGTATTGTATGGAAAACTCCGGCGCGGATGCCATTCATTCTAGCTAGCCGTCAGCACCGTCGTCAGGCCATGAACATGCCGCCATTGACGTGCAGGGTCGCTCCCGTGACATAGTCCGCGTCCGCCGACGCCAGAAACGCCACCACATTGGCGACATCCCGCGGCTCGCCCGGCCGTTGCAGCGGAATCGACTCCACCAAGGCCAGACGCTGCGCTTCCGGCAGC
>JAGRHI010000049.1:10883-17728 GCA_020445045.1 Candidatus Competibacteraceae bacterium
TCATATCGGTATCGATCAAACCCGGCGCCACGGCGTTGACGGTGATATTGCGGGAACCGACCTCGCGCGCCAGCGACTTGGTGAAGCCAATGATACCCGCTTTAGCCGCGGCGTAATTGGCCTGCCCGGCGCTACCGGTGACACCGACCACCGAGGTGATGCTGATGATGCGCCCACGCTGGGCTTTCATCATCCCCCGCAACACCGCCTTGCTCAGCCGGTAAACCGAAGTCAGATCGGTGTCGAGCACGCTCGTCCATTCGTCTTCCTTCATCCGTAGTAACAGATTGTCGCGCGTGATGCCGGCGTTATTGACCAGGATGGTCGGCGCGCCGAATTCCTGGACCACCGCCTTGAGCGCCTCGTCCACGGCCGCCGGATCGGTGACGTCCAGACACAGGCCGCGCCCCCTGACGTCAAGACCACGCAAATCCCGATCGATCGCTTCGGCGCCGGCTTGCGTGGTCGCGGTACCGATCACGGTCGCGCCGCGCCGCCCCAGCTCATGGGCAACGGCTTGGCCAATGCCGCGACTGGCGCCAGTCACCAGTACGATTTCGCCATCCAGTGTCGTCATCGTGAAATCTCCTTCGCGTTCAATACCTCAGCAGGACCGCTCCCCAAGTGAACCCGCCGCCGAAACCTTCCAGCAACAGGATATCGCCACGCTGGATGCGACCATCGCGCACCGCCACATCCAGCGCCAGCGGCACCGACGCCGCCGAGGTGTTGCCGTGCAACCGCACGCAATCCACCATCCGCTCCTCGGGCAAACCCAACCGCTTGGCGGTGGCCGCCAGGATACGGCGGTTGGCCTGATGGGGAATCAACCAGTTTACGTCGGCGACCGCCATGCCGTTGGCGGTCAAGATCTGTTCGGCGATCTCCTTCAGGGTATGAACCGCCACCTTGAAGACTTCGCTGCCGCGCATCTCCACGAAAGCGGCGTTCCGCTGAGTCTGATCATAGCCGCTGGATACACCGGCCGGCACCCACAACAGTTCCTTATAGCGACCGTCGGCGTGCAGCCGGCTATCGATGATCCCTGGTTCGTTCGCCGCCTCCAGCACCACCGCGCCGGCGCCGTCGCCGAACAGGATGCAGGTACCGCGATCCCGCCAGTCGATGATGCGGGTGAAGGTATCCGCCCCCACCACCAGCGCCCGCCGCGTCGCGCCGGTGGCGATGAAACGCCGGGCGATGTCCATGGCGTAAACGAAACCGGTGCAAACCGCTTGTACGTCGAAAGCGGGACCGCCGTGGCAACCCAGTCGATGCTGCAACTGGGTGGCCACGCTGGGAAACACATGATCTGGCGTGGTGGTGCCCAGCACGATCAGGTCGATATCGCGCGCCTCGATACCGGCGGCCTCCAACGCGCGGCGGGAAGCCTGTTCGGCCAAGTCGCAGGTGGTCTCTCCAGGGGCGGCGACATGGCGCTCCTCGACGCCGGTCCGCTCGACGATCCAGTCCGCCGTGGTCTCGATCATCTGTTCGAGATCGGCGTTGGTCAGTACCTTTTCCGGCAGATAGCCGCCGGTTCCAATTATCCTGGCATGATTCAAAGCGCTTGCCTCGCGGCGTGAAGGACGGCCAGATGGGCATCGATGCGTCGTGGTACCGCCTGCTCGACTTCCAGCATCGCCACCCCGATGGCGTTGGCAAACGCCAAGGCGTCGGCGCCGCCGTGACTCTTGATCACGATACCCTGCAAACCGAGCAGGCTGGCGCCGTTGTAGCGGCGGGGATCGATCCGACGACTGAAGGCGCGCAGCACCGGCAAAGCGACCAGCCCGGCCAACCGGGTCAGCAGGTTTCGTTTGAATTCCTGCGTCATGTAATGACGGATCAACCGGGCCACGCCCTCGCTGCTCTTGAGCGCGACGTTGCCGACAAAGCCATCGCAGACCACCACGTCCACATCCTCTAGATAGATGCCGTCGCCTTCCACGAAACCAACGTAATTGAGGTCACTGGCCACCAGCAGCCGGGCGGCCTCCCTGACCTGTTCGTTGCCCTTGATGTCTTCCTCGCCGATATTCAGCAAAGCGACTCGCGGCCGCTCGATGCCGTTGACGGTCGCCAACACCGAACCCATCACCGCGAATTGCAGCAGATGCTCGGCCTTGCTGTCGACGTTGGCGCCCAAATCGAGCATCCGGGTCTGGCCGCGCACGGTCGGCAGCGTGGTGCAGATGGCGGGACGGTCGATGCCGGGCAGGGTCTTGAGCACGAAACGGGCGGTCGCCATCAGCGCGCCGGTGTTGCCGGCACTGACGCAGGCATCGGCTTCGCCCTGCTTGACCAAGTTGATCGCCACTCGCATCGAGGAGTCTTTCTTGACGCGCAGGGCCTGAGCCGGCGACTCGCCCATGCTCACCAGTTGCGAGGCATGGCGGATGACGATCCGGGGATGATCTCCAGCCTTGAACCGGAGCAGAGCGGCCGACAGCACGTCCTCCTGCCCGACCAGGATCAGGCGCAGCGAATCACCGGCGGCCGCGAGCATGCGCAAGGCGGCGGGCACGACAATATCGGGGCCAGCATCGCCACCCATGCCATCCAGGGCGATGGTCAACGGTTTGCTCATGGGCCGGGCAGGATAGCGGAGGAATCCGGCGGGCGGGGCGGCACGACGATTAGTCTTCGCTATCGACCGCGGCGGGCTCGCTGATGATCTTGCGGCCGCGATAAAAACCGTTCGGCGTGACGTGATGGCGGCGATGCAATTCGCCGGAGGTGCGATCCGTCGATAGCGTGGCCGCGGTCAGGGCATCGTGGGCGCGGCGCATGCCACGCTTGGAGGGGCTTTTACGGGATTTTTGTACGGCCATGACTCAATTGTTCCTCTTGGAATCTTGCAATAGGGACGCGAGCGCCGCGAAGGCTCGATGCCGCCCAGCATCCGGCGTCGGCCCGCTGGACGGCGCATGATAACCGGCGGCCTCGCATTCGCGCGCATCCCGATGGCGGGGAATCCGCGGCAAAGCCAACAACAGTTCGTCTTCCACCAGATCGGCGACGGCAAGGTCGGCGCCGGCGGCCAGCAGTGGCTCGCGCTGGCTGGGCAGACGGGCGAACTCGGATTCGGACTCGGCGCGGACCAGCGCCAAGCTGACCGTCACCCGCAACGGCAACCGCAGCGGACCCAGGCAACGCTGACAAATCAGTTCGACCTCGGTTCGCAGCGAACCCTCGACGAAGCGCAACCCTTGCTCGTCAACCCCCGCCACCAGCGCCACGCTGACCGTGCCGTCGGTACGTTCGAGCAAAGCGGCCAACCGCGGCAGCGCCGCCAACCGCAACTCGCCGTCCAGCCGCCCGTTCTCGGCGGCCAGTTGCCAGGGATCGATCCGGTCGGGGAGCGTTGGGATTTGCATAAGGCGCGGAATAATATAGGCATGCTCGATTTCTGTCAAAATTAAGCCAGATTCCGCATAATTGTCCAGATTTCCAAACTGTTCGCCACGCTGCCGCCATGCTCGAAACCCTGCCCGATGGCCGTCGTCTGATCCTTGCTTCCACTTCGCCGTTCCGCCGCGAACTGCTGGCGCGGCTGGAGTTGCCGTTCGCCGTCCGGGCGCCGGACACCGATGAAACCCGCCGGCCCGACGAACCGGCGGCGACGCTGACGGCGCGGCTGGCGGAGATGAAAACCCGCGCGGTCGCCCAGCGTGAAACGACGGCGTTGGTGATCGGCTCGGACCAAGCGGCGGAAGTGGATGGCGAAGTGATCGGCAAGCCCGGCGACCACTTACGAGCAGCGGCGCAACTACGGCGGGCGTCAGGGCGCATGGTCACTTTTCATACCGGACTGTGTCTGCTGGATAGCGCCAGCGGTCAATGCCAAGTGGCGGTGGAACCGTTTCGAGTCGTGTTCCGGACGCTGACGGCGGCAATGATCGAGGGTTATCTGCGACGCGAGCGACCATACCATTGCGCGGGCAGTTTCAAGTCCGAGGGCTTGGGCATTGCCCTGTTCGAGCGGCTGGAGGGTGACGACCCCACCAGCTTGGTCGGCTTACCACTGATCCGGCTCACCCGCATGCTGGAATCAGCCGGGGTGACGGTGCTGTGAGCGCGGGTGATCCAGCCTCAGGCAGTCCCGCCCCTCGCGAAGATCCGCCAGCCGGCAACCCTACCGCCACCGTGCCGTCCCATCGAATTCCAGCACCTTCAGCAACACCGCGCCCAAACTGGTCCCCGCGCCATCGAACAGCCGCTCCGCCCAAGGGGTGCGCTTGGTGTAATCCACCACGGTCTTCTCGCCGATCACTTCCTCGGCCACATGACGGGTATCGCCCAACGCATCCACCAGCCCCAGTTCGACGCTCTGCTCGCCGGTCCACATCTGGCCACTAAACACCTCTGGATGGTCCTTCAGGCGCTTGCCCCGACCCTGTTTGACCGCCGTAATGAACTGTTGGTGGATCGCATCCAGCATCCCCTGCAAATGCTGGACTTCCGCCGGGTTGACCGGCTTGAACGGATCAAGGGAATCCTTGTTGTTCCCCGCCGTGTACGCCCGCCGTTCGATACCCAACTTGGCGATGGCCTCGGTGAAGCCGAAACTGTCCATCCGCACGCCGATGGAACCGATGATGCTGGCCTTGTTGGCATAGATGTTCCGCGCCGCCGCCGCGATGTAGTAACCGCCCGAGGCACAGATGTCGCTGGCCACCGCATGAATCGGAATCTTGGGATGCTTTTGGCGCAAGCGCTGGATCTCGTCGTACACCTCGCCCGCCTGCACCGGACTGCCGCCCGGACTGTTGATCCGCACGATCACCCCGGCCGTTTTCTCATCCTCGAACGCCTTGCGCAGCGCCTCGATCACGTTTTTGGCGCTGGCCTCGGTGCTGCTGGCGATCAGCCCGTCAATCCGAACCAGCGCGGTGTGGCGCTTGCCGCCACTGGTGGTGGTATCGAGACTGTCCGGCCAAGCCAGTACCAGCAGCAGCACCAGATACGCAAAAAACAGCAGCTTGAAGAAAATCCCCCAACGCCGGGTCCGCCGCTGCTCGGTCACGGCGGCGAACGCCAGCTTGGTCAACACCTCACGCGCCCAGCGCTCGTCGTCGGGTAGCTTCGGGTTCGGATTCGGGTCGGTCATGGGTGTCTCTCGTTTACCTTCCATTCAGGCTCGCCAAACGCAGGCTTTCCAGGACACCCTTGAGTTCGGCATCCAGTGGGGCGCTCACCGCGATATCCCGGCCACCCAACGACAGGCTCAAGCTGTGAGCATGCAGGAACAAGCGGCGCAGGCCGCAGCGTTCGGTCATCGTCCGGTCGAACGCGGCATCGCCGTATTTCGCGTCGCCAGCCAGCGGATGGCCGATGTGGGCCGCGTGAACGCGGATCTGATGGGTACGACCGGTGGCGATGCTCGCCTCCAGCAACGAAGCCAGCTTGAACAGGCTGACCGGGCGAAACCGGGTCAGGGCCGACTTGCCGTCGTCCACGACTTCGACCAGCCGCTCCCCGCCGCGCAACACGTTGCGACGCAAAGGCTGGTTCACCTCGCGCGGACCATGGTTCCAGTAACCTTGCACCAAAGCAAGATAGCGTTTCTCCACCCGCCCAGTCCGCAAGGCATCTTGAATCAACCGCAACGCCGCCGGAGTCCGGGCCAGCAGCAAGCAACCGCTGGTGTCGCGATCCAGCCGGTGCGCCAGCTCCAGAAACGGCTCCCTCGGGCGCAGGGCACGCAATAGCTCGATCACGCCATAATCGACCCCGCTGCCCTTGTGCACCGCCAGGCCGGCCGGCTTATCGAGCACCAACACCTCGCGATCCTCATGCAGCACCGCCGCTTGCAGGCGTTCCGCCCAGCCCGGCGGCGGCCGGAACGCCCTGTCATCGCGCTCGCCCAGCCGCACCGGTGGAACACGCAGCCTATCGCCGGCTTGCAGCCGCTGGCGCGGTTGCGCCCGGCCACCGTTCAACCGGACTTCCCCCTTGCGCAGGATTCGATAGATCAAGCTCTTGGGCGCGCCTTTCAACTCGCGCAGCAGAAAATTGTCGAGACGCTGCCCGGCATGTTCCGCGGTAATCTCCAGGTGGCGTACCCCGCCGGGGGACACGGAAGCAGGCATCGTTTGAAGCGCACCAGTCGGACTGTTATAGTTCGTGGCAGTTGTCGCCGATTGGCCCGAAAGGCCGGCGAAACAGGTTTCATACACGATATCGGTTTTCACATCCGCACGCCAGTCACACAGGCGGGCAGGATTTGTTAAACGGGTTTATCCGCCGCTCACCCGACCTATTCTAAGCGGCTCTTGACCGCGCTCCCAGCCGACTGGTTACGACTTCGCGGCGTATCTGGACTTGCCCGACGCACTGTATTCGATCGCCGGGCCGTTGGTTATTTCAGTTACGCCTCGGCGACAACCGCGTCGCCGCCGGTGATGGTCGAGCGCAGGGAATCTTTTCGATGAAACGCATGCTGATCAACGCAACTCAGCAGGAAGAGTTGCGCGTGGCCCTCGTGGATGGCCAAAAACTTTACGACCTCGATATCGAAACGCCCGCGCGGGAGCAGAAGAAGGCCAACGTCTACAAAGGCCGCGTCACCCGCGTCGAACCGGGACTGGAAGCGGCGTTCGTCGATTACGGCGCCGACCGGCACGGATTTCTGCCCTTCAAGGAAATCACCCGCAACTACTTCGATCCCCAATCCATCGCCGACGGCGGTCGGCCGAACATCCGGGAAGCCATCAAGGAAGGCCAGGACTTGGTGGTCCAGGTGGAAAAGGAAGAACGCGGCAACAAGGGCGCGGCACTGACCACTTTCATCAGCCTGGCCGGCCGCTATCTGGTGTTGATGCCCAACAACCCGCGCGCCG
>JAGRHI010000049.1:17795-19952 GCA_020445045.1 Candidatus Competibacteraceae bacterium
AGGTGATGAGCAGTCTCGACATCCCCGACGGCATGGGTCTGATCGTCCGCACCGCCGGCGTGGGCCGCTCGCAGGAAGAACTGCAGTGGGATCTGGATTACCTGCTGCACCTGTGGCAAGCGATCGAAACCGCGTCCTCCCAGAAAAAAGCCCCGTTCCTGATCTATCAGGAAAGCAACATCATCATTCGGGCCTTGCGCGACTACCTGCGCGCCGACATCGGCGAGATCCTGGTGGACAACCCCACCGTCCACCGCCAGGCTCAGGATTTCATGCAACAGGTGATGCCGCACAACCTGAACAAGCTCAAGCTGTATCAGGATAACGTACCCCTGTTCACCCGCTACCAGATCGAGTCGCAGATCGAAACTGCTTACCTGCGCGAGGTCAGCCTGCCCTCGGGTGGTGGGATCGTCATCGACTACACCGAGGCGTTGGTGTCCATCGATATCAATTCGGCCCGCGCCACCCGAGGCGCCGATATCGAGGAAACGGCGCTCACCACCAATCTGGAAGCCGCCGAGGAAATCACCCGACAATTGCGGCTGCGCGATCTGGGCGGTTTGATCGTCATCGATTTCATCGACATGAACATCGCCCGCAACCAGCGCGAGGTGGAAACCCGGCTGCGTGAAGCGTTGAAAATGGATCGCGCTCGCGTGCAAGTCGGCCGGATTTCCCGGTTTGGCTTGCTGGAAATGTCGCGGCAACGGTTGAGCCCGTCGCTGGATGAAGCCAGTCACATGATCTGCCCGCGCTGCAACGGCCAGGGCACCATCCGCAACATCGATTCGCTGGCGCTGAGCGTGCTGCGGCTGATTCAGGAAGAAGCGATGAAGGACAAGACCGGCCGGGTCGTGGTTCAGTTGCCGGTCAAGGTCGCCACCTTCCTGCTCAACGAAAAGCGCGAGGCGATCCGCGCCATCGAACAGCGCCATCGGGTCGGCGTCATGCTGGTACCAAACGAATCGCTGGAAACACCGCACTTCAAGCTCAATCGGCTGCGGGTGGACGAACTGTCGGAAACCCAGTTGCCATCGTACACCCTGGCCGAAGACTTCGAAGAACAATTCGAGCCGGCGGCGGGCACGGCGGCGCGGGGCGCGGACGAGGAACCAGCGGTCAAGGGCGTCGCGCCGACCACCCCGGCTCCGCCTCCCCCACCCGCGCCGACACCCAAGCCCGAAGTGAGCCCGAGCTTCTTCCGCTGGCTCTGGAGCAATCTCTTCCAGCAAGCCCCGTCACAACAAGCTCAGCCAGAACAAAACAGCCGGTCAAGGGGAACCCGTCCCGCCAAGCCGGAGCGGCAGCGCCGCGACCGCGCCAGTCGGCGGCCCGAGACGGAGCCCACCGTGGAACCCGCCGCCAGCGGAAGCAATGGCGCACCGGCCGTTTCCGCGACGCCTCCCACCGTCATCGCGCCACCGGCCGAGGATTTGCGGTCAGAACCCGGCGTCGAAACCGAAGCCCCGACGGCAATCCTCCCCGGCGAACCGGCTAGCGAGCCGATCATCGGCCCTGAAACCGAAGAGGAAAGTTCCGGTGCGCGCAACCGACGTGGCCGGCGCGGTGGCCGACGGCGGCGGCGCGGTGAAGCGGCAACCCCAGCGGACGCAGCCCCGACCAGCGTCGACCCCGGCGACGAACCCGATGAATCCGATCAAGCGACCTCATCCGGCTCTGGCGACACGGAATCGCGCGACGCGAGCGGAACCGCCACCGTGCCCGCTCCAAGCCCAAATCCAATCGAGGCGCCACCAGCCACGCCGCGGCGGCGCATCCGCGGCGGCCGCCCCCGCTTGCCCCAAGGCGCCGCCGCTGTCGTCAAAACCCGCTCCACAAACGCTGTGCCGCCGCCGACGACACCCACATCCGAGGAAGCATTGATCCCACCACCGTCTCTACTCATGGAATATCCAATGTCCGAGGAAGCGCCGGAACAGCCAGGGAACGATCACGAAACGGCCTTGTCTCCGACGCGGGCCGAACCGCCGACGACGGAACCCTCGCCACCTTCGGCCAAACTGATCGAAACTTCCGAACCAGCGGCTACCCCGATGGAAACGGTGGCGGTATCGGCCATCCCCGATTCCGTGCCAACTCTGCTCGAACCACCCATCCCGGCGGCTTTCAGCGAGGTGGCGCCCGCCGCCAGCG
>JAGRHI010000049.1:20063-29214 GCA_020445045.1 Candidatus Competibacteraceae bacterium
TGGCGCCCGCCGCCAGCGAAAGCGAAGCCACCACCGCGACCACCGCCGAAGATACAACGGCGTCTTCGGCTGAAGCCCCCGAACCCTGCCCTCCAGCGCCCGACACGACGCTCCCCCCAGTTGCAGCCGCGACCGCCGCCGAGGACGCGCCGGCCACATCACCCCACGCGATCGCCGCGGAGTTCGAACCCGAAGCGCCGGAAACGACGGCTCAAGCGGAAGCCACCTCTTCCATGCCGGAACGCGATCCGGTCACCGCCGCGCCTTCTCAAGAAAACATGATTTCGGTCGAGGTCGAGGGTGAAATCGTGGTGGCGACGCTCGCCGCGGCCGATGACATCGGACAGACGGAACCCACCCCGAACGAACCACAATCCATTGGATCGACCGATTCGCCACAGTCGGAATCCGACACCGATCAGAAACCGACATCCTGATTGACCGACGAAAAAAGCGGGGCTGAATGACAGCCCCGCTTTACCGGATCAGCGCCTAGCTACCGCCGCTCAGATCCGATAGCGTTCGCGCAAATGAAGCAGCAAGCCCTGGGCGCCTTCCTCAACCAGATCCATGACCCGCTCGAAGCCGGTCGGACCACCGTAATAGGGGTCCGGCACTTCCCGCTCCGGCAAGGCGGGGGCGAAGTCCATGAACAAGCGAATGCGGGACCGCAGTTCCGCGTCCTGGCACGCGGCCAGCAGATCCTGGTAATTGGCGCGATCCATGGCCAGCACATAATCGAACTCGACGAAATCGGTCGTCGTTACCCGCCGGGCGCGAATGCCGCGCAAGTCCACGCCCCGACTCAGCGCGGTGATCTGGCTACGGCTATCGGGCGGCGCGCCGATATGATAGGAATGGGTGCCGGCCGAGTCGACATAAACTTGCTCGACCAGACCAACCCCCTCCAACATGCGCCGGAAGACCCCTTCCGCCATTGGGGAACGACAAATGTTACCCATGCACACGAACAACACCTTAACCATCGCCTTCGACCTCGCCGCCTCCACCCGCCGCGGAGAGCCGAACATCGCGCGCACCGCTTGCATGAATTTGAATTTCATCACCTTGGCCGCCGTCCATGCCACGGATTGATCCCGAAAAACTGCAAAAATTGCTCGGTCAGATCCTGCATTACCAAGGCCGCCCCNNCCCCATCAGGTCATCGAGATCCTGATCGAGGAACCGGCGTTGGTGTTGCGCGACCGTCAGGACCGCAAGATTCTGCAAACCAACCAATACGGCAATGCCAGCGGTTGGGCACCGCAAACCTTCACCGTTACCTTATGGGATGCCAGTCGCGACTGCCTCAACCCTGACTTACCCGAACTGGCCACGCTCGACCTGTTGCTCTGAGCGTTCCAACTCCGCCGCCACTCGCGCCAAGTCAGCCGCGGTGTCGATTCCGGGCGGCGGGGCTTCGGTGGCCTCGACGACGTGGATGCGGATACCGTGCCATAGGGCACGCAACTGTTCCAGCGACTCGGCCCGTTCGGTCGGCGCCGGCGCCAGGCGGGGATAACGGCGCAGCACCGCCGCCCGGTAGGCGTAAATCCCGATATGGCGATAATAAACGGCGCCATCGTCCGGCAGTTCGGTCAAACCGCTCTCGCCGGCCGCAAATGCCTCGCGATGCCAGGGAATCGGCGCGCGGCTGAAGTACGATGCATCGCCCAGCGCGTCCCGCACCACCTTGACCACGTTCGGGTCGAACACCTCCTCCAGTCGCCGGACCCGAGTACAGGCCGTGGCGATGCCAGCTTCGGGACGCGCTTCCAGCGCCGCCGCTACCTGTCGAATCAGCGCGGCCGGCATCTGCGGTTCGTCGCCCTGCAGATTGACGATGATATCGTCATCCGGCCAACCGCGCCGATCCGCCACTTCCGCCAACCGGTCGGTGCCGGACGGATGCTCGGACGCGGTCATGCACACCACCGCGCCGAACCCTTCGGCCACTTCGCGGATACGGGAGTCGTCGGTGGCGATCACCACTTCCAGAGCGCCGCTGGCCAAGGCCCGTCGGTAAACATGTTGGAGCAGCGGCTGTCCGGCCAGCAACCGTAGCGGCTTGCCCGGCAGACGAGTCGAGGCATAACGGGCCGGAATCGCCACTCGGAACCGAGGACCGCTCTCACGCACTCGGATCGACCTCTTCATCCGCCAACCGTCGCGCCTCGGCTTCCAGCATGACCGGAATGCCGTCGCGAATAGGATAGGCCAGCCGACTCTCCCAGCAGATCAATTCCTGCCGCGCCTTATCGTAGACCAGTGGTGCCTTGCTGACCGGGCAGACCAGAATTTCCAGCAGTTTCTTATCCATCTCGTTGACCTCATTCTCGGGGAACATCAAGCTGGGGATGCGTGCCAGTCCCACGGCCCGGTTTTCCTCGTTCGCGTCGTATGCCCTTGGCCAGGGCGATCGCCGCCAGCCGTTTGAGAAAATGCTCCTCGAAATCCGGATCGAGCCACGCATCGACCGGCACGCACCAACACCCCTCCGCCGCGAAAGCCCGACATTTGATGGCATCCTTCTCGGTCATCAGGACCGGTAAATCCTGTCGGAAATGCAGGTCCTCGGGCTTGAAGCGATGATGATCAGGAAACGGATGCTCGATCAGCCGTAACCGGGCATGCCGCAAGTGATCGAAAAATCGCCCCGGATCGCCGATGCCGGCCACGGCGTGGACGGTGCCATGACGGAAGCCGGTCAGCGCGCTGCTGACGCAGGGATCGTGAAGATTGACCGCGATTTCGCCGCGCAGAGACATCAGATATTCCCCACCGCGGGCCGCGCCGTTGCCAATCACGAAATCGACTTCGCGCAAGCGGGAGGGCGGTTCCCGCAGCGGCCCGGCGGGCAGACAGGCGCCGTTGCCCAGCCGGCGGGACCCGCAGATCACGGCAATTTCAATATCACGCCCCAACCGATAATGCTGCAAGCCGTCATCGCTCAGGACCACGTTGCAATCGTAAGTTTCAAGCAGGACCCGCGCCGCCGCGACCCGGTCGGGATCGACCACGACCGGACATCGGCAGCGTTGGGCCAACATGACCGGCTCGTCGCCCACCTGGCTCGGGTCGCTGTCGACCGTGACGTGGCGCGGCCATTCGGCGGACTGCCCGCCGTAGCCGCGACTGACGATACCGGGTTTGTAGCCGGAATCCCGCAACAGTTCCACCAAGCGGGCCACCAACGGCGTCTTGCCAGTACCGCCGACGCTGATGTTGCCCACCACGATCACCGGCGCGCCGACCGCTTCGCTACGCAGGAAACCGTGCTTGTACAACAACCGCCGCCCGCGCACCGCCGCCCCGAACAACAGGCTGAGCGGCCACAACAATACGGCGACCAGATTCAGGGAATACCCATGGCGATCCAACCAGTTCATGGTCAAGGCGTTGTCGTCGGATTGGCGGTGGAGGGTGGCATGGACGCGGCATTCACGGTGGCGATGGCCACCTGTCTCAAACCCAGTTGGCCGGCGACTTCCAGCACCGTCACCACTGCTTGGTGCGGGGTTTGGCCATCGGCACTGATGATCAACGGTAATTCCCGCCCGCTGGAGGCTTTCAGCAGTTCTTCCCGCAGCATCGCCACATCGGTCGTCGAATCCAGCAACCGCCCCTTAATGCCATGGATGGAATAGCGACCTCCGGCATCGACACTCACCTCCAGCGGCGCCACATTATCCGGCAACGGTCGCCCCGATGCCTCCGGCAAATGGATCTCCAGTTCCGACTCGTGCCGCAGGCTGGTGGCGATCATGAAAAAAATCAACAGCACCAACACCACGTCGATCATCGGCACCAGATTGAGTTCAGGATCGTCGCGACGGCGGGAACGCAGATTCATGGCCGCTGCTCCCTGGCCTCTGTCCCGCTATCCAGCAAGTCGATCAATTGCAAGGTCTCCTGCTCCATGCGCACCACCAGTTCATCCACCCGGCCCTGGAAATAGCGGTAGAACAACAAGCTGGGAATAGCGACGGTCAGTCCGGCGGCGGTCGTCACCAGCGCCTCGGCAATCCCTATCGACAGCAGGCTGAAATTGCTGTTGCCCTGCACGGAAACCACCTGAAAGATCTTGATCATGCCAGCCACGGTGCCCAGTAGACCCAACAGCGGACTGATGGCGGCGATGGTGCCCAAGCGTGTTGAGAAACCGTTCCAACTCGTGCACCACATGGCGGCCGGTGTCTTCGATCCGCTCCCGCAGCACTTCGCGGGGACGGCCGCGATTGGCCAAACCCGCCGCCACGATCTGGCCCAGCGGCGAAGCCAGCGGCAGCGTTTGCATGTCCTGCTGGTCGATCGCGCCAAGTTCCATCCAGCGCTGGAGAATCGCCATCAATCGCCCTGGCAGCACTCGCGCTCGCCGCAGCGCCAGCAGGCGCTCGAAGATGATGATCGCCGCCACCAGCGAGCAGACCAGAATCGGCACGATCAGCCAACCGCCGGCCTTGATCAATTCAGGCATGCCATCATCTCCATCCCGCTTTGCATCGTCACACTTTGTCCCTATCTCGTAGTGGGCGTTCAATCATACTGGATTTAGCGGATTTGTCGCGGGCTCGCCTCAGTCAGGGCGCGGTCCAGTAGCGACGGTGGTCACGCCGGTATCGCTCTAGCGCCAATGGCCGACCCGGCTCCAGCCGGAAGGTGAGCGCCCCTTCGTGGGAAGCATTGAGCAGCGTGGCGCCAGCCGCCCGATAGCGGGCCACGGTTTCCGGGCGGGGGTAACCGAACCGGTTGCGATAGCCGGTCGAAAACAAGATGTAGCGTGGTCGCACCGCCGCCAGAAACGCGGGCACCGATGGATTGCGCCGGCCCTGATGCGGCGCGACCAGCACCTCGGCGGCCAGTTCGGCGCCGTGGATCGCTGTCAGGGCGGTCTCGGCGTGGGTTTCGATATCCCCCGGCAACAACACGCGACCGGCCGATCCGATCACCTGGAGCACACAGGAGGCTTCGTCGCCAACGAACCCCGTCGCTGGTGGATGCAACAATCGAAACCGCACGCCGTCCCACACCCAGTCCTGGCCCACTCGACAAAGTTCGGCGCCATCGATCGGCGTCTGTTCCAGCGATGAGGTCAGAATACGCCCGACCGGCATCTGCTCCCGCAGCGAGCGCACGCCGCCGGTATGCTGCTTGTCGGCGTGACTGACGATCAGCATATCCAGCTTGAGCACGCCTTGCTGACGTAGAAAGGGCACGACCACGGCCCGACCGGCATCCAGCGCTTCTCCCAATCGCGGCCCGGTATCGTAAACCAGCACATGATGCTGGGTCCGCACCACCACCGCCAGCCCTGGCCCCACATCCAACAGGGTAAACCAGACCCCACCCGAGGGTGGCGTGGTGGCGGGTGGCCATAACAGGGGCAGACATAGCGGCAACCCCAGCCAGCGACCCGGCAGGCCACGAGGCCCCAACAGCAGCGCCACGCCCGGCAGGGCGAACGCCAGTGCCCACAAGGGGGGCTCCGGCCTGTACCACACCATGCCCGGCCACCGATCCAACCAGAGCAGAATCCGCCAAAGCCCTTCCATGGTCAGCGCCGCGCCTTCCAACAACGGGGCCTGCGCAACGGGGCCGATCCAGCCCGCCAGGACCGCCAGCAAAGTCAACGGCAGCACCGTGCAGCCCATCCAGGGAATGGCGATCAGATTAGCCAGTGGCGAAAGTAGCGGGAATCGCTGGAAAAACAGCAGCAACAGCGGCAACAAGGCCAAGGTGATGCTCAACTGCGAATCGATCGTCTGGCCAAACAGCCGGCGTGCGCGCCAGCGCCCACCGACGCTGTAGAGAATCGCCGCCACCGCGCCGAACGACAACCAGAACCCCACCAGCAAGGGCGCTCCCGGATCGATGACCAATACCGTCAGCAGCGCCAAGGCCAGGATATGGCTGGACGCGGCGGCTCGCAGGAAAAGCAACGCGGTCATCGCCACCGCCAACATGAGGAAAGCGCGTTGCGCCGGCACCGACAGACCGGACAGCAGCGCGTAGCCACCCGCTCCGACCAAGGCAACCAGCGCCGCCGCCCGCGCGGCTGGCCAGCGCAGGGCCAACGTCGGAATCCGGCTCCAGAATCCCCAGGCCAGCGCGAACATCATGCCGGCAATCAGGCCGATGTGCGCGCCGGAAATGGACATCAGATGGCCGACACCGGTGCGGTTGAACACCTCCCATTGCCAAGGGGTGATGCCGCCCCGCTCGCCCACGGCCAGCGCGGTCAATATCCCGGTTTGCGGGTTGCCGGGCAGCAAGCGGCCGAAGGTTTCGGCTACTTGCTGGCGGTACCGATCCAAGGGATAGCGTTCGGCCTCGGCCAGCAAATGGGGAGTCGGATGGGAACGAATGCCGCCCGTGGCGACGATGCCTCTGGCGTACAGCCAGCGCTCATAGTCGAAACCGCCCGGATTGAGCAGCCCATGCGGCCTCTTTAGTCGTACCGAGAAGCCCCAGCGGTCGCCGACTCGCAAGGGGGGAACTCCCTTCGCCGCATTGCCGATACGGGGAAAATCATTCCACCACGACAGCCGCAAGCGTTGGCCGGCAAGGGTAGCGGACTCCCCGCCCCGCGCCGGCACTCGATCGATCACGAACTCAAAACGAGTGCCGCGTCCTTCACGGTCGGGAATGGTGGCGATCCAACCTTCCACCCACATATCGACGCCTTCCAGTTCCACCGGTAACGGAACAGGCGGCGGCGCCAGCCACAGTGCCCACAAGAACCCGGCCGCGCTCCATGCCGGCAGCCGCCAACGAGGCACAAACGCCAGCACCGTCAGCACACCGGGCAACCCCAAGGCCCAAGCACGGCCCGGTAGTTCCGGCAGTGCCTGCATGATCAGAATTCCCAACAAAAAAGCGACGGTTCCCAGGCGCATGGGCGATCATCGTTGTCTCAGCACTCTCGCGCCAACACGCCATCCGTCAACCGCCATACCGCGTCCATGCGGGTCGCTAATACTGGATCGTGGGTGACCACCACGAAACTGGTGCCGAGATCGCGGTTCAGTTCAAGCATCAGTTCGAAGACCTGTTCGGCGCTGTGCCGGTCGAGATTGCCGGTCGGTTCGTCGGCCAGCACGCAGGCCGGTTCGGTGATCAAGGCCCGCGCCACCGCCGCCCGCTGGCGCTCGCCGCCCGACAGTTCACCCGGCTTGTGTTGCAATCGCTGACCCAGCCCGACCCGTTCCAGCAGCCCCGCCGCGCGCTTCGCCGCCTCGGCCGACATCTCGCCGCGAATCAGCAAGGGCATCGCCACATTCTCCAAGGCGGTGAATTCCGGCAGCAGATGGTGGAATTGATAGACGAATCCCAACCAACGATTGCGCAATCGTCCCCGGTTGGCATCGCCCAGCCGGCTCAATTCCCGGCCCGCCACCCACACCGAACCTGCGGTTGGCGTATCCAGACCGCCCAGCAGGTGCAACAACGTGCTTTTACCCGATCCGGAACTACCGACGATGGCCAGCCGTTCGCCGCGCCGAATCTGAAAATCGACTTCCCGCAATACTTCCAAGCGCTCGCTGCCCTGCCGGAACGCCTTGGCCAACTGGCGGCATTCCAATACCATCGTTCCATCGTTCGCCGCTTCCATCGCCTCGGCCTCATTCATAACGCAGCGCCTCCGCCGGCTGGGTCCGCGCCGCGCGCCAGGCGGGATACAGCGTCGCCAGCGTCGCCAGTCCGAACGCCACCAGACCGATGGTCGTGACATCGCCCCATTGAACCTGCGAGGGTAAGTCGCTGATCAGATACACGTCCGGGGCCAGGAATTTGACCCCGAACAGCCGTTCGATAAAGGGCACCACCACATCGACATGGGTCGCCAGCGCCACTCCACCGGCCAAACCCAGCAGGGTGCCAACCAGACCGATGGTAATGCCTTGCACGATGAAGATGCCCATGATGCTGAGCGGCGTTGCGCCCAGTGTCCGCAAGATGGCGATATCGGCCTGTTTGTCGGTCACCACCATCACCAGGGCGGACACGATATTGAAGGCCGCCACCGCCACGATCAGGGTCAGAATCACGAACATCGCGGTTTTCTCGATCTGCACCGCCCGAAAAAAACTGGCGTGATCCTGGGTCCAGTCGCGGGCCAGATAGCCGTCTGGCAACCGCGCGGCGAGCTGGCGGGCCAATCGCGGTGCCTGAAACAAATCACGCAGCTTCAAGCGCACGCCGTTGACCGCTCCATTCGGATACTGGAATAGCTTGCCGGCATCCGCGACATGCACCAACGCCAATCCACGGTCGTATTCGTACATGCCGGCCTTGAAGATCCCGACCACAACGAAACGCTTGAGCCGGGGCAATACTCCGGCCGGAGTCACGGTGGCCTGCGGGGTAATGACCGTCACTTTATCGCCCACCATCAACCCCAGGGCATTGGCCAGTTCCTTACCGAGAATGATGCCGAAACCGCCGGGGCGCAGATCGTCCAGCGAGCCTTGCACCATCTTGCCGTCGATATCGGAAACTTGTTGCTCCTCGTCCGGCAGAATCCCCTGGATCAGGGCGCCGCTGACCAGCGAGGCGTTATTCAGCATCGCCTCGCCGCGGATAAACGGGGCTCCGCCCTGGACCTCGGGATTTCGCAGCGCCTGCTCCCGCACTGCCCGCCAATTTTCCAGCGGCCCGCTCCAGCGACTGATCGTGGCATGGGCGGTCATGGCCAGAATGCGTCCACGCAGCTCCTGCTGAAACCCATTCATCACCGACAACACGGTGATCAGGGCGGTAATCCCCAAGGCAATGCCGAGCATCGAAGTCAGGGAAATGAAGGAAATGAAGTGGTTACGACGCTTGGCGCGGGTGTAGCGCAAGCCAATGAACAATTCCAGGGGACGAAACATGAACACGATCCCGATCATGAGTTGCGGCGACTGCCGGGAAACGCGCCATTATAGGACGTTGGCCGCCCAAGAGGCGGCCAATACGACTTCTCGCAAAATTTAGAGACCGCGCGATGACTACTTCTTGGCTGGCTCAACCGGCGCGGCTGGCATGGAAGCCTTGGGTACCTCGGGCATCTTCGATGTCGCTGGCATGGAAGCCTTGGGTACCTCGGGCATCTTCGGTGTCGCCGGCACGGCGGCCTTGGGTACTTCGGGCATCTTCGGCGTCGCTGGCA
>JAGRHI010000362.1 GCA_020445045.1 Candidatus Competibacteraceae bacterium
TGACGTCGAGCAGGTCGACGCGCAACAGGTCGCTATCGAGGTTGGCGACCAGATCCCGCACACCGCGCCAGGTCGCCTCCAGGGCCTGGAACGCTGGCTGGTGCAGAATCGCCCGCAATTGTTCGCCGATCGCCGCGTCCACCGCCTCGATCCAGGCTTCCTGGCGTGGATCGGACCGCACGATATGCGGTTGAACCACCGCTTGCAGCAGGGTGTTGATGGCCGCCGTTCCCACATCGGCCGCCGGTCGCGTCGACGGTGGCTCGGGTGTCTTGCCCAGCAGGCGTTCGAGCAGGGCGGAGTCGTCTTCCGTGGCGGCCGGTTCCGGTTTGGCGGGTTCCTGGAGCGGCGCGGGGCTCAATTCGGCGACGGCTTGAGCGAAGCTGGCCGGATTGAGCAGGCGGGCGCGGCTGCGGCGCAGGGACTGGAACAGCTCCAGCCGCTGGTAAAGCGCATCGGGATGAAAGTCGTCGAGCTGGGCGAAGCCGATCGTCAGCGCCGCCCCGCCGGTCCCGCCGTTCAACGTCAGTCGCAACTTCGGCGCCAGCCGGGCCATGACCGCGTCGAGGTTGTCGGCGTTGGCCGCCAACAGCGGTCGGCTGCTCAGCTCCAGCAGGGCGGAAGGGCTCTCTCGCCGCGACCGTCCGCTGAAGTCGGCCATGACCAGCACGCGCAGCGGGGTATCGGGATCGCGGCGGTGGGGCCGCGAATCGGAACGGGGCAGTTCGAATTGAAATTCCATTCGGCCTGGCATGGCGCGGGCTCTCCGGAGCGATGACTGATACCGCTAAGTCTAATGCGGTTTTGGTGGCTTTGGCGATGGGTGGCCCACCGCTTTTTTGCCCCGGTTTTGCTGCTACACTCAACGATGGGGCTGCGTCGCGCAGCAGGCTTGTGGAGTTGAGGGTATGGCTACCGCCACGCAAAAACACCGGATGATCGCTGTCAACAGCGTCCTGGGCGAGGATGCGCTGTTGTTGGGACGCATGACCGTCACCGAGCACATGGGCCGGCTGTTCGAGTGCGAGTTGGAACTGTTCAGCGAGAAAACCGACATCAAGCTGGCGGACGTGCTGGGCACCAACATGACGGTCCGCCTGGAACTGCCCTACCAGCAAGGCACCCGCTACTTCAATGGCCTAGTGACCCGCTTCAGCTATGTCGGCACTCGGGGCCTGCGCTACGGGGCCTATCGCGCCACGCTCAGTCCCTGGCTGTGGTTTCTGACCCGCACCGCCGATTGCCGGATCTTCCAGAACAAGAAAGTGCCCGACATCATCAAGGACGTGTTCCGGGAGCAGGGCTTCACCGATTTCAAGGACGCCCTGAGCGGCAGTTACCGCGAGTGGGAGTACTGCGTGCAGTATCGGGAGACCGATTTCAATTTCGTCTGCCGGCTGATGGAACAGGAGGGCATATACTGCTTTTTCAAGCACGAAAACGGCAAGCACCTGCTGGTGCTGGCCGACAACTACGGTTCCCACGAGAAGTTCCCGAAATACGAGACCGTGCCTTATTTCCCGCCGGATACCCACGACCATCGCGAGCGGGATCACTTGTACGAATGGCACGTCGTCCAGAACGTGCAACCGGGTGTCTATGCCCTGAACGATTACGATTTCACCGCCCCGCGCAAGAACTTGCGCTCGGTGCTGAACAAGCCCAAGAACCACGCCCTGGCGAACATGGAGATCTACGACTATCCGGGCGAGTATACCGACCCTGGCGATGGCAGCGGCTATTCCAAGATCCGGCTGGAGGAATTGCTGGCCCAGCACGAGGCCGCCCGGGGGGAGGGTAACGTCGCCGGGCTGGCGGCCGGTTACCTGTTCAGCCTGGAGAATTGCCCGCGCGAGGATCAGAACCGCGAATATCTGATCGTATCCGCCGTGCATCAGATCGAGTCGGACGAATTCGAGTCCTTCCTGGAAGGCGGGATTTCCGGCAAGCCGCACCGCAGCGAGATCACCGCCATCGAGGCCAAGCAGCAATATCGCGCGCCGCGTGTCACCCCCAAGCCGGTGGTGCAGGGGCCGCAAACCGCCACCGTGGTGGGGCCCAGCGGCGAGGAAATTTACACCGATCAATATGGGCGGGTGAAATGCCAGTTTCACTGGGACCGCTACGGTCAAGCCGACGAGAACAGCTCCTGCTGGATTCGCGTCTCGCAAATGTGGGCGGGCAAGCAATGGGGCGCGATGAACATCCCGCGCATCGGCCAGGAAGTAATCGTGGATTTTCTGGAGGGCGATCCCGATCAGCCGATCATCACCGGCCGGGTCTACAACGGCATCAACATGCCACCTTACGGCCTGCCGGCCAAGGCCACCATGTCCACGCTCAAGAGCAATTCCAGCAAGGGCGGCAACGGTTTCAACGAGATCCGGCTGGAAGACGCCAAGGACAGCGAGCAGATGTTCATCCACGCTCAGCGCAACCAGGACATCCGAGTCAAGAAGGATACCTTCGAGTGGATCGGCAACGAACGGCATCTGATCGTCAAGGCCGACCAACTGGAAAAAGTGGAGGGCAATCAACATCTGACCGTCAACGGCGACCAGAAGGCCAAGGTCGATGGCACCGCCTCGCTGAAAATCGGTGGCGATCAGAAGGAGGAAATTTCCGGTGACCAGCACCTCAAGGTCGGCAGCCGGCAAAATATCAAGGCGGGTGGCACGATCTCGGTCGATGCCGGCATGGACTTGCAGCAGAAGGCCGGCATGAAGTGCGCCGTGGAGGCCGGCATGGAAGTGCATATCAAGGGCGGCATGACCGTGGTGATCGAAGCCGGGGTGTCGCTGACCATCAAGGTCGGCGGCAACTTCGTCAACATCAATCCAGCGGGTGTGTTCATTCAAGGCACCTTGGTCATGCTCAACAGCGGTGGCGCGGCCGGTTCCGGCTCCGGCTGCTCGCCGGCCGCGCCGTCGCCGCCAGCGCCACCGACGGCACCTCAGGAAGCGGCCACCGCCGAATCTGGTCAGGTCAGCGATACCCAGGCCGGACCCCAGGCCCAGCAGCAAAGCCAAAGTCTGGATTCGGCCAGCGTCGATAACATCGAACTGCTGGACGACGGGCTGCCGACCGGGAGCGGAACCTCGGCCGCGCCGCCGCCGGCCGCCACCAATAATCCGCCGCCGCCATCGCCGCAAGCCCAGCAGCAAGCCGCGCAAGCCCAGACAGCCCAGAACGCCAGCGATAGCGGCAAGCCGGCTTACCAGCCGCCGCCCGCCCCACCGCGGGGAGGGAGAACCACCAATGATTGATGAAAGGGTCTCGCTGGCCGGCTGCTTGACGCAGCCGTCGTCGCATCCAGAGACGCGTGTCCGCCATCGGATGGACCGGCACGGCTGATGGCCGCCGGAGACAGCGCGCATGGCTGACCAGAATCCGTTCGATATCTTGATCCGGCATCTGTTCGTCGATCCCGGCGCCCGAGTCTATGCGGTGCTGGACGGCGCCGCCATCCCCGATCTGTCACAGGCGTTACGGGAGCACCGGATGGACGCGGTCTGCCTGTATCGCGGCGAGCTGATCCCCGAACTGGCCCAGGTGGCGCCGTATCAGGTCACCCTGGAACGAGAATCTCCCTTTACGGCTTGGCTGCTCCGGCGGGGTTGGGGGCGGCACTGGGGTATTTTCGTCCTCAGCTCGGCGGAATGGCGGCCGATGCGCGAGCATTTGTGCAGTCTGACCATGGCTTACGATCCCGACTACCAGCCGCTGTATTTCCGCTACTACGATCCTCGGGTGTTGCGCATCTATCTGCCGACCTGCGACGCTGACGAGTTGCGGACGCTGTTCGGCCCGATTTCCCGCCTGCTGTGCGAGGACGAGGAGGGCAAGCTGCTGAAGTTCTGGATCGCCGGCGGTCAGCTCGGTAGCGAGCGGATCGAACTGGAGTCGCCGGCGCGACCTTCGGCGGGTGGGCCGAGCCAGGGCGCGGAGAAGGGGTAAGCGATGCTGGTGATACGCAAGTCGCAGGTGAAGGTTTTCGAGCAGGTCGCGGCGCAACGCTTCGAAGCCGGCCTGCTGGATCATCTGCGAACCTTTTTTCCAGAACAGGCCGCCGCGTTGGGTACCGCCCAGTTGGGCAAGGTCGTGCGATACGGCTTGCAGCGAGCCGAAAGCCGGGGCTTGCGGACCGAACGCGGCCTGTACCTGTACCTCGCCCTGATGTTCATGCTGGGCAGCGCGTTCGACGAGGACCCGCAACTCGCCTGGATGCCGCCGCTGCAACCGCCCGCGCCGCCGCCCGCCGAGGAACCGCAACCAGCGGCGCCGTCAACCGAGCCAACCGAGGCGGTTCCGACTCCGGCCGCCGTGCCGCCACCCGAGGAAACCGAGCCCGCGCCACCGCCGGAAACGCCCGACACCCGCATCGTGCCGTTGTATGAGCAAGCGATGGCGTTTCTGGATCGGACGGCGGGGCCGGACAACGAGTTTTTGCGGCACACGCTGAGCGTGCTGCGCCAACCGGGGGTATTCGAGGGGCTACCGGCCGCGCCCAGTTTCGGCCATCGCGTGTTGTTACTGCTGCAAACGCTGGCCCCGGAGAAGTACAAGGCGCTCGGCGAAGGGGCGTTGCGCGCTTTGGTGCGCTCCGGTTACGAAGCCGCCAAGTATCACGGCGTCACCACCGAATCCGGCATGATGAATTACCTGGCCTTGGCCTTCGTGTTGGGCAGTGGTTTCGATCGAGATCCCCTCTATCCCTGGGCGGCGGCGGTACTGACCGATCCGGCGTTGGCCGATCCGGCGCAAAGGGGGGCAGCCCTGCGGGAAACGGCTTTGAAGGCTCTGGAAAAATGTTTGCCCGCTGGTTCTCGCCGGGCCGAGCAGAGCGCCGTCGCTCTGGCCAAGCCAGCCAAATCCTACCGGCGGATCGTCGAGGAAGTGCCTGATGGGTTCTCGCCGCCCGTCACACCAGCACCTCCACGCACGGCGGATGGCTGAGAAACGCGGTCGGGCTGGCGCTTAACCCATAAGCGCCGGACTGGAACACCACGATCAGGTCGCCGATGTCGGCTTTCGCCAGTTCCATCCGATCGGCCAGAATATCCAGCGGCCCGACCACCGAGACCGTCTCCCGTTCGGTGCCGAGTACCCGGTTGCCGACCACGACCGGATAATTCTTGCGGATCACTTGGCCAAAGTTGCCGGATGCCGCCAAGTGATGATGCAAACCGCCATTGGCGATCAGAAAGGTATGGCCGCGCGACACCTTGCGGTCCACCACCTCGGCCACGTAGATACCCGCTTCGCCAACCAGATAGCGGCCCAGTTCCAGCACCACTTGCGCTTGAGGTAACCGCGCCTTGAGCACCGGCAGCCAGCGTTCCAGATTGGCGGCGATCGGCGCCAGATCCAGTGGCCTGTCGCCGGGGAAATAGGGAATGCCGAAACCGCCGCCGATGTTGAGCAGGCGCAGCGGTCCCGGCGCTTCGGCCGCCAGCCGCAGCACCAGCTCGAAGCCGCGGTCGTGCGCTTCGACGATGGCCTCGGCGCGCAGATTTTGCGAGCCGGTGAAGATGTGAAAGCCCTGAAAATTCAGTCCCAGCTCGCCGATTCGTCGCAGCAGCGCCGGGACCTGCTCGGCGTCCACCC
>JAGRHI010000050.1:0-13334 GCA_020445045.1 Candidatus Competibacteraceae bacterium
TGGCGGCGTAGCGCGGGTCCGGGGCAAAATAGCCGAGCGGGCTGTAGCCCCAATAATTGCGCAGGCCGCGATCCAGCAGATGACGTTCGTCGATGAAGTACTGGATCGGCAGCAACTCCACCGCCGTCACCCCCAGCGCCTTGAGATAATCGATCACCGGCCCGCAAGCCAGTCCGGCGTAACTGCCGCGCAGATGAGCCGGCACGTCGGGATGGCGCATGGTGAAACCGCGCACATGCAGTTCGTAAATGAGCGTGTCGTGCCAGGGCGTGCGCGGCGGCCGGTCGTCGCCCCAGAAAAAGGCGGTGTCCGCCACCAGACACTTGGGCATGCCCGGCGCGCTGTTGCGGGTACTGAAGCTCAGATCCTCGGTGCGGCCACCGATCCGGTAGCCGAACTGAGCATCGCTCCAGTGAATCTGGCCGACGATGGCCTTGGCGTAGGGATCGAGCAGCAGTTTATGCGCGTTGAAACGGTGGCCCTCCTCCGGCCGATGCGGTCCCCGCACCCGATAGCCATACAGCAGGCCGGGCCGGGCATCCGGCAGATAGCCGTGCCAAACCCGACCGGTTTGTTCGCGCAAGGGGATTTGTTCGACTTCGTGCTTACCCCGCGCATCGAACAGACACAACACCACTTGCTCGGCGTGTTCCGAAAACAGCGCGAAGTTGACGCCTTCGCCGTCCCAGTTCGCGCCCAGGGGGTACGGCCGACCCGGCCAGACAATGGTGCTGGATGGACTGCTCATTGGCTCCAATCCGTAAAGGGGGCAACAAATAGGGGACAGGAAGCCGAGGCGGGAAAAAACCAGACCCCCGAGACCCGTCCCCCTGCCTTCATTCGCTAAACGCTTGCATGGTCGCGGTCACTTCGCGCGGCCCGACCACCGTAATACCGCCCTGGGTGACTTGGTATAATTTACGATCCTGTTCGAGATCGTAGCCGATGCGGGTACCCGCCTCGATCACGTTGTAACCGCCGATGATGGCGCGCCGCAACCGAGCGCCGCGCTTGATGTGGACGTACTCCTGAATCAGGCAATCCTCGATTTCCACATCGTCCTCGATAATGACTTCGCGACGGATGATGGTATTGGTGATCTTGGCCTGACGCACCATCGAACCGGCGGCCACCACGCTGTTTTGAATCTTGGCATCGAGCAGGCGCGCCACCGGCCCCTGATAGTTACTGGAAAAGATCCGCCACTGGGGATTGAACATATCGAAGCGCGGCTTCTCGCCCAGCAGGTCCTGATGGGCGTAGAAATAAGCGTCCCGCGTGCCGACATCGCGCCAATAGGCTTGCTCCTCATAGGGTTTGGTCCCCGGCACCTTGTTGGTGGCGAAGTCGTAGGCGAACACCCGATGGGTATCTTTCAGCTTCGGCAACACATGGTGGCCGAAATCGTGCTCGCCGCGCTCGTTGGCTTCCTTGAGCGCCTGCACCAACACCTTGGCATTGAACAGATAGTTGCCCATCGAGGCGTAGGAGCGGGTGGGATCGGAGGGCATGGATGGCGGATTGGCCGGCTTCTCCTTGAAGTCGCTGACCCGACCCGCGTGATCGGCGTCGATGACGCCGAACGAACTGGCATCGGCGATCGGCACCGGCAACGCGGCGACGGTCGCGTCGGCCTCCCGCTCAAGGTGGAAATCCACCATCTGCTGAAGATCCATCCGATAGATGTGATCGGCGCCGAACACCACCACCAGGTCGGGATTATGCAATTGAATCAGATTGATATTCTGATACACGGCATCGGCGGTGCCCTGGAACCAATCACCGCCGCGCATCATCTGCGGCGGCACCACGGTCACGAATTCCTCGTTCCGCATCGGCGACACCACCCACGCCTTGCGCACATGTTCGATCAGCGACTGGGACTTGTACTGGACCAACATGTAGATCGACTGAATGCCCGAGTTGAGCAGGTTGCTCAGCACGAAATCCACGATGCGGTAGCGGCTGCCGAACGGCAGCGACGGTTTGGAGTTATACGCCGTCAGGGGACTCAAACGGGCGCCTTCGCCACCCGCCATGACAAAAGCCAGGATTTTCGGTTGTTTCATCGCGGCACATCCTTTGTTTCAAGTGATAGTAGTTCGCACAAACCCCCGAGCGGGATGGCAACCCAATCGGGGCGGTTATCCAATTCGTAACGCAGTTCGTAACAGGCCTTCTCCAGCGTGAACAAATCCAGCAAGGCCTTGGCCTGCTCGGGATCGCTCGGATAGCTCGGGCAATCCCGCAGGGCTTCGGCGTAACCCGCCAAGAACGCGGTCCGGGCCAGCCGCTCCCAATCGCCGATGTAGGATGCCAGTTCTTCCCAGTTGGTGGTGCCGTCGGCGGTCGACTGTCGCAAGGCGGCGTGCGCGGCATAATTGAACGAACGCAGCATGCCGACCACATCCCGCAACGGTGAGTTTTTATGGCGCCGCTCTTCCAGCGACCGCGACGGTTCGCCCTCGAAATCGATGATGATGACGTCGTCCTTGGCCACCAGCACCTGACCGAGGTGGTAATCGCCGTGGAAGCGGGTCTTCATCGGCAGCGGATCCGTGATCTCCAGTTGATCCAGCCGGGCCATGACGGTCTCGCGCGCGGTCAGCAGGCAGCCGGCCAGGGAGCGCGCCGGTTCCGCCAACCGCCACTGCGCCTGTTCCAGCCGCTCCAGCGTGGTGGTCGCCTCCCGTCGAATCTGTTCGATCCAGCCGCTCAGATCGGCCAGCGAGATCGGTTCGGGGTCGAAAGCGGCGTCGCCGGTGATCAGGGCCAGCGCCCGATGCAATTCGCCCGTGCGCCGGCCCAGGGTGGTGGCGAACAACAGATAGAGCGCATGCACGCCTTCGCCGACTTCCCGCACCGTTTCCGGTTGCTGCACGCAATCGTCCAGAAACCGTTTCAGGTAATCCTGGGTGTAGGTCCAGGCGTCGCCCTGATTGCCGACAAAGCCTTGCAGCATCGCCAATGCGACGACGCGGCCGTCCTTGTCTTCGTACTCCAGGGCGCCGGCCAACGGCGCGGCGTTACCGAAGTCGGCGATATCGGTCAGGAATCGACCCATCTCCAACTCGGGATTGATGCCGGGCCGCAACCGTCGATAGCCCTTGAGCAGCATCCGGTTGCCGACATTGAGCGTGGTATTGCTGCTGTCCAGCGCCAGCCGCTTGACCGGCAACATCTCCGGCAGGTCACCGGCCAGGCTGTGGAAGATGCGGGTCGAGGAGAATTTCAGCCAGCCCCCACCCAACGGTATCCGGCTGTTGCGCGCCATCATCTTCAGCATGGACTGCGTGAATTTCTCATTGGCGTAGGCGTCGTACAGCAGGCCCATCCGGGCCCGGACCCGGACGCGCGCCAACGCGTAGGGCCACAGCGGGCGCAGTTTCTCCTCGCCATCGTCTTCCCAAGCCAGCGCCATCGGCAAGCCGTAATCCTGCGGCTCCGGCCGCTCGGCCAGCCAGACCCGAACGCGGGCCAGCACCCATTCGGTCTGATCGACCCAGACGTCGTAGTTGTCGAACTCGACCGATTCGATGCGCCCGCTCTTGCCGGCGAACCAGCGCTGGGTGGGCAGGAACTCCGGCAGCACCTGCCGGGTCAGCCGCTCGTGCAGGTTCATGGCCATTTCCCGCCGGCTGGGCTCGACCTGGTCGACGAAGAAGCTCTTCCAGCCCTGGAACAGCACCAGAATCCGCAAGTCGCCACCGGGCAGCCGCTCTTCGTGCCACACCGGCGGCGTGGCGTAACTCAAGCGGAACCAGTAGACCCCATAGCGGGGCAGGGTCAGCAGGTAGGGCAGCTCGCCGATCGGTGGAAACGGGTTCTGACCCAGCATTTCCACCGGCACCATGCCCTTGTATTTGCTCAGATCGAGTTCCACCGGCTGGGCGGAACGCGACAGATTGGCCACGCACAGCACCACCTCGTCGGCATAGGCGCGGACATAGGCCAAAATCTTGCGGTTGCCGGGCCGTAGCATCTCCAGCCGGCCCCGGCCAAAGGCCTGGCAGGTCCGGCGCACGGCAATCATTCGCTTCATCCAGTTCAGCAGCGAGGCCGGCGCGCGATGCTGCGCTTCCACGTTGACCGCTTCGTAACCGTAGATCGGGTCCATGATCGGCGGCAGGTACAAACGCTGGGGGTCGGCCTTGGAGAAACCGGCGTTGCGGTCGGGACTCCACTGCATCGGGGTCCGCACCCCGTTGCGGTCGCCGAGATAAAAGTTGTCGCCCATGCCGATCTCGTCGCCGTAATAAAAGATCGGCGTGCCCGGCATCGACAACAGCAGGCTGTTCATCAGCTTGATCTTGCTGGAATCGTTGTCCATCAGCGGCGCCAGACGGCGACGGATGCCGACGTTGACCCGCATTCGCGGATCGGCGGCGTAGGTGCGGTACATGTAGTCCCGCTCCCGATCGGTGACCATTTCCAGCGTCAATTCGTCGTGGTTGCGCAGGAAGATCGCCCATTGGCAGTTGTCGGGAATGTCCGGGGTCTGTTCGAGGATTTCGACGATGGGATAGCGATCCTCCTGGGCCACCGCCATGTACATGCGCGGCATCAGCGGGAAGTGGTAGGCCATGTGGCACTCGTCGCCGTCGCCGAAGTAGTCGCGCACGTCTTCCGGCCACTGATTGGCCTCGGCCAGGAACAAGCGGCTGCGGTAATGTCGGTCCACCACCGCCCGCATCTGCTTGATCACCGCATGGGTTTCCGGCAGGTTCTCGTTGTAGGTGCCCTCGCGCACGCACAGGTAGGGAATGGCGTCCAGCCGCACCCCATCCACGCCCAGGTCCAGCCAGAATCGCATGACCTTGGTCACGGCTTTCACCACCGCCGGATTGTTGTGGTTCAAATCCGGTTGGTGCGAGAAGAAGCGGTGCCAGTAATACTGCTGCGCCACCGGATCCCAGGCCCAATTGGAGGTCTCGGTATCGGTGAAGATGATGCGGGTTTCCGGAAATTTCTTGTCGTCGTCGTGCCAGACATAGAAATTCCGCTCCGGCGAACCGCGCGGCGCGCGGCGCGCGGCCTGAAACCAGGGATGCTGGTCGGAGGTATGGTTGACCACCAATTCGGTGATGATCTTCAGACCCCGCGTGTGCGCCTCGCGGACGAAGGCACGGAAGTCGGCCAGTGTGCCGTACTGGGGATGAACGTTCTGGTAATCGGAAATATCGTAGCCGTCATCCCGCATCGGCGACGGATAGAACGGTAACAACCACAGGGTGTCCACCCCCAGATCCTGGAGATAATCCAGGCGCTGGACCAAGCCGCGGAAATCGCCGACCCCATCGTTGTCACTGTCGCCAAACGCCTTGACATGTAACTGATAAACCAGCGCGTCCTTGTACCATAACGGGTCTTCCACACCAGTCCAGCCCTTGGGTTTTTGAGCCATCTATATCGTCTCCTCAACCGCTGAACGTATCGAAATCTTGTTCCGTTTGCAGGCTGCTGCGGATACGGAACACATGCGCCGGCATCCGGTGCGGATTCAACTCGACGTAGTTGCGCGGCCCGTTCCAGATATAGTGGGCGCCCGTCAGCAGATCGTGCACCTGAAACGGCTGGTTCGGGTCCACCCCCAGCGCCGCCAGATCCAAGCCGGTCCAACCGGACTGGGTGTAGTTGGGGTCCAGGTTCACCAGCACCAGAACGATGTTGGCGTGGTTGTCGGTGGTTTTGCTGTAGCAGACGATCTGCTCGTTATCGACCTCGTGGAACCGCAGGTTCCAGTCGGCTTGCAATGCCGGATTGCGCTTGCGAATGCGGTTCACCAGGGCGATGAAGTCACGCAGGCTGTTCGGCCCGTCCAATTCCTGGAAGCCGCGATGGCGGATCTGGTATTTCTCCGAATCCAGATATTCCTCGCTACCGGGCTTGACGGCGATATGCTCCATCATTTCGAAGGCCGGGCCGTAAATGCCGTAGCTGGCGGTCATGGTCGCCGCCAGCACCAGCCGGGACATGAACGCCGGCCTACCACCGTATTGCAGGGCGGCGGTCAGGATATCCGGGGTGTTGGGCCAGAAGTTCGGCCGAAAATATTCGCGGCCCGGCCCCTGGGTCAGTTCGTTCAGGTACTCGATCAGCTCCCATTTGGTGTTGCGCCAAGCGTAGTAGGTGTAGGACTGGGTGTAGCCCAACTTGGCCAGGCGGTGCATCACCTTGGGTCGGGTGAAGGCTTCCGCCAGGAAGATGGCGTTCGGGGTGGTCTTCTTGATCTCGGCGATCAGCCACTCCCACATCGCGAAGGGCTTGGTATGCGGGTTATCCACCCGAAAGATCCGCACCCCCTGCTCGGCCCAGAATTCGAAGATGCTCTTGATCTCCGCCCACAACGCCTTCCAGTCGCTGGTCTCGAAGTTGAACGGATAGATATCCTGATACTTCTTGGGCGGGTTCTCGGCGTACTGCACCGTACCGTCCGGCCGCCAGCGGAACCAGTCCGGATGCTGTTTCACGTAAGGATGGTCCGGCGCGCACTGCAGGGCGATGTCCAGGGCGATCTCCATGCCGTGCTCCCGGGCCTTGCGCACCAGATGATGGAAATCCTCCAGGGTGCCGAGCGCCGGCAAGATGTCCTTGTGACCACCCTCCTCGGCGCCGATGGCCCAGGGGCTACCGACGTCGTCCGATCCGGGCGTGAGCGTGTTGTTCTTGCCCTTGCGATTGACTCGGCCGATGGGGTGGATCGGCGGAAAGTACAGCACGTCGAAGCCCATGGCGGCGAGTCGCGGCAACCAGACCTCGCAGTCCTTGAAGGTGCCGTGCTTGCCGGGCGCGGCGCCGTAGGAGCGCGGGAACAGCTCGTACCAGGTGCTGAAGCGGGCGCGTTCGTCCTCAGCCATCAATCCCAGGGTCTTTTCGTACTGGATCGCCAACTGACGGTCGGCGTGGTGCTGCATCAACCTGGCCAGTTCCTCGTCCAAACCCAATTGGCGGCGATAGTCCAGATCCTGATCGCCGGCCAGCGCCGCGGCGCGCTTGGCCAGCCACTGGGCGTCGGCGCCGGTCGCGCGCCGACTGGCCTTCTCGGTCAGTTCCGCGCCCACCCGCAAGGAAAGCGCGATATCCTCGGCTTGTTCCCAACGGGGCAAATCGTGCCGCCAGGACTTGAAGGCATCCACCCAGGCACAGAGGGTGTACTCGTAAAGTCCCACATCCGGCACCTGGAACTCGCCACGCCAGCGGTCGTTGACCAGAGAATGCATCGGCGCTTCCTGCCACTCGGTCTCGCCTCGCCGGCGGTATTGCAACACGCACGACAGCGAATCGTGGCCATCGGTAAAGACATCGGCCTCCACCACCACGGTTTCGCCCACTACCCGCTTGATGGGAAACCGGCCCGCGTCGACTTCCGGGGTCACCCCTTCGATAATGACTCGTTTGCGGCCATCGGCCTCCAGCGATCGCGAGTCGGAATCCTGAGTTGGATTCGCTTCGGTCATCGCGATCTTGTGCTCGTCGGTGGGCGGGATCGGTTCGGCAACCGTCTTCTGGACCTTGTCGGCGGCGGCCTGGGTCGGTTCGGCCGGTGCGGCCGAGCGCTTGTCGACGGGGAGAGTCGGCGCGAGCGGTGCCCGTTTTTTGTCATCCGACACGACCTTCTTTGCCATACCGATGCTCCTTCTTCGTTGTGCTTGTACGGGTAGCGACAGCGCATACCGTTCATCCACGGCTGGCGGTGACCGGCATACTGCCGCTTGGAAGCGTAAGGTGATAAAGTTACCGTTTCGATGCAGGTCGTCCGTGTAGCGACACATCACCCTATATATTCTATTCCTTCCTATTATGACGGTTTTTGCGGCTGTGCCCAAACTCTGTTGGGACGCCGCCCTGCCGAGGATACCCCCTGATGAACAAGGTACAGCGGATTATCGAAGATGCTTTCGAGCGCCGCGGCGAGATCGACACCGCCACGGCGTCGGCCGAACTGCGCGAGGCGGTGGCGGAAGCGCTGGGGCTGCTGGAACTGGGTCAGGCGCGGGTCGCCGAGCGGCGCGACGGCGCCTGGACGGTCAACACCTGGTTGAAAAAGGCGGTGCTGCTCAGCTTCCGCCTGAACGACAGCACGATCATCCGCGACGGTTACACCAATTATTTCGACAAGGTCCCGCCCAAGTACGCCGAATATGGCGAAAACGACTTTCTGGCCGCCGGCGTGCGCGTGGTGCCACCAGCCGCCGCCCGCCGCGGCTCCTACATCGCGCCCGGCGTGGTGCTGATGCCGTCCTACGTCAACATCGGCGCCTACGTCGACTCGGGCACCATGGTGGACACTTGGTCCACGGTCGGTTCCTGCGCTCAGATCGGCAAGAACGTCCACCTGTCCGGCGGGGTCGGCATCGGCGGTGTACTGGAACCGCTGCAAGCCAGCCCCACCATCATCGAAGACGACTGCTTCATCGGCGCGCGTTCCGAAGTGGTCGAGGGCGTCATCGTCGAGCGCGGCTCGGTGATCTCGATGGGGGTCTACATCGGCCAAAGCACCAAGATCTACAACCGGCTGACCGGCGAGGTCAGTTATGGTCGGATACCGGCCGGATCGGTGGTGGTGTCCGGCGCCCTGCCGGCGCCCGACGGTAGTCACAGCCTGTATTGCGCGATCATCATCAAGCAGGTGGACGAGAAAACGCGTGGTCGGGTCAGCCTGAACGAATTGTTGCGCGACTGACGGTCATGCCGTTTCTCGATCGCTGCTTCTGGAATGGGTGGGCTGGGTAGAAGGCCGCGGACACTTCGTACCGTCGCGCTTCGTCCACGCCCAACTCCAACAAGAAAGCCGTCGATTTTCCGGTCGGTCGTTGGTGTTGGAGTGGGTGATCAAACGCTATCCCCGCACATCGATCAAGGAATCAGCAGGCGCTGTCCGGGCTTGAGCAGATTGGGATTGGCGCCGATGGTCCGCCGGTTTTGCGGATGATCGTAGATCACACGCCACTTATTCATATCGCCGTAATAGGTGATCGCAATCTTCGAGAGCCAGTCACCCGGCTGGACAATGTGAACCTTCGGTTCTTGGCCGGGGCGGCTAGGGTTCGCTCCCGGCTGTTTCGCTGGGTCATCCGGTTCTTCAAGCCGTGCTTCGCACTCAAGCAGCGCGTCCATGACCAGATCGAAGCTCCATTTCTGGACGGCATTGGCGCCGGCTCGATCCATGGCGACCGTGACCCGGGTTTTAAAATCCGGAGGCCCCTCGTCGATAAACCCTCCTGTTTTGGGTTCGGTCCACGGTACGCCGCCCAGCCCCCCATGCGTCGCAAAGAATTCCTTATACGGCGTACGTTCACCATTCCACATTCTCAAGCCGCAGTTGCCGAACGATTCCCGCGATTTGGCGCTCTTCATCCTTTTTGCGTAAACGACCGTTTTGACCGTATCGGCAATCGGCGTATCCTTCCAAGGCAATCCTAGCTGGCCAGTTCTATCCACAGGGTCGAAAAGAATCAGACATTCGACTGGGATTCCTTTATTTTTTAGCCACTTCGCAACTTCAATGACTGCCGCGCCACCACGGCTGTACCCGGCAAGAAACACGGCGCTCTCGCCAGTCTTCCAATTGGACAAAACGTGACGATAGGTCCTAAGGGCTGAAAAATAAGAGTAATCACTGGGTTTATTGTCCGCGGTCACTGGCCCACGTTCATAGTTACGTGGCCCCGCCGTCCAACTGTTATATAAGATTCGAACAAAACTATATTCGAACATCTTCGCATACTTGTCGTTATTCCATACGCCTGTCCCATCCACACCGCCAAAAATGATCATTCGTTTTCCTCCCATTCTAGAATTCAGACTTACATTCCGGTATGGAAATACGTGGGTATTTACGTAAATCGAATCGTCAAGCCGCTCCAAAAGTCAGGCGTGATTAATGCAATACCGATACCAACTAAGATACAAACAGACGCCTCTTAGTGACACTCCAGCGCATTGCTCGAACACCGGTAGTCCTGAACCACTGGTTATTCCCTTCGATCGACCTCGCCGACGGTCGTCAACCGGCGAAGCCCGACAGGTCCAGAATGGACTAGGGAATCTGGATCAGAACGAACTGGATAACGGTCAAAATGACCTATCACAGGCTGCTTTTTACGGATGAATTTAAAAACCAACGATTCGATCAGTAACTTTACAATCCTTTCATATAGTTATAAATACTATTCAATTTTTCATCCTTAATCTTGGCGCAAAATAAAAACCCAGAAAACGGCATGGAAAATGCTGATTATATGACCAACAGTCGATATGCATTGAAAAGCAATTGGTGGAGACTCTCACGATGCCTACTCCTTACACAGTCAAATCCGGTGACACTTTATCGGCCATCGCCAGCAGACACGGGATGAAGTGGCGGGATATCTATAATCATCCCGCCAATGCGGCCTTCCGCCAGAAACGGCCCAATCCCAATTTGATCTATCCTGGGGATGTGATCATGATCCCGGATGGTGCAACAGGGCCTGTTGCGCCAGCATCCGTAAAGATCGAACTCGACGACAATCAGATCGGGCAAACCGGCGACAAGATCCCGAGCAATCTTGGAGCCGTCGGCAAAAGACACTATGTTTCTCCAAAGGTCGACAACGCCATGACCATCTTTGCCTTCTGGCCTTTCAACCAACGCTCGATGTCGCCTTTTGTCACTCTCAAGGCCAGCGACGCCACCAACTTTGCCGCAAACTTCGAATGGGAAGGCGCCACCCCCATTCCAGGAACTCCGCACAAAGCTCGGGTATCCCGGCTCATCGCCGGACACTTCCCTGTCAAAATCAAAAACAAATCCACCGGCGGCGTCGTGGATGAACTTCACGTCTGGATCGTCTGGTCGGAGATCACCGCCAGCGACGCCACCAACGACACCGGCGATAAAGGAAGCTATTTCCAAGTCAGCATGGGCTACGAGTTCAAGCATACCATCAAGCCGAGCACCATTATTACGGCGGCCGATCGCCCCAATTTATCCGGTTCCAACTCTTCTCCGGCGCCACCCGCGGCCGGATTGAATCACAAGGGAGATCCGTTGACCGGCGGCGTCAACAAAAAATGGGACAGCTCTCGAAAAATCCGCAAGAAGACCCTCAATCCAAATGCGGTCGCATTGCCGGGCGATGCTTCCTTTCATGGCAATTATCACAATTTTCCCAGCATGAGCGACGGCGATGGCCGTCCAGGCGGTGCCGGAGCCGTCTCCTTCTCCGACTGGCTGGTCGCGGGCAACGACGACGCCGGCGTCGGCGACGAGGATAACGATCCGTACACCGCGCCGCACCTGAGGATATTGTGGGGCTTCGACACCCCTACCCGACTCATCGAACATGCGGCCGGCGCCAACGGTAATACCGTGGAATGGCGCCTGCATTTTCTGGAATTCACGCGGCTGGAAATCAACGGCAAATGGTATTTGATTTCCAACTATTTCCCTTGGCGCGTACATTACAAGTTAAAGAAGGAAGGTGGCAAATGGAAGAACAATGGTAGTAACAAGGCTACCGATAATGTTGGTTTCTGAGCAATGGCGGCCATTCCATTTTTCCAATATTCCATTTCAATGACGCGCACGCTGTCTGGATTCATCGCGGCCGTCATGATCTTCACTCTATCGATAGGAGTATCCCAAACCATGGCATCAGAAACGCAAAGCGCGGCGCTCTCTTCGTTACGTGGCGCATCCGGCGCGGAACTGGAGAACCTCGCCGAACATTACCTGAAGCAGCGCGAAGCCGATGTCCGGGAACTCATGGACATCGTTGGCGAACAAGAAGGCATGCTCCTCAAAAGCCAGCGAGTCACCGCCAAGAGCAAGGACTGGTTTTCCATCACCTTACTGGGCGCCATCAAGGCAACTGAGGCCGCACCCCTACTGGCCAGGTTGATCACGGTCAGAGACAGCTCCTTTTCCCTGGTATCCGACGAAGGCAACCCGCACTGGTACGCCTTCCCGGCGGCCGTGGCCCTGTCGAAGATCGGCTTGCCCGCCGTCCAGCCCTTGCTCGATCTGATCCGTACCGCCCCTCCGGCCAGCACCGCCTTTCATCTCGGCGGGGTCACGCTCGAAGCCCTTCTCGGCGAAGAACTGGCGATCTTCGTCGCCAAACGGTACGCCCAAGACCACGCGGACTTCGCCCAAGCAAACCGAATGACCGCGCTGACCACCCTGATTCGAACCGGCCACAAGCGTTGGACCGCCTCTAGCGCTTCCGACTTTTTACCGGAGTAAGATAGACTTCGAAACATGGATTACCGTTTCCCGACCGCCCTCGAACCCTTCCGACCATGCCTTCCACCCTGGACCTCGCCCTCGACCTGATCCGCCGGCCCTCGATCACCCCCGAGGACGCCGGCTGCCAGGAGGTCATGATCGCGCGCTTGGCGGCGCTCGGCTTCCGGGTGGAACGGTTGCGCCACGGCGAGGTGGACAACTTCTGGGCCCGGCATGGCGACGACGAACCGCTGTTCGCCTTCGCCGGCCACACCGACGTCGTGCCGCCCGGCCCGCTGGAACGCTGGCAAACGCCGCCGTTCGCCCCGCAAATCCGTGAGGGCTGGCTGTACGGGCGCGGCGCGGCCGACATGAAAAGCAGTCTGGCGGCGATGGTCATCGCCTGCGAGCGTTTCCTCGCCACCTGCCCGCGCCCGCGTGGCTCCATCGCCTTTCTCGTCACCAGCGACGAAGAAGGCGCGGCGGTGGACGGCACGATCAAGGTGGTGGAACGGTTGGAAGCGCGCGGCGAAAAAATCCAGTGGTGCCTGGTGGGCGAGCCGTCCAGTTCGGCCCAACTGGGCGACACCATCAAGAACGGCCGGCGCGGCTCGCTGAACGGCCGGCTGCGGCTGCGCGGAAAGCAGGGCCACGTCGCCTACCCTCACCTGGCCCAGAACCCGATCCACGCGATCGGGCCGATTCTCGGCGCGCTGGCGGACGAAATCTGGGACCAGGGACACGAGAGCTTTCCGCCGACCTCGTTGCAGATTTCCAACCTGCATGCCGGCACCGGCGCGGTCAATGTCGTGCCCGGCGATCTGGAGCTGTTGTTCAACTTCCGCTTTTCGCCGGCGGTCACCGTCGAGCAACTTGAGGAACGCACCCGGCTGATCGTCGAAACCGGCCTGTTGAACGAGGAAATCAAGACCGGTCAGGTATTTCAATACGAGCTACACTGGAACCTGTCGGGATCGCCGTTCTTCACGCCATCCGGCGCGCTGGTGGCCGCCGCCGCCGCCGCGATCCGCGCCGAAACCGGGCTGGAGCCGGAACTGTCCACCGCCGGCGGTACCTCCGACGGGCGTTTCATCGCGCCCACCGGCGCGCAGGTGATCGAACT
>JAGRHI010000050.1:13352-17992 GCA_020445045.1 Candidatus Competibacteraceae bacterium
CCACCATCCACCAGATCGACGAACGGCTGCCCGTCGCCGATCTGGAACGACTAAGCCGAATTTACCAAGATATTCTGCGCCGGCTACTGGCCTGAGCGAACCCCATGAGCCGAATCCGTCCCCCGTTGGCGGAATTCTGCCCGAGGAATTTTCATGCCAACGAAAACCAAATACCGTCTGCCCAATTCGCTGCGGATGGGCCTGCTGGTCGCTGGGCTGGTGGGCCTATTGATCGGCGCCCTGGCCTGGCTTCAGGTCGAGCGGGAACGCGCCGCCGACCTGGAGGAAATGGACCGGCGTGCCTACGTGCTGGCCCATCAGATGGCCTATTCGGTCCAGGCCGCGCTGCAACTGCCGGATCGCGAGGCGGCGGCGGCGCTGAGCGCCAACCTCGAAGGTTATCCGCCGTTGATCGGATTGGCGGTCTATCGACCGGATGGCCGCCTGCTCGCCGCCGGCAAGGCGGTGCGGGAATACACCGCCGACCTCGATAAAGTCGTTGCCCGGGCACTCAAGGAACAGAAAGACATCATCGAATCCGCGCTCACGGATCAGGGCCACGTCTATATCCTCGCCTCGGCGATTCGGGCGGCGGACGGTCAACCGCAAGGCGTGCTGGTAGTGATCCAGGACATGACGCAATTGGATGAGCGCGTCGTCAACCGGCGGGTTCGATTCGGATTCTGGGTGGGCGTCGTCACCCTGCTGTTGCTGACCCTGGTGGTCACGGGTGCTTGGCTGCTGTACGACCGCCCACTCAAGCGGATGACGGAATGGATGCGGCAGTTGCGTGGCGACGACGACGAACCGGAGCTCGAACCACCGGCCGCGCGGTTGGCCAACGAGAACGAGCGACTGGCGAACTCGTTGCGGGCCGCGCGCTCGACGCAACGGGCGCGGGTGGTGACCCAAACCGATCGCGGCTGGACTCGCGAGCAACTGCAAGCGCATATGGCCGACCGCCTGCACGGTCGCCGTCTGCTGGTGCTCAGCAATCGCGAACCCTACCTGCACGAGTTGCAGGACGGCAAAACCCAGCTACGAACCCCCGCCGGCGGGCTGGTCACCGCTCTCGATCCGGTGCTGCGGGCCGGCGGCGGCGTGTGGATCGCTCACGGCGCCGGCAGCGCCGACCACATGACCGCCGATGACCGGGGCCGGCTGGCGGTCCCGCCGGACGATCCCGCTTATACCTTGCGGCGGGTGTGGCTGAGCCGAGAAGAGGAGCGCGGTTATTACCACGGCTTCGCCAACGAAGGGCTGTGGCCACTCTGCCATCTGGCGCACGAACGGCCAGTATTCCGGGCCAGCAATTGGGAACACTATCTGCGCGTCAACCAGCGTTTCGCCGCCGCCGCCCTGGAAGAGGTCGGCACCGATCCCGCGGTGGTGCTGGTGCAGGATTACCATTTGGCGCTGGTGCCACGCCTGCTGAAGGACGCTCGCCCGGATTTGGCGGTCGGTCTGTTCTGGCACATCCCCTGGCCCAACCCGGAAGCATTCCGCATCTGCCCGTGGCGGGCCGAGCTGCTGCACGGCCTGCTCGGAGCGGATCTGATCGGTTTCCACCTTCAGCAATATTGCAACAATTTCCTCGACACCGCCGATCGGATGACCGAAGCCCGGCTAGACTGGGACCAGTTCACCGTAAGATCGCACGATCACGTTTCGCGAGTCCGGCCGTTTCCCATCGGGGTCCAACCCTGGAGCGAACGCCAAGCGCCCAGTGGCTTTCATTTGGCCCATCAAATCGACGAACTGCGCGACCGCTACTCGCTGGACCATATACGGGTCGCGGTGGGGATCGACCGCATCGACTATACCAAGGGACTGCCGGAACGATTCCGCGCCGTCGCGCGCTTTCTGGAACGCTACCCCCGCTACCGGGGCCAATTCACCCTGGTGCAGTTGAGCACCCCCAGCCGCACCTATCTCCGTCGCTATCGGGACCATCTCAACGAGCTGGAATCGCTGGTCGACACCATCAACTGGCGCTTCCAGACCGCTGCCTGGAAACCGATCCGCTTTCTGGTCGGCGACCAAAACCCGGCCACCATTCACGCCTTCATGCGACTGGCCGAGATCGGCATCGTCAGCTCGCTGCACGACGGCATGAACCTGGTGGCCAAGGAATTCGTGGCGGCCCGCGCCGACCTGGACGGGGTATTGATCCTCTCGGAATTCGCCGGCGCGGCCCGCGAGTTGAGCGACGCGCTGCTCTTCAACCCCTACGACGTCGATCAGTTCGCCGAAACGATCCAGCGAGCCTTGGAGATGCCCGCGGACGAGCGGCGGGAACGCATGACGCGGATGCGGCGGCATGTGGAGGAACACAATATCTATCGTTGGGCCGCCGATTTCCTGGAGACCCTGACCGCCGATTCGGTTCCCGCGCCATACACTCAGGAAACCGCTTGATGCTTTCCACCAGCCAGGACATCCTGGAAAAGCTGACCACCGCCCACCGCCGGGGCCAGCGCCTGGTCCTGATTTTCGATTACGACGGCACGCTGACCCCGCTGGTCGCGCATCCCCGCCTGGCGGTGCTGGACCCCGCGTCGCGCGAGGTACTGGCCCGGCTGGCGGCGACCCCACGAGTCACGGTCGGCGTGGTCAGCGGTCGCGGACTCGACGACCTCATCGGCATGGTCGGTCTGCCGGGGCTGAGCTATGGCGGCTCCACCGGACTGGAACTGGCACTGGCCGGGCAACGCCGCGTTCCCGCCGGAGCGCCGGCCAGCCGGGCTCGACTCGATCCCCTGGACGCCACCATCGAGGCTCGCTTGACCGCCTATCCCGGCACCTGGATCGAACGAAAACCGTTCGGTTTTACCGTGCACTATCGGCAACTGGCGCCGAACCGGATCGAAGCGCTGCAAGTCGAAATCACTGCCTTGCTGGCGCCACACGCCACCGACCTGCAGGTGCTGGATGGACCGCTGGCCATCGAGGTGTTGCCGGCCATCGAGCACGACAAGGGCACGGCGCTACGGACCATCGTCGCCCAAAGTGGCCCGGAACCGGCGCTGGTGCTGTATGCCGGCGACGCCGCCAACGACGCGCCGGCGCTGGCGGTGGCGCATGCCCTGGGCGGCATCGCCCTGGGCATCGGCCCGGAACCACCGGCCGAGGCGGTCGAGCGCCTACCCGATCCGGCCGCCCTGACCGCCTTGCTGGCGGCGTTGGCCGAGACCCTGAGCGAAATCGCCATCGCGCCCTGAATCGACCCTCCACCATGGACCCCACCACCATCCTGTTGCTGGGCGGCGTTGCCCTGCTGGGGGGGTTCATCGACGCCATCGCCGGCGGCGGCGGAATGCTGGTCATGCCCGCGCTACTGAGCATCGGAATGCCACCGCATCTGGTGGTCGGCACCAACAAGCTGGTCGGCACTTTCGGCACCTTCAGCGCTTCGCTGACCTTCATCCGCAAGGGCTTGTTCCAGCCGGCGTTGTGGTGGGCGATGAGTTTCGGCACCTTGGTCGGGGCACTGCTCGGCGCGGTGCTGATTTATCTGTTGAGCGCCGGCACGCTGAAGACACTGCTGCCGCTGGCGATCCTGCTGGCGTCGGGCTATCTGATCTGGCCACGCCGGACACCATCGGTCCAAGCGATGCCGCGACCGGAAGCCACGCCGGCGGGTCGACGCGGCGTCAAGCTGCTGACCGGCGGGCTGATCGGTTTTTACGACGGCTTCATCGGTCCCGGCACCGGCGCGTTCTGGATGGCGGCGGCGATGAAGCTGTTCCACCTGGATTTGGTGGCAGCCGCCGGGGTGGCGCGGTTCATGAACTTCGTCAGCAACCTCACCGCGCTGCTGACCTTCGTCATCCTGGGCAACATCGATTACGCCGTCGGCCTGACCATGGGCGCGACCCTCATGCTCGGGGCGTTCGTCGGCGCCCACAGCGCCATTCGCTACGGCGCACCGTTCATCCGCCCGGTGTTTCTGCTGGTGGTGGCGCTGATGGCGGGACGCTTGTTGCTGGCGGATTGAGAGCCGCGCTGGCCGGAAGACCGGCGACCGCGCGAGCACGGCGTGATGAAAACGTGACTTCCCGGATCGATCATGGTCCGATCCGGCATCGACCGGCGGCGGGGAGTATTCATCTTGACCGACACCCACATCCCACAGACCTCACCCATGACGCGCACGGTGTTGCTGGTCGAGGACGACCGCGATATCGCCGCGCTGGTCAAACTGCACCTTCAGGACATCCACTGCCGGGCGGAAATCGCCGGTTGCGGACAGGAGGCGCTGACCCGCTACGCCCACGACCGTTACGACCTGGTGATTCTGGATTTGATGCTGCCCGATCTGGACGGATTGACGCTGTGCCAGCGGCTGCGCAGCGGCGGCGACTACGTGCCGATCCTGATGCTGACCGCCAAGTCCTCGGAACTCGACCGGGTGTTGGGGCTGGAACTGGGCGCGGACGATTATCTGGTCAAGCCGTTCAGCTTCCCGGAACTGCTGGCGCGGGTGAAGGCCCTGCTGCGCCGGGCCGAGGCCCTGGGCAAACACGGTGAGGCAACGTCAAGCGACGAGCGCATCGTCCGTGGCGAACTGGCGATCGAAACCGACAAACGCCGAGTCACCCTCGCCAATCGGGAATTGTCGCTCACCGCCAAGGAATTCG
>JAGRHI010000050.1:18008-19834 GCA_020445045.1 Candidatus Competibacteraceae bacterium
CTGTATTTCGCCCGCCATCCCGGCCGGGTGTTCAGTCGCGGCCAACTTCTCGATCAGGTCTGGGGCTACGGCCACGACGGCTACGAACACACGGTCAACTCGCACATCAACCGTCTGCGCGCCAAGCTGGAACCGAATCCGGCGGAACCCCGCTACCTGCTGACCGTCTGGGGCGTCGGCTACAAGTTCGCCGAATCATGCTGAACACCCTGTACGGCAAACTGGCGCTGGCGCTGGTGGTGCTGCTGGGCGCCATCGGTCTGAGCTACGGCCTGATCAGTCACGGCCTGACCCAGCGTTACTTGCAGGAAGCGCAACAGCGTTTTAACCGCGATCTGGCCCGTAATCTGGTCGCCGATCAGAAACTGGTCGCCGAGGGCAAGCTCGATACTCGGGCGCTGAAAGCCACCTTCGAGCGTTACATGACCATCAATCCCAGCATCGAAATCTATCTGCTGGGTCTGGACGGTACGATTCTCGCCTACTCCGCCGAACCGACGGCGGTCAAACGCGACCATGTTGCCCTGGAGCCGATTCGCGCGTTTCTGGCCGGGGCCGAACTGCCGATTCTCGGCGACGACCCGCGCAGCCACGACGCCCGCAAGAGTTTCTCGGCCACCCCGGTCCCCTCGGCGGAACGACCCGAGGGTTATCTGTACGTGGTGCTGCGCGGCCAGATGTACGAGTCGTTCGAGCGCCTTTACCAGGACAGCCTGCTGTTGCGGCTCAGTGCTTGGGTGCTGGTTGGCAGTCTGCTGGCCGGGCTGCTGGCCGGACTGCTGTTGTTTCGGCTGTTGACCCGCCGGCTGCGACGGCTGGCGGTACTGGTGGACGAGTTCCAGCGCGGCGACTTCGCGGTGTACGCGCCTTATCGCGGCCAAGGCGCGCAAGGCGACGAGATCGAGCAACTGGGCGCGCATTTCGACCGGATGGCGCAACGCCTGCAAACCCTGATCGGGACCCTGCAAGAGCGCGACACCCTGCGGCGCGAGCTGGTCAACCACGTCTCGCACGATCTGCGCACCCCGCTGGCCGCGCTGCACGGTTATTTGGAAACGTTGCAGATCAAAGCGGGTCAACTCACCGACGCCGACCGGGCGCTTTACCTCGATGCCGCCCTGCGCCACTCGCGACGCTTGGGCCGACTGGTCGGCGATCTGTTCGAGCTGGCCAAGCTCGACGCCCATGCCATCCAACCGCACCGCGAATGCTTCGCCGCCGCCGAATTGTTGCAAGACATCGCGCAAAAATACCCGTTGCCCGCCCGCGAGCGCCGCATCCGCCTGATCGTGCGTTTGCCGGCCGTGGCGTTGTTCGTCGAGGCCGACATCGGTTTGCTGGAACGGGTACTGGACAATCTGATTCTCAATGCCCTGTACCACACGCCGCCCGCCGGCATCGTCGCCCTGGAATTGCGAGCGACGGACGGAACCGCCACCTTCGCCGTCACCGACACCGGCCACGGCATCGAACCGCGGGATTTGCCGCATGTGTTCGACCGGTTTTATCGCGGTTCGCAGCCGGCGCGGGACGACGGCAGCCATCTGGGTCTGGGTCTGGCCATCGCCAAGCGCATCGTCGAATTGCATGGTAGCGAACTGTGCGTCGCCAGTCTGTTGGCGCGAGGCACGCGGTTCAGTTTCGAACTGCCGGCGCGTAGCGCCGCCGCAAGGGATCGTTCGTCAGTCGGCACCGTGATGGAATTGTGATGAGTCCGTGAGTCTTCCGTGAAGGGGGGACGGCATAGTGAGCCTCAGGTCACGCTGTGCTTCTTGAACGCTCATCCCCCCACGGAGGAATCGACGATGAAACTATCGGCTGTCTTG
>JAGRHI010000050.1:19992-20387 GCA_020445045.1 Candidatus Competibacteraceae bacterium
CGTCGAACTCTTCGCGCTGGGGCAACCGGCGAGTGATGAATTGGCGGCCATGGCCGAGGGCGGCGACACCATGCCTCTGGAGGATATGTTACTCAACTCCGGCCGGTTGGTGGGCACCGGCCATTCGCAGGGATTGCTGGGGCCGGGGCAATCGGTCACGGTTGAGGTTCCCGCCGGCAACGCCAACCGAATCAGCCTGGCGGCGATGATCCTGCCGACCAACGATGGCTTCATCGCCCTGAACGGCGTGGAAGTCCCACGCGCCGGGAGTCAGTATTACCTGGTGCCCGGTTACGATGCCGGCTCCGAGCCCAACGATGAGTCGTGTATGTCAATTCCCGGACCGACCTGCGGTGGCGAGGGCGGCTCGCCCAATGTCGGCGGCGAAGGTTTCG
>JAGRHI010000050.1:20395-23566 GCA_020445045.1 Candidatus Competibacteraceae bacterium
TCGTGCATATTCATGCCGGGATTCACGGCGTCGGCGATCTGAGCGCCGCCGATTACGACTGGCGCAACCCGGTGGCGACGGTCAAGGTCGAAAGAATACGCTGAATATCCCATGGGCGGCGGGCGACGTTGGGGCCTCACCGTGCCCCCTTTCCCACAGGGAGAGGGGGCATTTTTTCGATGAGTTGGCGTCAAAAAGAGGTAAAAAGTACCTCTTGAGCAGTGACCGCAAGCACGTTTGGCCGGTTCATGTCAGCGGGAACTGGCGCGTCACCTTCGTGATCGCGCTTATAATCTTTGAACATTTAATCCGGTATACTGAGAGAACCATTTTATCCTCTCTGGAGTTGCCGATCTGCTGTCAGTGATGCTGTCCATGCGGATGCTTTGACGCTTCAAGGAGTTGCACACGACGATTCGGAAACCATGAGACGGAATCAGCCACTTGGCCCAGTGACTTGTGCTGTTTGGTCATGCGGCTCATCCGTTTCCCGATCAACATGCCGCTGTATAACTCAACCATCAAGGAGTTATGCGGAAACTGCATAATCAGTTGTCGCGGACGCTTCGCGCCCGCGACAACGGGGGTCAACCCGACTTCGCCTGTTCAAAACTGCGTTTTGTCTAGGCTCACCGAGTATCTGTCGCCCCGTTATACTTAGTAAAATTTGGATAAAGAGGTGGAATTTGCTAAAAGCTATAAAATTCTTAACCTGTGCAGACATACCTGAAATGGTATTGATTAGAGCACACTTTAACGGGTTAATTAAAGACATATATTTAAGAGATTCTGAAATACGAGAAATATCAAAGAATAGCAAGGAAACAGTATATGAACTCAAGATCCCAAGCGTAAGAAAAAGAGGAGATCATTACATTCAAGAAATTTGGAAATCAAAAGAGGAAATAATAAATGAATCGTTTAACACAATATTATTAACTCTGCCGCCTGAGCACTTAGGACAAGTTATTGCAGATCTTTTTGGCTTAAATTCAGTTATTCCTTTATGGCTTGTAACCCTAGAGTGGAAGCACGATATGGGATCAGTAATAGGCGATCCCGACATAATACTTTGCGATGAATCTCAAAAGCATATATTTTTAATTGAACTAAAGATACAAGCTAAGAAAACCAATGGAAAATTTTCGCTACAGCAATATACAAAATACTCGAATCTAATTCAGCTATTAGAATTAAATGGTAAGCTTGCCAAAGCTGCCTTGTTGGCACCAAGCGATGAAATCAATAAGTCAATCGTAAATAATGAGGTAAATTGGTTTGATTATAAAGACAACACATTAATTCCATCCAAAGAAAGGATCAATGGAAGGCCTTCATTTGTAACAAATAAAACGGTTGTGGACTACCCCAGCTACATTGATTATCAAAATAGAGAAATTAAAACACATAATCTCGATATACAACCCAACAAATACTTTACCTTTAAATATATTAGCTTTACTGAGTTTCGGAATGGACTAATGAAAGTTGCGCCACACCTCGAAAAACCGTTTGCCTTCATTGAATCATATTCAACATTTTAAATAACAAAGAACCTTAAAAAACTGGATCATTCACCACTCGATACCGATTGAAGTATCGTGTCATCATCGAACCAGTTGAAGATGGAATCTTCATCGCGGATGTTCCATTGCTCCCTAGCTACCCCGAGTTCAGCAGTTCGCACCAACTTATTGATTTAGTAGGGTAAAAATATGCCACTACAAATATATGATGTCTATTAAAATCAAGTAATTACACCTTAGAACTGCGGAACTCGGGGCTGCGTCTCGCAAAGCGGCACAAGGGCCAAAGCTCTTATAAATATCGCAAGGCTATCGAAACCTATCTGGAAAGTCTTGCCACACATGAAGAACCGGCTCTTCCAATCATCTCCGAAGAAATTATCGAAGTTACTGTGTGACGGCCCTTCCTCAAATCTCAGATAGGCAAATCGTCGCTGTATTGCAGAAGATTAGGCATGAGTAAAGACGAGCAAAAAGAAAGTCACATCATCCTACGCCAATAAGACAGGATAACTTAATCATTCACACAACCCGTATAGAAAAGCCATAGCATCACCCTGGAGCCGCGCCATGCGCTTTTTCAACACTGCTGGGCCGGTTAACGCAGCTCGGCATTACACGCTGCCACCCCTGTCCCGCATCGACCTGGACGACGTGCTGCAACTGATCGAGCAGCAGAAATACTTCGTCCTGCACGCCCCTCGCCAAACCGGCAAAACCTCGGTGTTGCTGGCGCTGATGGCACTGCTCAATCGCGGAGAACGCTATCGCTGCCTGTACGCCAACATCGAAGGCGCACAAGCGTATCGCGGCAACGTGGACGCCGCGCTGCGCACCGTGGTCATGCAACTGGCGACCGCCGCCGAGGTGTATCTGGGTGACCGGCGAGTCAAGGACTGGGCATTGGAAGCCGTGCGTGAACAAAGCGGCGGCGGCATGTTGGCCGCGACCCTGACCCGCTGGTCCCTGGAAAGCGATTTACCCATCGTGCTGCTGCTGGACGAAGTGGACGCGCTGGTGGGCGATGCCCTGATCTCGCTGCTGCGGCAAATCCGCGCCGGTTACACCCAGCGCCCGCGCGCGTTCCCGCAAACCATTGTCCTATGCGGCGTGCGCGACGTGCGCGACTACCGCATTCACAGCGCCGACCAGGAAGTGATCACCGGCGGTTCTGCCTTCAATATCAAAGCCGAATCGCTGCGCCTGGGCAACTTCAGTCGCAAGGAAGTGGGCGCGCTCTACCAACAACACACGGTGGAAACCGGACAAGTATTCGCCGACAGCGTTCTGAACCGGGTCTGGGACTTGACGCGCGGCCAGCCCTGGCTGGTCAACGCCTTGGCCTACGAAACCTGTTTCAAGTTGAAAGCAGGCCGGGACCGCGCCCAAGCGATCACGGTCGAAATGATCGAACAGACCAAGGAAAACCTGATCCAGCGCCGGGAAACCCATCTCGACCAACTGGCGGATAAGCTGCGGGAACCGCGAGTCCATCGAGTCATCAGTCGCCTGATCGGCGGCGATACGCCGGACGATACCCTCCCGACCGACGACCTGCTCTACGTTCAGGACTTGGGTTTGGTGACGCTGACACCGCAAATGGCCATTGCCAACGCGCTCTATCAGGAAATCATCCCCCGCGAAT
>JAGRHI010000050.1:23599-27710 GCA_020445045.1 Candidatus Competibacteraceae bacterium
GACCCAAGTCACGATCGCGCAGAACCCCGCCTGGTATGTCCGTCCCGACGGTGGCCTGAATCTTCCCAAATTGCTTGCGGCTTTCCAGCAATTTTTCCGCGAGCACGCCGACAGTTGGCTGGAACGGTTCGACTACAAGGAAGCCGGACCGCAATTGCTGCTGCAAGCCTTCCTGCAACGGATCGTCAACGGTGGCGGGCGCATCGATCGGGAATATGGTTTGGGGCGGAAGCGGACGGACTTGTTGGTGCAATGGCCATTGGACACAACCCAAGGTTTTCTCGGCCCGGTACAGCGCGTGGTGATCGAGTTAAAACTGCTACACAAGTCGCTCGACGCCACTCTGCGGGAAGGACTGGCGCAAACCGCCGACTATCTGGATCGCACCAGCGCAAGCGAAGGCCATCTGCTGATCTTCGACCGCCGTCCCGGCATCGCGTGGGAACAAAAAATCTTCCAGCGCGAGGAAATCCACGGTCCTTACCGAATTCAGGTGTGGGGCATGTAGGAACCCTATTCCTCACCCCTGCCGCACCTTGCCCCACTGCTCTTCCAGCCGCTTGACCGACACCGGCGCGACCGTCTTCAACTCCTGGGCGAACTGCGACACTCGCAACTCCTCCAGCAGCCAACGGAAGCGGATCAGTTCCGCATCGTGCCGCTCCCGTTCCGCGTCCCGCTCCAATTGCCGCTTGCAGCCCTCCCACAAGCGCATGATGTCGCCGCGCCGCTGACGATCCTTGTCCGGTGCTTGTCGCAGCTTTTGCAGGCGCAACGCGATGGCGCGCAGATAGCGCGGCAGATGCGGTAGCCACTCCGGCGGGGTCTGACCGAGAAAACCGGGATAGATCAAATGCGCCAGTTGATCGCGGATGTCGGCCATCGCTTCGGCCCAAACCGGCTCGTCGCTCAGCGTCCGCCGGACCTCGTGATAGGCCGCCAGAATCGCGGCGGCCATTTCGCCCATCTCCCCTCTCACGGTGCTCAGCCGGGTCCTGCCGCGCGCCAGCAATGCCTCGAACGCCGCCCGGTCGCGTGGCAACGGTTCATCGCTCAGAAAAGCCCGGTCGAGGATGGCGTTCAACAGATCCTCGCGCAAGGTCTCCTGGGTGCCCAAGCCGACGAAGTGCAAGGTCATGCGCTGAAACCGCGGCAGGTCGCGCGCCAGGGTCTTGAACACAGGCCCCAGCCGCCAACCGATCAATCGCCGCAAACCGCCCTGCGTCGCCGCCTCCGCCCGCGCCGGCGAATCCAGCAATCGCAACGCCAGCGAACCATCCGGCTCCGCGACCAGCGCCGGATAACCGCGCAATCGAATGCCATTGCGGATGAAGTTCACCTCTTCCGGCAACTCGCCGAAATCCCAGTCACGCAGCCGCTCCCGCTCGAACTCCGGGGTGGGCAGCGCCGCGAACCCGGCGCGCGCCTCGCCACGCAATTGCCGCTGAATCGCCGCCCAGTCGCGCCCGACCGCCAATATTCGGCCGTCGGCCTCCACCACCTGATAGCGCATCCGCAAATGATGGGGAACAGCCTCGGGATTCCACGCCTCCTCGGGCACCCGCACGCCAGTCATGCGCTGCAACTGCTCGGTCATGGCCTCGACCAGCGACCGCGCGCCCGGCTCGATCGCTTCCAACAAGGCCCGCACGTAATTGGGCACCGGCACGAAATTGCGCCGCAACGCCTTGGGCAGCGACTTCAGCAGCGCCGCCATCCGTTCGGCCCGCAAACCCGGCACCAACCAATCCAGCCGTTTGGGGTCCACCTGATTGACCGCCGCCAGCGGCACGGTCAAGGTCACGCCGTCGTCGTCCGTGCCGGGCGCAAAACGATAAGTCAACGGCAGCTTCAACCCATCGAGATCGAGCCGATCGGGGAAGCGTTCGCCATCCGCCACCGGTCCGGCCTCCGCCAACAAAACATCCCGGTCGAGAAACAGCAGTCGGGGCTGGTCTCGCTCGGCCCGCTTGCGCCAGGTCTCGAACGATGGACCGCTGTAAATGCCTTCGGGAACACGCTCGTCGTAGAAGCGGTACAAGGTTTCCTCGTCGGCCGTCAGATCGCGGCGGGCGCGGACTTCCAGTTCCTCCAATTCCGCCAGCAATTGCCGATTGTGCTGGAAGAAAGGCGCCTTGCAGTGAAACTCGCCCTCGACCAGGGCGTGGCGGATGAAAATTTCGCGTGCCAGCACCGGATCGAGCGGCCCGTAATTGACCCGTCGGCCAACGACCACGGGCAGGCCGTACAGCGTGACCCGCTCGGTGGCGCTCACCTGGGCGGAACGCTTCTCCCAATGCGGCTCGGCATAGCTGTGCTTCAGCAACGGCCCGGCCAACCGTTCCACCCATTCCGGCTCGATGCGCGCCACGGTACGGGCAAACAGCCGGCTGGTTTCCACCACCTCCGCCGCCATCACCCAGCGCGGCCGCTTCTTGAACAAGCCGGAGCCGGGGAACAGGTAGAAATTCCGACCGCGCGCGCCGAGATACGCATGTTCCTCCTGCTTCAAGCCCAGATGACCGAGCAGCCCCGTCAACAAGGCTCGATGCAAGCCGTCATAGGGCGCCGGCTCGCCGTTGAGCCGCATCCCCATTTCGGTGACTCGCCCCAGCAGTTCTTGATGCAGGTCGTGCCATTCCCGCATCCGCACAAAGGACAGAAACTCGGCCTGACAGCGGTTGCGCAACTGGTTTCTGGACAGTTGTCGGGCCTGTTCGTGGTAGTACTCCCACAACTTGAGCAGGGACAGAAAATCGGATTGCTCGTCGCGAAAGCGGCGATGTTTCTCGTCCGCCGCTTGCTGCTTTTCCAGCGGCCGCTCGCGCGGGTCCTGAATCGCCAGCGCCGCGACGATCACCAGCACTTCACGCAGACAACTCTCGCGTTGCGCCGCCAGCAGCATCCGTCCCAAACGAGGATCGACCGGCAGCTTGGCCAATTGCCGTCCCAACTCGGTGATATTCCGTTGCCCGTCCACCGCGCCCAATTCGAACAGCAGCCGAAAGCCGTCGCTGATCTGGCGCGGGTCCGGCGGGTCCACGAACGGAAAATCCTCCGGTCGCCCCAGATTCAGCGCGCTCATCTGCAAAATGACCGCCGCCAGATGGGTGCGCAGGATTTCCGGATCGGTGAAGGGCGGACGGGCCTGAAAATCCTCTTCCGCGTACAACCGGACGCAAACGCCCGCCATCACCCGCCCGCAGCGGCCGGCGCGCTGATTGGCGCTGGCCTGGGAAATCTTTTCCACCGGCAGCCGCTGAATCCGGCTGCGCGGGCTGTAACGGCTGATACGCGCCGTGCCGGGATCGATCACGTAGCGGATGCCAGGCACGGTCAGCGAGGTTTCGGCGACGTTGGTGGCCAGCACGATGCGCGGCCGGCCGTGCGGCTGGAACACCCGGTTCTGTTCGGTGGCGGACAGCCGCGCGTACAGCGGCAGAATCTCGGTGTTCGGCGGATGGTGCTTGCGCAGGCTCTCGGCGGTCTCGCGGATTTCCCGTTCGCCGGACAGGAACACCAGAATATCGCCCGGCCCCTGGTGCCAGACCTCGTCCACCGCGTCCAGGATCGCCTGCTGCAAATCGCGGTCGCGTTCGTCCTCGTCGGTCGCCGGCAAGGGCCGATAACGCAGTTCCACCGGATAGGTGCGCCCGGATACCTCGATGATCGGCGCGCCGCCGAAATGACGGGAGAAGCGTTCGGGATCGATGGTCGCCGAGGTGATGATGAGCTTGAGATCGGGCCGGCGTGGCAACAGTCGCTTGAGATAACCTAGCAGGAAGTCGATGTTCAGGCTGCGCTCGTGGGCCTCGTCGATGATGATGACTTCGTACTGATCGAGCCGCCGGTCGCCCTGCGTTTCCGCCAACAGGATGCCGTCGGTCATCAGTTTGATCAGCGCGTCCGGCCCGGTCCGGTCGGAAAAACGCACCTTGTAGCCGACTTGGCCGCCGACCGGAGTACCCAGTTCGGCGGCGATCCGCCCCGCCACCGAGCGGGCGGCGATCCGGCGCGGCTGGGTGTGGCCGATCAGCCCCGCCGCGCCCAATCCGAGCGAGAGGCAGATCTTCGGCAACTGGGTGGTCTTGCCCGAACCGGTCTCGCCGCA
>JAGRHI010000050.1:27798-28518 GCA_020445045.1 Candidatus Competibacteraceae bacterium
CAGCGCGGCGCGGCGCTCGCGCAGGTGGGCGACGACGACCTCCAGATCGGCAAGCCACTGCTCCAGGCCGCGGTCCACCGATTGGCCCGCGCGCGACCGGCGGCGCAGCTCCCGCAGGCGGCGGTCCAACCGGGCACGGTCGCGGGTCGGGCACTCGGCCAAGCGGGGGCGCAGCGCGGCGAGCTCATTTTCCACGATGATTTCCAAGGGATTATTGGGCAAGGTTCAGTCCTGTCGAACATCGAAAACGACGGAGGTTTTCGCGCTGACGTTGTGCGAATGCATATAAAATCCGCTTGCGGAATACCTGGCTTTAACGTAATTTCCCGCGCGGGCGGAGGTTGAAAATTTCCCGATGCTCGGAGTTGGACCCTTGGAATCCGGCCTCTCCAACCGCTGAGGATTCGGTACCCCAAGCGGCCCGGCAAAGAAGAAATTTCTGGCTTTGAGGTTTTGTATTCAATGAGTACCGGTACTGTGAAATGGTTTGACGAAGCCAAGGGTTTCGGCTTCATCGCCCCCGAGGATGGTAGCAGCGATGTGTTCGTTCACTACTCGGTCATCGAGGGCAAGGGGTTCCGAACGCTGGCGGAAAACCAGAAGGTCGAGTTCGAAGTTAAAGCCGGACCCAAAGGTCCGCAAGCCACGATGGTCAAAAAATTCGCGGCGGAACAATAACGCTCACCACCACTCCCCTCCAGACGAAGCCCCGCCTCGCGC
>JAGRHI010000363.1 GCA_020445045.1 Candidatus Competibacteraceae bacterium
CGGCGGGTGGCGGTGACTTGCACACTGCGGCCATCATCAGCAATCTCCAATACATGATGGAGAACCAAGGCATTGGCGATAATTACAACGCGCCGGTGTTCCATTGGTGCTACAAGCGCATAGGCGAATTTGTCCCTCAATTGATCGATGAGGGCAAGGAACCGCGGGTGATGCTGGAGTATTCCGGTACCCTGTTCCACGGCTTGCGCGCCATGGGCCTGCATGATGCGCTTGATGCGCTCAAGAACGTAACCTGCAATCCGGCCTACCGGCGTGGGGTGGAGTGGTTGGGTTGTCCGTGGGGTCACGCGGTGGCGCCTTCGACGCCGACGCAGGATTTTCGCCTCCACGTCAAAGCCTGGCAGCACCATTTCGCCGCTATCTTCGGGCTGGAGGCGCTGGGGCGGGTACGCGGATTTTCGCCCTCGGAAATGGCCCTGCCCAACCATCCCGATATTGCCTACGAGTACATCAAGACCTTGGTGGACTGCGGCTATCAATGGCTGCTGGTGCAGGAGCATACCGTGGAGCAGCCGGAGAACGGCTGGGGACCGGAGAAAAAACATCTACCGCACCGGTTGGTCTGCACCAATTCCAAGGGCGAAACGGTCAGTATCATCGCCATCGTCAAGACGCAAGGCAGCGATACCAAGCTGGTGGCGCAGATGCAGCCCTACTACGAGGCCAAGAGCCTGTCGCGTTGGGAACTGGCGGGAAAATCGGTGCCGCCGCTGGTGACCCAGATCGCCGACGGCGAGAACGGCGGGGTGATGATGAACGAGTTCCCCGGCAAGTTCTTCGATTCGGTGCGCGAGGCGTCCGGGTCCGACACGCCGTTCATGAATGCCACCGAGTATCTGGAGCATCTGTTTGCCTTGGGGATCAAGGAAGCCGACCTGCCGACACTCCAACCGCAGTTCCAGAAACGGATTTGGGACCGGTTCCAGCCGGGTGGTGGGCCGGAGAAACTGGAAAAGGTCATCGCCGAACTCAAGCAGGAAGATGGTCGCTTCCACATGGAGGGCGGCAGTTGGACCAACGATATTTCCTGGGTGCGCGGCTACGACAACGTGCTTGGGCCGATGGAAAAGGCCAGCTCGCAATTCTTCGAGAAGGTACTGAAGCCGAAGGTCTCGCCCAGCGATCCGCGCTTTCACAATGCGCTGTTCCATCTGATGTGTTCGCAGACCAGTTGCTATCGCTACTGGGGGCAGGGGCTGTGGACCGACTACGGCCGCGAAATCTGTCGGCGGGCCAGCAGCATCGTCGAAACCGATTTTTAGCCATCCGGGCCATTCCGCCGTGCCGATTTCCGATTTATCATTATAAAAAGTAGGGTCGTGGCGGGCGCCGGGGTCTTCCTGGCGCCGGTTGCCGACGAATCACAGGAGGAGGGCATGAATCATGGCGGACACCTTCTATCATGCGCTGGTGCTGAATCTGCACCAACCACCCGGCAATCTGGAGCATTTGTGGGAGCACAACGAATGGGAGGCCAGGGAAATTCTGTTTGCCATGGACCGTATTCCCCGTTCGCTGTGGGATTATCAGGACATCGGCCGGATTCACTTGGCGCTGTCCGGCACCTTATTGGAGGTGCTGTCGAATCCCGATTTTCAAAACCGGGTGTACGGAGCCGTGGATTGCGGCTCGTTGCTCTGGTATCTGCAAAATAACCGGGTCATCGATATTCTCGGCACCGGTTACTATCACCCCGTATTACCGCTGATCCCGCCCGCCGACTGGGAAGCTCACCTGGACCGCTGGCAACGGATTGCCCGCCATTTGTTCTTCCGCGGCAATTTTCAGGGATTCTGGCCGCCGGAGATGGGGTTCTGCATGGAGATGATCCCCATGCTGCGCCGGTTGGGTTACCGCTTCGTGCTGGTGGATTGCGAGCACGTGCGACCGGTCACGCCGATGAGCTGGCAGGAATTGCGCTACCGGCCCCACTTCGCTCGATTCGGCGATGAGGAAATCATCGTGATCGTGCGGGACCGGGATCTGTCGAATGCCCAGGAGTCGGGCATGGAGCTGGAATGGTTCGTTCGGGAGGTCCAAGAGCGGACGAAAGAGTGCGATTTCGCGCCGCTGGTGACGACCTGCACCGATGGTGGAAACGGCGGCTGGTTTCGCAACGTCACCCCCGGTAGCAACTTCTGGGACGCCTTTTACAAGCCGCTGCTGAATGCGGCGCGAGCCGGCCAGCACGCGATCCGACCGACCTTCATCAAGGATTATCTCGATCGATTCGGCGCCGACGGCGAGGTGACGATCGGACCGGGTGCGTGGAACACCGGCTGGCATGACGGTCGTGATTTCCTGCAATGGAAGGGTTCGCAGGCGCAGCAGGATGCGCTGACGCGGGTCGATGAGATCAGTCAGGCCGTGCAAGCCGCGCTGCGCAACGCCGCCTATATCGGCTCGCGCAGTCCGGAATTGCTCGATTTGCTGGAGGACGCGCACTGGCGAGTGTTGCGGGCGGAAACCAGTTGCAATTTTTTCTGGGGCGATGCTTGGGTGATGCGTTGCCACGCCGATCTCGACCAAGCCTGTGAATGCCTGGAGCGAGCCAACGCTTGTTTCGTCTGAACGAATCCGTCGAGGAGGGGGTGTGAGCGGGCAACCGCTTCGACCCCCTTGTCCCACACGCTACAACATTCCCGCAATCGTGTTCCGCAGTTCGGGCATGTCCAGTAAGCCCAGCCGATATTGCACGATGCGTCCCTCCGGCGAGACCAGCACCGAGGTGGGGGTTAGTCGTACATTGTCGAATTCGCGGGCGATGCGTTCCTCGCTATCCAGGACGATGGGGTAGGGAATTTGCCGTTGCCGCGCCATGGCGCGCACCTGCTCTGGCGGATCGTAGGCCATGGCGACCCCGATGATTTCCAAGCCTTTCGGGTTTAGTTCCCGATACAGTTCGATCAAGTGTGGTATTTCCTCGACGCAGGACGGGCAAGTCGTCGCCCAGAACGTGACCAACACCGGCTTACCGCGTAGCTGCTCCAGAGTCAAGGTACGGCCGTCCAGGGTTTGCCCAACCAGCGGCGGCGCCTCGCGTAGACCGGCGGGCATGAACCAGACCGCGGCGAATGCCAGGACCACCACCAGCGCAAGGCCGGCGATGGCGGTTTCTTTGTGCAATTTCACGGCAAGGATCTCCCGCGATGATGGGGTTGCGGTGGAGTCTGGTCGAAATACCGAACCAGTACCGGAATGAAACCGCCGCAACCATCAAAAGTGGCGGCGCCATTATGCCAGAACGTACCGGGTTTGCGCGGGATGGCCAACACCGTATGATGCGCGTTGTTCAGAAAGCGATTGCGGGTACTGAGACATGATCAAGGCAGGCATTGTCGGTGGGACGGGCTATACCGGCGTCGAATTGTTGCGGTTGCTGGCGGTGCATCCGGAAGTGGAACTGGCGGTGATCACTTCGCGCGGCGAAAAGGGCCTTCCGGTCAGCACGCTGTTTCCCAACCTGCGCGGCCGAGTGGATCTGGCCTTCGTCGAGCCGGACGACACCGTGCTGAAGGGTTGCGACGTGGTGTTTTTCGCCACCCCCAACGGCACCGCCATGCGAAGCACACCGGCGCTGTTGGAAGCGGGCGTCAAGGTCATCGATCTGGCCGCCGATTTCCGATTGCGGCGGACCGAAGACTGGGAGCGTTGGTATGGCATGCCGCACACTTGTCCGGATTTGTTGGCGGAGGCTGTGTATGGCTTGCCCGAGGTCAATCGCGCCGCGATCCGCTCCGCCCGTTTGGTGGCGAATCCCGGCTGCTATCCAACGGCCGTGCAACTGGGTTTTTTGCCGTTGCTGGAAGCCGGTGTGATCGATCCGCAATCGCTGATCGCCGACGCCAAATCCGGGGTCAGCGGCGCCGGGCGCAAGGCCGAGATCGGTATCTTGCTGACCGAGGCGGGCGATAACTTCAAGGCCTACAACGTGTCGGGACATCGCCATCTGCCGGAAATTCGCCAGGGGTTGGCGGTGGTGGCCGGCGATTCGCTGGATCTGGTGTTCGTGCCGCACTTGATACCGATGATCCGCGGTATTCACGCGACCTTGTATGCGACCCTGACCACTCCCGATGTCGATTTGCAGGCGCTCTTCGAACAGCGTTACGGTTCGGAGCCGTTCGTGGATGTCCTGCCGCCACATTCCCATCCCGAGACCCGCAGCGTGCGTGGAGCGAATCAGTGTCGGGTGGCGGTGCATCGGCCGAGCAACGGCAAGACCGTGGTGGTGTTGTCGGTGATCGATAATCTGGTCAAGGGGGCTGCGGGACAGGCGGTGCAGAATATGAACCTGATGTTCGGCTTGCCGGAAATCGCCGGTTTGGATGGTATTGCCCTGTTGCCCTGAAGCCGGAATCATGGCTGTTGATGGGTGTTTCCTTATGATTGGAACAGATGGTGTGATGGGAAGGAATCGAACGGATGGATTGGCGTTGGCCGTGGCGCGACCAAACTATTCTTGACCTCCAGGGTCAACAATCGGACAATCAGTCCAAATTAATCCATCTTGTTAAGAGAGGATCGAGCCATGAGCGCAACCGTCGAAACGTTTGTTCCTACTGATGATCCACTATTGTTCACCGATGCCGCGGCACTGAAGGTCAAGGGATTGCTCGAAGAAGAGGCAAACCCCAACCTAATGTTGCGCGTGTTCATTTCCGGCGGTGGTTGCTCCGGTTTTCAATACGGTTTTACCTTCGACGAAGCGCTGAGCGACGGCGATACCGTGGTGGAAAATCACGGCGTGAAGTTGTTGATTGATCCGATGAGCTTCCAGTATCTGGTCGGTGCCGAGATCGACTATACCGAGGGACTGGAAGGGGCGCAGTTTGTCATCCGCAACCCCAACGCCGTCACCACTTGCGGCTGCGGTTCGTCCTTTTCCGCCTGAATAACGCCTGCCACCTAGCGGGACCGTGGGTCCCGCTCGCGGAATCTTCTTCCGTCCCCAAAGTTTCACGTCCCAGCGCCTCTTGATAGCCAAAAGCAGGTTGGCGTCGCTGCCTGCGCGAGCGCTCTCGAGAATTTATCGATCGGGCGAATCATGGATTCTTTTGCCAGCTCGCTTCGGTTTTCATGATATTCGATAATTCCAAAAACCTTTTCAAGGCTCAAAAACCGTTGGTTGTAAGACCGGTGGGTCCTGTTTTTCGGCGTGAATCACCTTTCAATCCCGGCTCAGGCCAGCGGCCGGGAAGGTCCGAATTTTTTATTGTTGAGGAATGCGTATGCACCCGGTTGAAGAATCGCTGGAACTGATCAAACGCGGAGCGATAGACCTGCTGCTTGAGGAGGAGCTGATCGAGCGGCTCAGAACCGGTCGGCCACTTCGGATCAAGGCTGGCTTTGACCCGACTGCCCCCGACCTGCATCTGGGGCACACGGTACTGATCAATAAGCT
>JAGRHI010000364.1 GCA_020445045.1 Candidatus Competibacteraceae bacterium
AGACGTTGCGGTTGTTCGACCGGCATGCCGTTGGCTTCCTTGCAAGCGGCGACGCAGGGTTTGCAACCGTTGCACTGGGTCGAGTCGTACAGCATCCCCACCGCCTTGGGCGGCAAGGTCTTTGGCTCGCGCCGATCGAATGGCGCGGCATCGGCGATTGGCGTGGCGGCGGCGGTGGCGGCGGCACCGACGGCGCCCCGCAGGAACTGGCGACGATTGATCCCCATGACGCACCCTCCTATCGTTGCGAGGTATCGTGCTCGGAGGCGGCGGGTTCGTCCTTCTGGTCCATGCCACGCAGGGCCATCGCGCCCGCGCCCACCGCCAGCCCGGCAACGCCGGCCACGACCGCCGCCGCCGCCGGCGTGACACCCTGGCCCTTGGGCGCGTTCACCACCGGAAAGGCGGTCGGCGGCGTAAAGGTCTTGACCTTCGCCAGGGCATGGAGCGGTTTGGTGAACCCCACGCCTTCCTCGGTGCAGCCGAAACAGGGATGGCCGATACCCACCGGCCAGTTGCCTTCGCCGACATCGCCGAAACCGATGGCCGGACAATTGGCGTGGGTCTCCGGCCCCTTGCAGCCCAGTTTGTACAGGCACCAGCCTTGGCGGTGACCGAAATCGCCGTATTCCAGGGCAAAGCGGCCAGCGTCGAAATGCGGGCGCCGCTCGCAGTTTTCGTGGATCAAGCGGCCGTAGGCGAATTTCGGCCGGTTCTTGACATCCAGCCCCGGCGGCTTGCCGAAAGTCAACAGATAGAGGACGGTGGACAGAAAGTTGTAGGGATTGGGTGGGCAACCGGGAATATTGATCACGGTTTTGCCGGGCAGCACTTCGTGCACCGGCTTGGCCTGGGTCGGGTTGGGATCGCTGGAGGGCACACCGCCCCAGGAGGCGCAGGAACCGATGGCGATGATCGCCGCCGCGCCCTCGGCTGTTTCCCGGACCGTCTCCAGAATCGGCTTGCCGGCGACCATGCAGCAGACGCCACCGTCCTTGGTCGGAATCGACCCGTCCACCACCAACACGAACTTGCCCCAGTTGTCCTTCATGGACTTGGCCCGGTACGCCTCAGCCTGATGGCCGGCGCCCGCGCACAGGGCCTCGTGATAATCCAGCGAGATCATGTCGAGGATCAGGGTTTCGACGGTCGGATGGTAGGCGCGCAACAGCGATTCGGTGCAGCCGGTGCACTCCTGCGCCGACAGCCAGATGACCGGCGGCCGGGCGGCGGCGGTGGCGGCGGCGGCGATGCGCGGCCCCATCAGCGACGATAGCCCCAAGGTCGCGGCGACACCGGTGCAGTAGGTCAGGAACTGACGACGGGTCAGCCCGCCGAGCGCGCCCTCGTAACCGTCGAGATCGTGGACGGCATGGTCAAGATCAGTCTCGCTGACGACATTCATCACCCGTTTTCCCCCGCGAATTTGGCCATTCGTAAAGTTAGCGGGGAGCCAATATGGCGGGTTGACGATCATCAATTTTTATAGGTTTTTTTGGCTGTCCCATGATTCAAGTCACGCATCCGTAAGCCCGTCAAGATGCGAGAGGGCTTCGAGCAGTCTTGAGCGATGCGCCCTGGTTACCGCTTGCCGGTTTATTTCTCTCATGCGGTAGAGAACCTGCCGATGGCGTGGGCGAGGCAAGTCGGTCGCTTGTGAAAAAATCTCTTGTAGCGTTCGGAGAATAATTTTGTAACATGAATGATTCGAAACTGGGGAAGTAACGTTAAATTTTGTAGATAACTAAGTTACTCAGTTGATACAAAATAAAATTTTTGGTACGAAATATCGCCAATAGATGACAATCCATTGAAGCACGAAAACTAAACCTACCGTGAGGTAGGGACAGAAAGTCGCGGGTCTTGGAACAAGACAGCCGGACTGCCGAGGGCGATCGTCGTCAAGGTCGCGCGAGGCGGTGCGGCTTTTTTTGTTTGAGCTCGCTGAAAGGGGACTGTGTTATTCAATAAATTAACTTATTTGGGAACCAGTCTATTGAAATTACTCGACAGGAGCACTCCAAATGTACAAGTATCGTAAAAATAAATACGCATTCATTTTGGTTGGTATGATGACGTTATCTGGGGCTGCGTTTATACCTGTTTTTGCTAGTAGTTGGAATATTCAATCCGTTGAATATTGGGGGAATGTGGGTTTACAAAATTCTATAGCTATAGATAGCTTGGGTCGAGTGCATATCAGCTATATCGAAAATAACTACTCAACTTATAATTTAAAATATGCTTTTTGGGACGGTAATACATGGCAAATACAGTCTGTTGCTTTAGTAGGAGACATTCCACTAGGAAGTTCTTTAGTTCTAGATAGTAATGACTTGCCGCGCATTTGTTACACTTATTTTAAGTTAGGTTATCAACCAATTTTAGGATACGCCAAGTGGAACGGTTCCACTTGGGAACTCTGGGGTATAGATTATGGAGCATCAGGCTCTCTTTCTCTAGATGTCTACGACAGGCCACATATCAGTTATTCCAATCCTTATTCTGTCGTTATTAATAACATTCTTGTGTCTCGTTCTGATTTAAAGTACACATACCTGAATGGACAAAATTGGCAGACACAGACCATAGAATATGGTGGAAGAATAGGGGAAGAGAGTTCCTTGGCTCTCGATAGTCAGATGCACCCACACATCGCATATAAAGACTTTGGTGTAACGAGTGGGCAACTAAAATATGCGGCATGGAACGGCTCGGCATGGCAGATACAAGTCGTTGACAATCAACAAGTTAATGGCAATCCAGAAGGTACAGGGAAAAACCCTTCGCTAGCTCTCGATAGTATAGATCGACCACATATCAGTTACGCTGGAGCAGACTATGGTTTGAAATATGCGAGCTATAATGGTGTAACTTGGCAAATCCAAACCGTTGAGACTTCCGTCGCCACAACCGCTCTTCCCAATAGCCTCGTTTTAGATCAAGCTAATCGTCCGCATATCAGCTACCAAAATGATGCTCCCTCTGCGCTGAAGTACGCGGTATGGGATGGCTTAGCATGGCAAATCGAGGTTGTTGATGCCCTTAATACCCCATCATACAATTCTCTCGCACTAGATAGTGGAAACCGGCCGCATATTAGCTATTACGAGCTCATAAACGGTGACCTAAAATACGCCACAATCGATGTTATTGCTCCGGTTCCCAGATCGTTAAGCCTGACACAAAACCAATGGCATCTGATCAGCCCTCTACCATTGGATGGCGGCGGTGGCGGCACGGTGGGCGAGATCGTCGGCAATGATGTCCTAGCCGGCAACCTCGACTCCGCCATTTACGGCAATGCCACCGCGAATGGCTGGATCATGTACCAGCACAACGCGCTCACCAATCTGTATGAAACCCTCACGATTGACAGTCCATTAACCGTGGGACGGGGCTACTGGCTCAAAACGCTTGCGGCTAACCAAAGCTTCACCGTCAGCGGCAACGCCAACAGCGTCACCCCCATCGACCTGGAAGCCGCCCCCAACCCCGCGGATGGTCGCTCCAACATGCTTGGCCACCCGTATGACTACAACGTCTGCTGGAATGACGCGCAGATCTCCAACGACAATTTCACCACATTCGAGACTCCGACCACCGCCGACCCCGGCAACATCTGTGACACCGACCCAGCCGACCCGACCTGCATCCTGTCCCGCAAGATGTACAAATGGAATGGCGCGGCCTATCAAACCTTCGACGGCACCACGCCGGGCGCTGAAGGCGTGTTAGAGCCCTTCGACGGCTTTTTCGTCAAGGTTTTCAAACCGGGCTACCAACTACAAATACCCGCCACCCCCAGTTGCCAGAGCGTTACCGCCGCCGCTCAAGCCACCCTCGCGCGCGCGCTCAAGACCACCGATGGTTCAGATCCAGAATCCGAGTCGACGGCCAAAAAAGTCCGCAACCCGGACGAATGGAACATCCGCCTGACCGTCAGCGCCGAGGGTCTCACCGATCCTGGCAACCTGATCGGTCGGCTCAACGACAGTCGCGATGGTCATGACGCCCACGACCTCGACGAACGCCCCGCCGACTTCAACCCTCATCTGACCCTGGTGTTCCCACACCACGATTGGGGCGACCACGCCGGTGATTACACCACCGACTACCGCGCGCTTGAACGGAACCCCACTGGAGTCACCGACTGGGACTTCGAAATTCGCTCCGATCAGCTCCGCACCATCACCCTGACCTGGGATATCGACAACCAAGACATCCGCAACCATTCCCGCCTGATTGACGTGGAGAACAACGTCAAGATCAAACCGAAAAAGGTCAACCACTACACCATCCCGATGGTGGGCACGACCCATCGCTTCACATGGCGGATGCGGGCTGGTCGGTAGATTCAGTGAATAATCAGCGAATAAGAAAGAGGTGCGGCCTTACGGCCGCCACTACCCCGCCACGACATCAGGAGAGAGAGTGTGGGAGAAGACATGCGCGTACAGGTGCAAGCGGCTAACGCTGTCCGGGCGATCACATATCCACTGGGCGAAGAGCAGGCATTATGGCCTGAAGGCGGCAATCGCCTGTTCGTGCTCAACGATACCGCCCAGATCATTTGGGAAGGGCATCACGCGGGGCTATCGGCGGTGGCCATCGCTAAGCGGCTGGCGCGGCGGTTCGCCGTACCGCCCGAGCAAGCCGAGCAAGACACCCGGATGGCTTTGGCGCAGTGGCATCAAGACGGGCTGCTGGGTGGAACCGGCCATGCCCCCCAAGAGCAGCAGAAAGATGACGCACCGGAGCGGTTGCCCCCGCTTCCCCTGCCTGTCGCCGAGCACAATTACCGGCTGGGTGGTTTGATTCTGCGGGTTCGTGTCGGTGACGCGAGCCTGAGCCAGATCCTGCTCCCGCTACTCC
>JAGRHI010000365.1 GCA_020445045.1 Candidatus Competibacteraceae bacterium
GCTATGCGGGTGGCGCGTGACTGCCAGGCACGCACCGCGTAATGACCATCTTTTTTGCCGCCCCGGAAAAGGTACGCGATGCGTACCCACCTGGCTGGCTAACCCGCCGTACCGAGGTTTCTATTCCGCGCTTGCAGTGGCCGTAACAGGCCACACGCCGACGGCATCTTGGGCTTCCTGGGGACCAGGCCACGGCGGTATCGTCGCGATGACGATGCACAGCGGTAGGGTGCCTGTATTGCGGAACTGAAAAGCCGTGCCTGGTGGAATCGTCAAGCAGGTTCCAGGCTGCACGCGGACGGAGACTTCAGCCTCGGCGTTTTTACGCCAGACTTCGCCCTGTCCTTCGATGATGTACCAGATTTCCTCGACTTGACGGTGTACCTTCGGCGAGGTGGTTTTGCCCGCCGGTAGGGTGCAGTGGGCAAGGCCGCCGCCTCTCATCGTTAGCAACAATCGGATCTCGGAACCGTCTGGTGCGAGGTAATCCTTGTCGGTTTTTAGTTCTTCCGTCAGTAGATTCGGTGCAACATTTGTCATAGCGTTCTCCATCGGCGCCTTATGGAAAATCGGAGAAAGATCCAAACGATCTTCGGTTTAATCCGGCCGTCGGGCGCCAAGTTTGAAAATGGCTGATCCGGTTTTTCGCTCTACCGCGTTTTACATCTCTCGATATGCTGCTTCGGAGACGCGGCTTGGGAGCCGAAGCGCCGCTGACGGCGTGGCGGGAAGCGCCTGCATTGAGCCGCTTGGCAATGCGGAGCCCGTGTTGACGCGGGTTGCCTTGATGTCTCGGCCGGTGGCCGCAGACCAATGCGTGATAATGGTACGCATGTCGGTGGGAAGCTGAGGGTTCGGACCTCCCGGTAAATAGTAGCCAGGGGCTCCCGCCACATTGGCGGAGTTGGGGTCCGTCTCGATAAAGGTCAGCACGTCCGCGATCGGGAACGCCATGTTGAACATGTTATCGGCGCGTGCGTGAACCGGTACACCCACCCGCTCGCCGATTTTGCGCAGGCGGTCGCCGGGACTTGTTGCCTCAGCCTTGAGCGCTCGGACGATCGGCGTATCCTGAGCTAGAGTAAGGTGAAACCAGGACATGGTGACAACGCTCCAGAACTCCTCGCGCACCAGGTTTCCGTTCCTGCGCCGGACCAAAAGCATCTCGCGCAAGCGGCGGACCTGATCGGCGATAGCAGAGTTGTCGGTCTCGTTGGGGCCGATCTGATTTTGAGCATTCATAATTCCCCGCCAGACCTCGCGCAGAAACGCTTCGAATACCGGAACGAAGTCGCGGTTGGCAGCTACTGGTTTCTCAAAAGGATAGGCGCGATTGCCGTCCAGGCCATGATTCAAATCCAGCCCGAGGAGCCGGTAATAGGTGTTACGCCGGATTGAGCGCAGGTCTGGCCGTTGCCAGCTTGTGAGCGCCATCGCGTTGCCGCTTGGCAGGTCGCGGTGGAACAGCGCTTCCGTGGTTCGCAGCCAAAGCGCCGTCTGCGGATCGGGCGTCTCGAAGCGCTCGCCCGCCGCGTACTCGCGCATCACCCGATCAAAAATCTCGAAAGCGCGAGTATTTTCGATCAGATAGGCATACATAATATGATAGAAGCGCATGTTTACTGGCGCGTCGAGGATTTGACGTCGTAGGGGAGGTTGGCCTTCGATGTGAGGGAAGTAATCTGGGGGAATATCGTAGTGTGGTGGGTAGTCGTCCGGCATTGCGCGGGTTGCGAAGTATAGCTCCAGCGCATTCAGGAGTGTCTGTGGATGAATCCTAAACAGTGCCTCGATCCATTCGAGCGGTGGATCGAAGTTCGGGTCGGCATTTTGGTTCCAAGCAGCGAATTGAAAAAACATCTCCTACTCCTTCTCGGGTGCTGGTTTCTTTACTGGACGGGCGTTTTGTATTCCCAGACTTGTGGAAGCTCGCCAGCTTCGTCTGTTTGAGCGAGCTAAGGATTGCGACGAAAAAACCCTTTGCTTATGTACAATTTGCCGTCATCTGTTTTTACAATCACCCGACTCCCATTGGTTTTGGCATTATCATGAGGACCTGGAATCTTTTCTATAGACAGGATGCTGTTTTCGAATTTCCATTCATCTTTAGCCACAGAGATCTCTTTTGCGCCGCGTAAACAAACTTTGACCGGCATCTGTTTATCAAAACGCCCGATGCTAACGTTCATATCTACTTTTCCCTCCGGGGAAAGGAGATCGAACTGGTGGTACGTGGTAAAATTGGATTTACTCCGGTAGCGTTTGCCGTCGCTCGTCACTACCTTAATCAAAACTTCTTCAATATTGGTCGGAACAGATAGTACTGTGAGTTTTTTGTCTTTGGGGTCGTAGTTCCATTGATCCTCAGGCATAACCGTGTCACCGAATTCCACCTCAATTGGCTCGACATCAAAATTTCCGACGGCGACTTTCATTCCCTCATCTCCCTCTTTTTCCAACAAATCAAACTCCTGGCGCACAGGTAGTTTGGATCGTTGCAGTCGCAGTTGCGGCGTGGCTGAAATCTCCTTAATTGGCCATCGCAGCCAAACGTTACCTTGACCGGGCCGGATGCCGGCTGGAACTTTCAGGAAAACCGTGTAGGTACTTGGTTGATCATTTGGCTTTTCGTTGATTTGGATTCGGATCGGCATCGGTAGCGTATCGACGAAAGCCGCCACTGGAGGCATGGAGAGTTCTTCCCTTACCTCCACCTCTTTGGCTACCTCGACAACGCCATTGTTGTGGCCTAAGAGAGCGAGTGACTTCACGTTTGGTGCGCCGACGTCCTTGGCATTGGGAACAAAGCCGTTCTGGGTAAATAGATGACCGGCGTATCTTCTTTGCAGATCTAGTGCATCTTGATCGAGTTCCGACATGGTTTTTCTCCTACATTTGATTATGCGGCGCGCGCCGGCAAACCACCGACGCGCAGCATCCAGGCTTCGTACTCATTGGCGATTTCCTTCGCTTTCTCCGGCTCGGTCGCCATGCGGTAGCCGGATAGCGCCAGGAGCCGAATCGGCTCGGTATTCGCCCAGTGGGGGGAAATGTAAAGGGCTGGCCCGAGTTGCCTCGCCCACGCCAGCAAAGCGTTCGGGTTGATGCGAGCGGGATCGAGTAGTTGCACGATAGATCGGCCGCCAAATGCTCTCAGCGGCCGCGCCAGCGAGAGTTCCGCCAACCTTGGCAAGAGATCCACCGACCGCTGAAGAAAGTCGCCCGTCGCGGGATGCGCTTGTGTTAGTGGATATGTCTCAGTCCAAGCCTCCGCCAAGTCATCCCAAGGTCCGACGCCGAAAGCCCACCGACAATACGCGGCGTTCAGCAGGACGCGGATGTAAGGAATCGGGTGCGGGTCGCCCGGCAGATAGCGCAACACCGTCGCCTCGTCGGCGGCCACTACGTCGTGGAGCGCGGCAACGGCTGCGTAACCGCAGTGCGCGAAGGCAAAGATATCCGCAACAATCTCGGTGGCGGTGGCTGCCCACGCTTCCGCCACGGCCACTGGGGCGAATGACGCCAGTTCATGGCGCAGTAAGGCGGCGAACTCGTTAGCCCAACCGAGGAGATTCTCTACCTGATGACCGGCCTCGTGGATCAGCGAGGTTGGTCGATAGAGGTTGTGGCGGGTGATCTTGATGGCGGCGGCGGGGCTGAGCGTTCCGCCATCCCACAGGCGCACGCCGGCGCGCAGGATCGAGGCCCCCATCCCCTTATCGATGTAAGTAAGGACAGGCGGTGATGGGCGGCCGAGAGGTCGGAGGGCCGCATCCATGCTGTGGCCAGCGATCAGGTCGAGCGCGTGGAGAATCGCTCGCAGTTTAGGATTGGTGCGGGTGTTGATCGCGTCGCCGTAGAAATCGAGAATCGTCTCGGTCTGCGAGTAACGCTGCCGGAACGCAATCAACCGCTTCCGCACCGCGAGAAGTTGCTCCCTGCTTTGGGCAGTGGAAAGCTGGGACGCCAGCCCATCGGCCTCGGCCCGCAGGCGGTTGACGGTTTCCTGCAAACGGCGGCGCAAGGCGAGATCGAGATCGCCTTCGACCGCCGCCCACGCCTCGGCGGCGGCGAAGTTGCTGGGGTCGTTGATGGTGGCCACCGCTGCCCGCCAGTGCGCGATCTGGCGCGCGAGCTGCAGCCGTAGCGCCCGCTCCGAGATCATTCTCAGGCTCCCCGGAAGCCGGCGACGATGCTGACCGAGGGTGGCTTCAGGGCGGAAATGATAGCGTCTAAGTCGGCCTTGTTCGGCATCTGTCTCGACAGCACGACTTTGACCGCGCGCAAGGCCGGGTGATAGAAGGTAAATATGAGGGTGACCCCGCAAGCTTTGTTGTCCTGGGCGGTTTTGAATTCGTTCAGCCGCGTGTTGAGATAATTAACGATTGCGTTCTTCAAAATGGAGAGCAATGCTTGACAAAGCTTGTCCATAATCACGGAGAGGAGTTTTTCCCGGACATTTCCCAGAGCTTTCCCCCCCAGAGCGAGAGCGGCTCGCCAGAATTCCTCGCCTTCAAGCTCACCGGTCAACTCGCTGTAAGTTTTCACATGCCGAGTCGGTCCGCTGGCGAGGGAATTGGAAAGCGAGTTCCATAGGCTATTGAGAAATTCTGTCGCGATCGGTATTCCGACTTTCGGCCCCGCAGCGACGATTCGTTGCGCTTCAGCATCGCTGAAGTACCAGTAAACCCGCACCTGGCTCGATCGCAAGTCGATCGCGAGGTTGATCTCGCTCATCCTCGGCGGGCACAACGACGTTTGTCTCTGACCTGGACTGCGGGGCAATTCGAGATAGTAGAAGCGTTGACCGACGCCGATGCGGTGGCGTGTTTCAAGGAATCCGGATGCCACATCGCGGCCCAGGCCAGGTTCGTTCAGCAACAATCCGGCCGCCTCGGTCGTGAGGGGGTGGATTTGCGACCAAGCGGCTTCGGCGCGGGAGCCGAGGCCGGGAACGCGCCGCTCCAGCAGGGCTATGCGGCTCAGCACGGTGCCGGGAATCGCCTCGTAAAGGTGAACCCGAACTTTGAGCGGCGGACGAATTCCTCGCGCACGCAGGAAATTGGCGAGCGTGGCGGTGCCGAACGACCTGATGCGATTCGCCGCCTGCGGGGTGAGGGTGACCTCGAAGATACGGGTGTATTTTTTATAACGCGGCCGCGGACGGTAGGCCCAAACGCCCGCCTCGCCCGCCATTTCCGGCATCATCTCGCGTTCTTCGAGTCGTCGGCTGTCGAGCAGCCGGGCCGGAATGTGCGCGATCGCCGACTGGAAGAAGGCCTCGGTTGCCAGCGTTTCCAGAACCCTCTGCTGTTCCGGGCTCTCGTCGATCTGATCGAACTGCTCAAGATCAGTCTCAGCGAGCCGTCGCATGGTATCTTCAAGCGTTGCGGCAACCACGCGAGCCGTCTCGTTCGGCGCCGCTTCCGCCTCGGCTTCGAGCGAAATCAGCCGCAGACCAACGTCGACCAACGCCCGCGAGAGGGTGGTTGCTGCCTGGGGTCCGACGAAACGGCTGATCAAACGCGCAAGAAGCCTGGCCAGAAAATTTACCACGCGCTGTCGACCGACAACGGTCAGTGCAACTCGCAGCGCCGGCAGAATGAAGGGGACGAACTGCTGAATGGCGGGTCCAGGGTTCTCGTCGGTTTGCAGTTGCGCAAACTGGCTGACGAACCGCTCCCGGGCCGCATCGAGCTCCGCGGCGGCGTTGGCCTCGCTGGGCAGGATGCCGCTGGCGCTTTCTTCCCCCTCGACTTCGGCGGCAAGCAAATGCATTTCGGTTTCGTCGCGGGCAAACATCAAATTCGCCACGGAAACGTCGAACTCGAACGCCATCGCCTCGGTATTCTCGCTTGCTGCAAACGGCGTCTCGGTCTCGAATTCGCCAGTCTCGCGCAAAATGCCAAGGCGTCGACCCAGCATCGTTGCCGCTGGACGCAATGCGGGGGGAAGCCGGTTCAGAGCGAAGCGGATGACACGATTGAGGAGCGGCCTTATCAACTTACCAAGAGGTCTGAGAACGGCGCCAATGGGAAGTATCCGGCCAACAGCCGCAATTCCCTTTTTAGCGAGTTTGACGCCGGCCTTGATTATTCGGCCGATCTTGCCGAAGAATTGCTGAAAGAATGCCTCAAATTCTGGAGCGACGGCGCCCGGCTGCGGCGAAAACGATTCAAGGAACGTGTCGATCTCGTTTTCACTCATCGTGTCGAGCGTCTGTCGCGATGCCGCGTCGGCGGTACGCTCGAACAGCGCCTCCATCTCCCTCCGCAAGGGATCCAACCACTCACCAATGAGTTGCTCGGCTGCCACTTCGCCGCCAGCAGCGGCAAATTCTTCCGCTTGCGCCGCCGTTTGAAGTGCCAAGCTGGAGAAGGCGTCATCGAACTGCTGGTCGCGCAGTTCCAACAAAGTTTCGCCGAATGCCGTTGCTTCAAGGTTTACGGGCGCTTCGCCCTGATACTCGGTCAGGAACGGCGTCTCGACTTGCGGCGCCCAACTTGGCTCGCCAAAGCTCGCTGCATCGGCTGGGTGCTCGCGTTGCTGCCATGACTCGCTGACGAACGCGGTTCCAAGAAAAGGAGTTTCTGGCTCGTAAGCCTCAGCTAACGGTTCATGGCCAAATTGCTCGCGCAAAATCGCAGTCATCTTCCTTACTCCATCGTGGGCTTATGAATCGAACCGGCTACGGACTATGTGTGGCGCTCGATCGTCGGCGATGCAATCGGCTGGCTGTATTCGTACTCCAGTAGCGGGGGTAAGGATCTTCTGAAGATAGCCACCCGCATCAGTGTGCTGGTAGCTGCTTTGATTCACTTCCTAACCCGTAACCTTTGGCGGTTTCTGATGCACATTTCTTGAGTTCCCCCGGAAGCGCTTACAAATTAAGCCAACCATTGGCATTCTGCGCACAAGAGAACTTACAGATTGCTTACGGATTCGGAATTTTTTATTCGAAAGGGCAAAGCCCGGAAGAGGTCACGGCTTGACGGTCTTCGGCGTTGGAGTCCGCAGCTTGTCGAGCAACTCCGCGCGGTTGTGGACTTCAAGCTTGGCGTACAAGCGGCGCACATAGGTGACTACAGTCTGGACGCTGACATTCAACCGCGTTGCGATAGCGGCCTGTGAAAGACCTTCGGCCAGCGCCAGACCGACTTCCTGTTCCCGAGGCGACAAGCGCCAGCCTTGCAGATTGCGATAGAGTTGCAGCCGCAGCGGTTCCTGATGCTCGATCAGCACACCAATCAAGCCGTCGTCGGTTGGAGAATAACCGGCAGTGTCCAAACCCGCGTGAACCGTGGGCGGTTGCAGCCAGTAAGCACGGAAGACGAACCGACCGCTGCCGTTGGTGTGGGAAAAGCTGGGCGGAGGCGCATCCCAGCCCTGAAAAATTCCATCGAGATTGGCGCAGAGTTGCCGTAATACCGGCGGCACCGTGACCGCCAGGCTGACATGTTCTTGTCCTACCGGGACCGCGCCATAAGTAGCCAGGAACAGCAAGTGTCGGGCCGAATCACTGAGATGAACAACCGAACCGTTGCGCGTCAGGATCACTAACCCGGTTTGGCCACTGTCCACATAATCCACAACTGGTTCGTTGCGCGCCCGCAAGCCATGTTCCACATAAGGCAGCAGACGCCTGAGTTGCTGGATATCTTCAGCGTCAAACGGTTGCTGGTGCTGGGAACGGGCGAGCGAGATCCCGCCGACCATGGCACCGTTGTTTCTGAGTATTGCCTGTATCCTGAAGTGCTGGTTATAGGGACGGAACACCAAATGATAAAAATCGCTTCGGTAAAACTGCTCGTCCAAGATGCGCACATCCGTCATCACACGATGGTGGTTGTACCAATCAAGCACCCGCGCGTGAAATGGCTTGACATAGAGTCGATCCCACTCGTTTTTGATTATTTCCATCACCTCCGGAATCACAATTTCCGGAATCACAAACGTCGGTAGCAAATGCTCGTTAAGCCCATTGAATACATTATTTTCCGAAGGAATGAAGGCGTGCAAGGCGCGTAGCAGTTCCGGAATCAAAATCTCCCAGTTGAGACCCAGGCAGCATAATTGACGCAGAGAGGCAAGGGCTTTGGCGCGTTTCATCGTCTGATCCGATTTAGTTGCTATCGCACTATTTACATTACATATTCTAAATGTCCCTCCATCAGGGGACAGTATTCTCAAATTTTATAGCTAGATTCTCAGTCAAGTGCCCAGATTTCCCGGGGAGCTGATTCACCAAGCGAGGTGAGACTGCCCGCATTGCATCTGTCAAGGTGTCAGGTCATGGAGTATCAAGAGGCAAACCGATTCATACCCTCCACCGCGTTGGCCAAACTGGACCAACCGTGGCTGCCAATGGTTTTCCCCCGTGGACGGTTGTTCGAGCGGCTGGACAAATTCGCCGATCGGCCCTGTACTTGGATCGGCGCGCCGGGAGGTTACGGCAAGACCACGCTGGCGGCGAGTTACGTGGAGGCGCGTGGAATCCCCTGTTTGTGGTACCAGTTCGACGAAGACGATGCGGACCCGGCAACCTTCTTCTATTACCTTGGGATCGCGGTAACCGCGCACGCCGCCAATGCAGCTTTACCGCTGCTCACCCCGGAGTATCAAGACAACTTACCCACCTTTACTCGCCGCTACGTGCAGGCGCTGGGTCAGTGGCTCCGTGCTCCCTTCATCCTGCTGTTCGACAATTACCACCGTCTTCCGGCAGCGTCACCGCTGCATGCGGTCTGGGCGGAAGTGTTGGATCATCTGCCCGCCGGGGTGCGCTGCTTGATCACCAGCCGAGGAGAACCACCGCCGATACTGACGCGGGCTCGCTTACACGGGCAATTGACGATCATCGCGGCCGAGGAATTACGCTTCACCCAAATGGAGGCCGAAGGGATTGCCGGGTTACAGACCGAACATTGCTTAACCTCGACCGAAGTGCGGTCGTTGAATGAGCAGGTGCAAGGCTGGGCGGCCGGTCTGAATCTACTACTGCGGCGTTCCCACCCAACCCGATCTTCGCCACCACTGGCGACGGTCGAATTGATCTTCGACTACTTCGCCGCCGAGGTGTGGAATCAACTCGATCTGGCGCTACAAACCTTTCTCCTCAAGACCGCCCTGTTACCGAAGATGACCGCCGCCATGGCCAAGCAACTGACCGGTGACGATGGAGCGGAGACGCTACTGGATACGCTCGTGCGGCGTCACTGTTTTACCTTCCGGGGTGAAACCGTCGGGTCCGATGCGGGACTCCGAGTTGCGATTTATCAGTATCACGACCTGTTTCGTGATTTCCTATTGAATCGTGGATGCGAGGCGTTCAGCGTCGCGGAGCGCGCCCATGATCAGCGTCGGGCGGCGGTGCTTCTCGAAACAGCCGGCGAGATCAGCGCGGCGGTCGAACTTTGGCAGGCGCTGGGCGATTGGGAACAACTCAGCCGATTGGTGATGCAACAGGCCGAACCGCTGCTGCGACAAGGCCGCAGCCAACTATTGGAAGCTTGGCTGAACCATTTCCCAGCGGCGATCCGGGATCGTTCGCCCTGGTTGCTGTTTTGGCGGGGGCTGTGCCAGTTGCCCCGCGACCCGGTCGCCGCCCGCACCACCTTGGCTCGGGCCTACCGTCGCTTCAAGCACGCTGGCGATGTCACTGGTCTGTGGCTGGCGTGGGCGGCCATCACCGATACCTACGGCTTGGCCTGGGATAATTTTCACGCCGCTGGCGGCTGGCTGGTGGAATTCGAACGATTGCGGACCCGCTACCCGAGTTTTCCCTCGACCACCCTCGAAGCGCGAGTCACCTGCGGGGTATTTAATCTGCTGGTCCACGCCCGGCCGGAGCACCCGGAATTCGCCGACTGGGAACGACGCATCACCCGGCTATTACAAACCGATTGCCCGCCAGATTTGTATCTGGTCTCGCTCAATACGTTGTTGCTCCACTACATCTGGAACGTCGGCCAACACGGCAAGGCCGCCTGGGCGCTGAACATCCTGCGCGCCGCGAATGCGGATGCCACCCATGTCGAACCGGTGCTGCGCTGTGCCTGGTATTGGGGAGAATTTTGCTATCAATACTGGTACGAAGGCGATCTGGCGCGGTGTCTCGCCATCGCCGAGACGGGATGGTCCATCGCCGTCGAATACGGCGTCAACCTTTTCAACGGCCTCCTGTTATCGGCTTTTATGCATGCCAACCTGAGTGTCGGACGGCTGGAGGCCAGCCGGGCGGCCCTGGAGCGGTACACGCGATTACAGAAGTCCTTCCGGCCTCTGGAACGTGTCCTCTACGATGTCCTCAGTGCTTGGGAAGCCTGGCAATCCGGACGCCTGCCCGAAGCCTTGGAGCGATTGGAACGAACTCTGCGAGTGGCTCGTCGTACATTTTACCATACCACCGCAGTCATCCATTTAGCCTTGGCGCAGGTACACGCCAGTTTGGGCCAGCGCTCGGACGCCTTGCGCCACTTAGCCGGCATGCGTTCCTGGACCCGAGTGACGCACAGCCAAGTCGCCACCTTCTTACGCACTTTGGCCGCCGCGCAGTTCGCCTTGGCCTGGGGTCAGAAAGCCCGTGGCCTGCGACTGCTGCGCCGGGCGCTGGCACTGGGCCGAGCGGAAGGCTATATCTTTTTCACTTTCTTCAA
>JAGRHI010000051.1 GCA_020445045.1 Candidatus Competibacteraceae bacterium
GCCGATATGCGCAAGAACGAAAAGCAGATCATGCTGCAGGTACTCGATAACCTGTGGAAAGAACACTTGGCCACCATGGACCATCTGCGCCAGGGTATCCACCTGCGCGAAAATGAAAAAAAAAACCCCAAGCAGGAGTACAAGCGCGAAGCCTTCGAGATGTTCCAGGCGTTGGTGCAGCGCATCCATCACGAGGCGGTCGGTTTCCTGGCGCGAGCCCAGTTTCAGGCCGAACCGGAACCGATCCCCGAACCGCGCCGCCCGGCACCGTCCGCCATGCGGTTCGAGCACGCCGAAGCGTCGGCGCTGGCGGCGGGAGAGGCCGATGAGGACGATTCTGGCATCGAAATCCGCCGCCGGCAACAAGAGGATACCGCGGCGCATACGCCGTTCGTGCGCGAGGGCCGCAAGGTCGGGCGCAACGAGCCCTGTCCTTGCGGTTCGGGCAAGAAGTACAAGCACTGCCACGGTCAGTTGGATTGAGAGGGAAGGGACGATGGAACCGTTGAGCGTCGCCGGTATCCGCTTGGGAACCGCCCGCGCCGGCATCAGATATCCCGATCGCCGCGATCTGGTGGTGGTCGAACTGGCGGCGGGGACCCAGGCCGCCGCCGTGTTTACCCGCAATGCCTTTTGCGCCGCCCCGGTCACGGTGGCGCGGACGCACCTGGCCGCCGCCAGCCCGCGCTATCTGGTGATCAACACCGGCAACGCCAACGCCGGCACCGGCCGGCAGGGGCTGGCCGACGCCGAGGCCAGTTGCCGGAGTCTGGCGGAGCGGACCGGTTGCCGTGTGGAAGAGGTGCTGCCGTTTTCCACCGGGGTGATCGGCGAGCCGCTGCCGTTGTTTCGGTTGGTCACTGGCCTGCCGGAGGCGCTGGCGACGCTGCGGCCCGACGGTTGGGCGGACGCCGCCGCCGGCATCATGACCACCGACACCCGGCCGAAATGGGTGTCGCGGCGGCTGACACTCGCTGGGCGGGCGGTGACGATCACCGGTATCGCCAAGGGTGCCGGCATGATCCGACCGGATATGGCCACGATGCTGGCTTTCGTCGCCACCGATGCCGCCGTGGACCCGGTATTGCTGCGGGAGATCCTGCGCGAAGCGGTCGCCGAGTCCTTCAATGCCATCACCGTGGATGGCGATACCTCGACCAACGATGCCTGCCTGTTGCTGGCCACCGGCCGATCCGGGGCGAGCGTGCCGGCGACGGGTGACGACCGCGCCTGTTTCACCACGGCGGTGAGCGAGCTATGCGCCGAACTGGCGCGGGCCATCGTCCGCGACGGCGAGGGCGCCACCAAATTCATCACCGTACAGGTCGAGGGGGGCCGGGACGCGGCCGAGTGTCGGCAGGTCGCCTACACGATCGCCCACTCGCCGCTGGTCAAAACCGCTTGCTTCGCCTCCGATCCCAATTGGGGCCGTATCCTGGCGGCGGTGGGACGATCCGGGCTGGATGCGCTCGACCTGGAGCGGGTAACCATCCATCTCGACGAGGTTTGCCTCGTCCGCGACGGTGGTCGCGCCCCGGACTACACCGAGGAACAGGGTCAGCGCGCCATGGCTCGGTCCGATATCGTCATTCGGGTCGAACTCGGACGAGGCGGGGCGGCGGCGCGAATCTGGACCACCGATCTGTCCTTCGACTATGTGCGCATCAACGCCGAGTACCGGACGTGAGCGGCCCCGGAGAGCGCGGCTTCGTGCATGTGGCGGTGGGTATTGTCGCCGGAGCCGATGGGGCGGTGCTGATCACCCGCCGGCCCGACCATGTCCATCAGGGTGGATTGTGGGAGTTTCCCGGCGGCAAGGTGGAGCACGGCGAATCGGTCATCGCCGCGCTGGGCCGCGAACTGCGCGAGGAACTGGGCATCGCGGTGCGAGCCGCCGAGCCGCTGCTTCGGACCGGACACGCCTATCCCGATGATCGGCGCGTGTTGCTGGATGTCTGGCGGGTGACCGATTTCGAGGGTGAACCGCACGGTCGGGAAGGGCAGCCGTTGGTTTGGGCATCGCCCGGCGAGATGGAGCAATTCGCGTTCCCGGCCGCGGATGCGCCGATTATCGCCGCGTTGCTCGGCGAGGTTGGAAAAACCGGCTGAGTCGTGGATCGCCGACGGTATGTCGAAGCCAGGTTCAAATGGCGCAGCAGACCAATTCGAAGGCGACATTGGCCGAGCTTTGGACGGCGCGGCGGTTGGGGTCCGGCTGTTCGAGAAAGTGAATCGAGAAGCGATGCCGGCCACCGCTGATTTCCGGGAACAGGGCGTTGCCGGCTGGCAGCAGGACTCGGATGAGCTGATAAGGCGCGCCGCTGTCGAGGCCGCGCTGGAAAAAACCCTGCACGGCGATTTCCGACCTGGGCGAAGCGCTCTCGCGAATCAGCCGAAGCAGTAGTGTGGCGGCTTGTTGCAAGGGCAGTAGAGGGGCCAGCCATTCCCGTAGATGGCCGGCGCGGATCGAGGCATCTTGCCGCAGCCAGTGATAAAACGCCGGAAGATCGAACCGGCAGGTACCACCGGGAACCTGGCTCCGCTTGTGGATGGCGCTGAGGAAGTCGGTTTGCCGCACCGCTTCCAGCGCCAAGCTATCCAGACCATGAACCTGCTCGATGACCGAATCGATTTCCACGAGCACGCTATCCAGGGTGGCGGCGTGTACGCCGGGCGCTTGCCGCAGGCGATTCAGGGTGGCGCCGTGCCGTTCCAGCTCCTTGAGCAAGTCTCTTTTGAATTCGTTCCGTCCGGTCAGCGCCAGAAGATCGAACAAACCTTGCAGTGCGGCGCGGCTGTCCCAGCTCGAATGCCCGGCGATGGCTTGGTTGACCTGCTGAAACAGGAATTCCAGACGCAGCAACGAGCGGACGCGCTCGTTCAGGGGGTGTTCGTAGCAAACGGCTTGGTACAAGAGCGACCTCGTGGGCACGGCAATGGTGTATGCGGCCCAGGCGTGAAAACACGAATGCGCTGGCCTTGACCAGGGTCGTCGGTCTTAAGTCTGGTGGGTGGCCAGCGCCGAATAGCGCCGATGTAACGCGGCGATCCGGCGATCCAATTCCGCCCAGTCGCCGGCATTTTCCAGAATATCGTCCGCCAGCGCCAGCCGCGCCTCACGCCGGGCCTGGGCGGCCAGAATGGCCCGCGCTTGGATGGCGTCGATCCGGTCGCGCGCCATGACCCGGCGGATTTGCTCGGCTTCGGGGGCGTCCACCACCAACACCCGATCCACCAGATCGGTCATTTCGGTCTCCGCCAGCAGCGGGATGACCACTAGGCAATAGGGGATGGCGGTCAGGGCGGCGATGCGTTCCCGCGTCACGGCGCGGATGCGGGGATGCAGGATGGCTTCAAGCCGCCGGCGTCCGGCGGGATCGGCGAAGACCCGCTCACGCAGGCGCGCGCGATGCAGCCGGCCATCGCTGTCGAGGCAGTTCGATCCGAACTCGGTCACGATATCGACCAGGGCGGGTTGGCCGGGCTCGACCAGCTCACGGGCGATCAGGTCGGTATCGATGACCGGTATGCCGTACCGCGCAAAGCGGTCGCTGACCGCCGTCTTGCCGCTGCCGATGCCGCCCGTCAGTCCGACGGCCAGCATCAGAAACCCAGCCAACGTAGATAGGCGTGGTTGATCGTTTCGCCCCACAGTAACACGATCCAGCCCGCGGCGGCCAGAAACGGGCCGAAGGGCAACGGCGCGCCACGTGCTCGGCCTTGCAGCACGATCAGCGCCACTCCGCAAATCGCGCCCACCAGCGAAGACAACAACACGATAGCGACCAGGTATTGCCAGCCGGTCCAGGCGCCGAGCGCCGCCAGGAGCTTGAAATCGCCGTGGCCCATGCCCTCCTTGCCGGTCAGTAGTCGGAACCCCTGGTAGATCAGCCAAAGCGACAGGTAACCGGCCATGGCGCCGATCACGGCACTGCGCAGATCGGTCCCCATTCCAAACAATGCCGTCAGCAGTCCCAGCCACAGCAACGGCAGGGTCAGATCGTCGGGCAACAACTGGTGATGGAGATCGATGACGCTGGCCGCCAGCAGGGTCCAGGTGAACAGTAACGCCGCCATCGCCGGCCAGCCGAAGCCGAATTTCCAGGCCACGGCACCGGCCAGCAGCCCACTCGTCGCTTCCACCAGCGGATACTGGGCGCCGATCGCAACGCCGCAGTGGGCACAGCGACCGCGCTGCCGGATGTAGCTCAACAGCGGGATATTCTCCATGGCGCCGATCAGGTGATGGCAGTGCGGACACTGCGAGCGCGGTCCCCACAGGCTCAGCCGGGGCGTGTCGTCCTGGGTTGGCTGGTCGAGCAGTTCCGCGCATTGGGCCCGCCACTCTCGCTGCATCATGAGTGGTAGGCGGTAAATGACCACGTTGAGAAAGCTGCCGATCATCAGGCCGAGCAGCACGGTCAGGATGACGAACAGCGCGGGCGAACCGGCCAGCAACTCCAGCAAGGCCATCGCGGGGCGCCGTCAGACCGCCGAGGCCAGCTTGAAGATCGGCAAGTACATGGCGATCACCAGCGTGCCGACCACACCGGCCAGGAAGGCCATCAGCAGCGGTTCGATCATGGTGGTCAGGGTATCGACCTTCTGGTCGACTTCCGCTTCGTAGAAATCGGCGACCTTGGCCAGCATGTCGCCTAGCGAACCGGCTTCCTCGCCGATGGCCACCATCTGGACCACCATGTCGGGAAACAGGCTACTCTGGCGCATGGCGAAGTTCAGCTGCTGACCGATGGAGACCGCTTCGCGCATGTTCAGCACCGCTTTTTCGTAGACGTAGTTGCCGGTGGCGCCGGCCACGCTGAACATGGCGTCCACCAGCGGCACGCCGCCGCTGAACAGGGTGGACAAGGTACGGGCGAAGCGGGCATTGGCCGAGGTGGCGACTAGGTCACCGATCAGCGGCATTTGCAGCACCATGCGGTCCAGCCATTGGTAGAAGGTGCGCGAGCGCTTGCGCGCTTCCAGAAAGCCGACCACGGCCACGACTGGCGCCCCCAGGATGAGGTACCAGTATTCTTGAAATACGTTGGAAACATCGATGACGAATCGAGTCAAGGCGGGTAGCTCCGCGCCGAAACCCTTGAACAGATCCTCGAAGGTCGGAATGACGAAGATCAGCAGAATGGCGGTGACGACGAAGGCGAACAACAAAACGATCGCTGGATAGGTCAGCGCTTTCTTGACCTTGGCCTTCAGCGCCTCGGATTTTTCCAGATAGGTCGCGATCTTGTCGAGCAGCACCTCGAGCACGCCGGCTTCCTCACCGGCATGCACCAGGCTGCAATACAGGTCGTTGAAGTACAGATGATGCTTGGCGAACGCCTTGGAAAGCGCGGTGCCGCTTTCCACATTGGCCTTGATGTCCAGGATGAGTTCCTTGACTTTGGTCTTCTTGCTGCTGTGCCCGACCATATCCAGGGCTTGCACCACGGCGATGCCGGAACTCAGCATGGTGCAGAGTTGGCGAGTGAACAGCATGATGTCCTTGGGAACGACATTGTCGCCGACGGTGAACAGTGGTTTGGGCTTTTTCCTGACGCTCAGCGGAATGATCCCCTGCCGGCGCAGTTCGGCCTTGATCAGGTTCTGGTGGACACCCCGTAGCTCGCCCTTGACCCGGGTGCCACGTTTGTCGGTGCCTTCCCATTTGAAAGTCAACTCTTCATCTTTTTTCTTGGCTTTCGCCAGCGTTGGTTGTTTGGCCACACCGTTATTCCGTCGTTACTCGGTTGATTTCTTCGAGGCTAGTCAGGCCGTCGCGGACCTTGTTTAGACCCGATCGGCGTAAGTCGTTGATGCCTTCCCGGCGCGCCTGTTCGGCGATCTGTAGGGCGTTGCCGCTCTCCATGATGATCCGGCCGGTTTCCTCGGAAATCGGCATCACCTCGTAAATTCCGACCCGGCCCTTGTAACCGTGATTGCACTGATCGCAACCAGCGGCCTTGTAGATCGTCAGCTCGTTCAATTCTTGCTCGCGAAAGCCCTGATTGATCAGTTCCTCGGATGGAATCTTGATTTCTTCCTTGCAATGCTGACACAGCCGGCGCGCCAGCCGCTGGGCAATGATCAGGGTCACGCTGGAGGCGATGTTGTAGGGCGCGACACCCATGTTCATGAGCCGAGTGAGAGTCTGCGGCGCGCTGTTGGTGTGGAGGGTCGAAAGCACCATGTGGCCGGTTTGCGCGGCCTTGATGGCGATTTCGGCGGTTTCCAGGTCGCGAATCTCACCCACCATGATGATGTCCGGGTC
>JAGRHI010000366.1 GCA_020445045.1 Candidatus Competibacteraceae bacterium
TGGAACTGGTTTGTAAGCGGGCTGGCAACCGGAGCTACCCTGGTTTTGTACGACGGAAACCCGTTCCACCTGCGGCTGGATGATGTGGAACTGGTTGGCGTCCGGGCTGGCGTCCGGCGCGACCCTGCTGCTGTACGACGGCAGTCCCTTTGTCGAACGCGGCCGGATTCTCTGGGACTACGCCCAAGCCGAGCGCATGACCCATTTCGGCACCTCGGCCAAATATCTCGATGCCCTGGAAAAAAGCGAGATCAAACCGAGGGCGGCCTATGATTTGCGTCACTTGCGGGTCCTCACCTCCACGGGTAGCCCGCTGGTCGCCGAACGCTTCGACTTCGTGTACGCCGCCATCAAGTCGGATTTGCAGCTTTCCTCGATTTCCGGCGGCACCGACATCATGGGCTGCTTCGTGCTCGGGAATCCAAACTTGCCGGTCTGGCGTGGCGAGATTCAATGCAAGGGGCTGGGTCTGGCGGTCGATGTCTGGGACGATGAAGGCCGCCCGATTCGGGAAAGCAAGGGCGAATTGGTCTGCACACGCCCGTTTCCATCCATGCCGATCGGTTTCTTGAACGATCCCGACGGCAAGAAATACCAAGCGGCTTACTTCGAGCGTTTTCCCGGTATCTGGTGCCACGGCGATTTTTGCGAAGTGACCGCGCACGACGGCCTGATGATTCATGGCCGTTCGGATGCCACCCTCAATCCGGGCGGCGTCCGCATCGGTACCGCTGAGATCTATCGGCAGGTCGAGAAGCTGCCGGAAGTGATCGAATCGATCGTGATCGGGCAAGACTGGCGAGGCGATGTGCGCGTCATCCTGTTCGTGCGGCTTCAGGACGGCATCGAACTCGATGACAGCTTGATCGTCACGATCAAGCGGACGATTCGGGACAACACCACCCCGCGCCATGTGCCGGCGAAGGTGTTACAGGTTGCCGAGATCCCCCGCACCAAGAGCGGCAAGATCGTCGAACTGGCCGTGCGCAACATCGTCCACGGTCAACCGGTCCAGAATATCGAGGCGCTCGCCAACCCGGAAGCGCTTGTGTTGTTCGCCAATCGCCATGAATTGCGAGAATGAAATCGTTATTTGAAAATTCCGAGGATATTGTCAATAGGTCACTAACCAAAATCGCCCTTGGGTCGGGCAAACGTCTTTCAATCATTGAGGAACCATCATGACGGCCGCTTACGAGGACATTCTGTACGAGATCAAGAATGGGATCGCCACCATCACCATCAACCGTCCCGACAAGTACAACGCCTTTCGCGCCCAAACCTGCGAGGAAATGATCGATGCCTTTCTGAAGGCGGGTTGGAATAAAAAAGTGGGCGTCATCGTTTTGACCGGGGCGGGTGAAAAGGCTTTTTGCACCGGCGGCGATCAATCGGCGCACGCCGGCCATTACGACGGCCGGGGAGTGATTGGTCTGCCGTTGGAGGAACTGCAAAGCGTGATTCGCGACGTGCCCAAACCGGTGATCGCCAAGGTGCGTGGTTACGCCATCGGCGGTGGCCACGTCCTGGCGCTGCTGTGCGATTTGACCTTGGCCGCCGAATCGGCCCGGTTTGGCCAAGTCGGCCCCAAGGTCGGTTCGGTCGATCCCGGTTTCGGCACCGCCTACATGGCGCGGGTGATCGGCGAGAAGCGGGCGCGGGAAGTGTGGTACCTGTGCCGCCAGTACACCGCCGCCGAAGCGGTGCAAATGGGCTTGGCGAACAAGGCCGTTCCCGATGACGAACTGGATGCCGAAGTCGAGCACTGGTGCGCGGAAATTCTGGAGAAAAGCCCGACCGCGCTGGAGTTGGCGAAACGCTCGTTCAATGCCGATACCGCCCACATCGCCGGGATTTCCTCATTGGGCCTCAAGGCCGTCAGCCTGTTCTACGGCACCGAGGAATCCCAGGAAGGCGTGCAAGCGTTCCAGGAAAAACGGAAACCAAAATTCTGGGAGTGAGGCAAAAGCGCTCCACTTTACGCTTGCGCCGGTTCTGTCGGATGGTGAATTTCCCCTCATGTTTTCCCGCAATTCAAGTCTTACGAACAGACCCAAAAGGAAACACCATGACCGCTATGATGAAAGCAACCGTGTTCGTTGCCCCTGGCCGTATCGAGTTGACCGATAAGCCGATTCCCGAGATCGGTCCCAACGATGCGTTGATCCGTATTACCACCACCACCATTTGCGGCACCGATGTCCATATTCTGAAAGGTGAGTATCCGGTAAAACCCGGCCTGACCATCGGCCACGAGCCGGTGGGCGTGATCGAAAAACTCGGCGCCAACGTGCAAGGCTATGCCGAAGGTCAGCGTGTGATCGCCGGCGCCATTTGTCCGAGTTTTACCTCCTATGGATGCCAGGATGGCGTTCCTTCCCAGGATGGCGGTGGCCACGGCCATGGCTACAAACCGATGGGAGGATGGCGCTTTGGCAATACCCTGGATGGTGCTCAGGCCGAGTATGTGCGAGTGCCCGATGCTCAAGCCAATCTCGCGCCGGTGCCGGACGGCCTCACCGACGAGCAGGTCTTGATGTGTCCCGACATCATGTCCACGGGCTTTGCCGGCGCGGAAGCCGCCAACATTCGCATTGGCGATACCGTGGTCGTGTTTGCTCAAGGCCCCATCGGTCTATGCGCCACCGCCGGCGCCAAGCTGCGCGGGGCGAGCACGATCATCGCCGTCGACGGTATCGACGACCGCTTGCGGATCTCACGCAACATGGGCGCGGACATCACCTTGAATTTCCGCCAAGTCGATGTCGTCGGCGAGATCATGAAAATGACCGGGGGACGCGGCGTGGATGCGTCGATCGAGGCGCTGGGCACGCAAATAACCTTTGAAACGGCCCTGCGCGTGTTGAAGCCCGGCGGTACCTTATCCAGCCTCGGCGTCTATTCGAGCGACCTGAAGATTCCGCTCGACGCCTTTCATGCCGGTCTCGGCGATAACAAGATCGTGACTTCGCTGTGTCCAGGCGGCAAGGAACGAATGCGGCGGCTATTGAACGTGGTGGCTTCCGGCCGCGCCGACTTCGGTGCGCTGGTCACCCATTCCTACAAGCTCGACGACATTGTGGCCGCTTACGATCTGTTCGCCAATCAGCGCGACGGCGTGCTCAAAGTGGCGATCAAACCGCGCTGACCGTCCGCTTCCGGCGAGCCGCGTCACCATCCGCGAGTAGTTCGCCGGGAATGTCGGATCGACTTTTGGCGAAAACAGGCGCGATCCAAAGCGTCCGGTTTTCGAACGGTCGAAAACGTTTGATCGTCCGAAAACCGGATGCTTCGTATTTTGTCCCCCGCTATGGCGCCTTCGATCAAGCAAAATCCCTCTCTCTATTTTGTTTCCTCATTCGGATCGTCCCGCGGATTCGCTGATGCGAATCACGCCGATTTCCATGTTGAAATTTTCACATAATCGAACCAAATTTCATCAGTAATGATATAGTTTATATTTTTATGGCATTATCTTTGCTACATTTCAAGATACGAAAACGCGATCCATTTCATGCATTGGGAGATGCCGGAAACGCTGAAGATTAGACAAAGCCAACATGGCGGAATGAATCGGGAATCAATCCCCCTTCGCGATGACAGCGATACGCCTGTTGCAACTACCGAGGAGGAGAATGGAGATGACGCATAATGCCAAGAGGCAGGTGTTTGCCGATCCTGGGAACGATGCGGCGATCATGACGGCATGGGAACGATTTCTCGCGGGCGGTGGGCAGCCCTCCGACGCCTTGCGCGGGATCGTCGAAGGTTCGTGGCAACGCTGCCGAGCACACCACGTCGATCCCGAAAAACGCAGCGGTCCGTCGCCAGTGTGCAACTCCAAGCTGGAGTCGCTCAAGGGTCAGCATCGCGAACTCTTTGAAGCCGCCGCGCCGATCATGGCCTGCGCGCGGGATTTTCTCGCGGAGACCGGCGCCATCATGGCGCTCGCCGACACCAATCCCACCATTCTCACCATGGAGGGCGATAGCCGCACCCTGGGTTTTGCCGAAGACATTCATTTGTTGCCTGGCGTGGTCTGGAGCGAGGGTATTTGTGGCACGAATGCTATTGGCACCGCGCTTGCCGTCGGTCACGCCGTGCAAATTCACTCCGCCGAACATTACTGCGCGGGTATCAAACGCTGGACCTGTTCCGCCAATGTCATTCGTCATCCCCACGATGGCGAGATCTTGGGTGTGATCGATGTGTCCGGGCTTTCGGAAAGCTACAACCGCCAGAGCATGGCCCTGGTCGTGACGGCGGCCAGCCGGATCGAGAGCCGATTGACCATTCGCGAGATGGAGCGGCGCTATCAGCTATTGGAAGTTGCCTTGCCGCGCTGGTCGGGGGGCACCGATGGCGTGGTTCTATTCGACCATCGTGGCTATCCCATCAAGGCCAACGAAAACGGGCAGGCGGCACTCGTCGCCCTTGGCGCCGATCTCGATCTGGCCGCGCCACGGCGGATCCCGGCGCTCGCGCTCGACAGTGAGCGACAGGCCTATCCGCCCTGGTTGCGTCCAGAATGGCTGGTGCCAGCGGTCAGGCACGGCGAGCGCCTGGGAACCCTGCTGATCATACCGATGCCGGGTCTTGGCCGCGCGCGGGCCAGAGGGACCGAACTGTCGCGATTTCCAGCAAATGGAGAGGAAAACGGTCCTCCTTCGGCAATGTCGGCAAGCTTTGCCAGAATCATTACCGGTCATGGCGGCCTGTTGGAAGCCGTCCGCAAGGCGAGCCACCTGGCTCGTTCCCGCGTGCCCGTGCTGCTGCTGGGCGAGACCGGAACCGGCAAGGAGGAGTTCGCGCAAGGCATCCATCAGGCCAGCCCGTTTCGAG
>JAGRHI010000367.1:0-614 GCA_020445045.1 Candidatus Competibacteraceae bacterium
ACCGCCAGGCCGACCAGGCCCATCAACAGAATCATGCTGATCGCGGTCTTGCGGCCCTTGAGGATGGTCATGCCGATGTTGTACAGAAAGGCCAGCGCCACCACCACGATGCCCAGCTTGGTCGGCAACGGTTGCTCCAGAAATTCGCGACCCATGGTTTGCAGGATGTCGTTGCCGGTCATCTCCGCCAGCGTGGCGTAGGGCACCGTTAGATAGCCGACCACGGTCAGCGCGCCGGCGATCAGGAAGACCCAGAACAGCACATGCGCCAGTAGCGGGCTGTGCAATTCGGTTTCGGTTTCCTCCGGCACCAGGTAATAGGCCGCGCCCATGAAGCCGAACAACAGCCAGACAATCAGCAAATTGGTGTGAACCATGCGGGCGACGTTGAACGGAATCGCCGGAAACAGAAAATCGCCGATCACGTATTGCAGGCCCAGAATCAGGCCGAACAGGATTTGCCCCACGAACAGGGCGATGGCGGCGATGAAATAGGGTTTGGCCACCGCTTGGGATTGATAGTGCAACTGCATGATGCTCTTCCTCGCTCTGGATGCCGGGACGGTGGATCAGCCTTCGATATTGGGCGGCCAGTTTTCGGTGTCGATTTCCGA
>JAGRHI010000367.1:623-2952 GCA_020445045.1 Candidatus Competibacteraceae bacterium
GTCCATTTCAGGAAGGCCACCAGGTCATCCAATTGCTGCTCGGTGAAATGGAACTGCGGCATCTGCCGACGGCCCGGCACCTGAGTCGGTTGCGCTTGAATCCAGACCTTGATGAAGGCCGGACCACGACGTTTGTAGACGTTGCCCAGTTCCGGCGCGAAGTAGGCGCCTTCGCCCAGGATGGTGTGGCAGCCGACGCAATTACGGGTTTCCCAGAGATGCTTGCCGCGCGCGACCGCCGGCGACGGGGTTTCGGTGGGAATCCGCTGCGGGATGCGTTGGTTGGTGTGAAAGGTGAGGGCGAGAAACAGCAGCACCGAAAACAGCGTGCCGCCGTAGAAAACGTTTCGCGCCATGGACTTGGTGAAGAATGCGCTCATGAGAACCTCTATTCGGCGATGATGCGAGCCGTCCCCCCGGAATCCGCATCGGGCGGGAACCCGTGTCATGTTCCGAAAATCGCGGCTCGCTTTCCTTGATCCCGGTCAAGGAATTCCCCATCCGGCCCTCGCATAATCGAGAGCAATTTCATTGCGTGCAGGATTGGAATCATGGCTGTCATCACCCAGTTTCTCGCCGACGAACACCATTGTTGCGACGAAAGTTTCGCCACCGTCGAAGAGGCGGCCCAAACCGGCGATCTGGCCGGTTGTCGCCAGCGCTTCCAGCAGTTTCAGGCGGCCATGGAACATCACTTTCAAAAAGAAGAGGCGGTGCTGTTTCCCGCCTTCGAACAGGCCACCGGCAACACCATGGGACCGACGCAGGTGATGCGGTTGGAACACCAGCAAATGCGGCAAGCGCTGGCCGAGATGGCACAGGCGCTGGCCGGCGGTGATCTGGACGATTTGCTGGGTCAGTCGGAGACCCTGCTGATCCTGATGCAGCAGCACAACATCAAGGAAGAGCAGATGCTGTACCCGATGTGCGACCGAGCGCTGAGTGCCGCCGCCGGATCGGTGATCCGGGACATGCGAGATCTTCCGTTGGGCCAGCCGACATGAGCGCACCCGAAATCGTGGTCGATGGGCGAGGCTTGGAGCATCCAGAACCACTGGAACGGGTTTTAGCCGCCTTGGACCAGCTTCAGCCCGGACAAAAAGTGCGGTTTCTGATTCACCGCCAGCCGTATCCGCTCTACGACATTCTGAGCCGCCACCGTTACGCCTACACGGTCGAGGCCCGCGCCGACGGCCATTTCGAAATTCTGATTTCACCACCATGATGACGGCCGGGCTTTCGCTGGAACAGGCGCCGCCCTTCAACGTACCGCTACGGTTTTTCCTGACCGCGCCGCCGTTTCTGCTGCTGGCCGCCGGACTGCTGCTGTGGCAAGGTCCGGACCTGTTCGCCAGTCGTTGGCTACCCGCCGCCCTTGCCCTGACCCATCTGTTGACCCTGGGTTTCATGGCGCAGGTCATGCTGGGCGCGCTGCTGCAAATCCTGCCGGTGGTGGTCGGCGTGGTGGTGCCTCGCCCGCGATTGACGGCGGCGCTGATTCACATGCCGCTGACCCTGGGCGCGCTGGCGCTGGCCACCGCGTTTCTCGGTGGCGGACCCATTTGGTTCCAGGGTGCCGCCGGCTTGCTCGGGCTGGGTTTTGGCGTCGCCTTGCTGGCGATCCATCTCGCCCTGTGGCGCGCGCCGGTGGTCGGAAGCACGGTCATCGCCCTGCGTTGCGCCCTGGGCGCTCTGCTGGTCACGGTCGTGCTCGGCGTGTTGCTGAGCGGTTTCTTCGCCTGGGGATGGCGATTGCCGGTGTTTGAACTGACGCAACTGCATGCCGCTTGGGGCCTGGTGGGCTGGACTGTGTTGTTGGTGGCGGGGGTCGCCTATCAGGTGGTGCCGATGTTCCAGATCACCCCGCCCTACCCCACTTGGCTGAGTCGGGGATTCGCGCCGCTGTTGGCCGCGCTGCTGGCGGCGTGGTCGACGTGGGTGCTGGTCGGCTGGCGGGTGGCGGCGAGCTGGACGGGCGCGGCGTTGGCGGTGGGCGCCGTGCTGGTTGCCGGCGCGACGCTGTGGTTGTTGACCCGGCGCCGCCGCAAGATCGGCGATCCCACGCTGAATTTCTGGCGCGCCAGCATGGCCAGTCTGCTGGCGAGCGCGCTGCTGTGGCTGACGACACCGTGGGTCCCCGCGCTGGCACAAGCCCCGCAAGTCGAGGTGCTGTTGGGAATCCTGTCGATCTTTGGCTTTGCGGTCGCCGTGATCAACGGCCTGTTGTACAAGATCGTGCCGTTTCTGGCTTGGTTTCACTTGCAGGCGCAACTGTTCCAGCACGTAAAGGTGCCCAATATGAAGCAATTGCTGCCGGACGCCTATGTCC
>JAGRHI010000368.1:0-230 GCA_020445045.1 Candidatus Competibacteraceae bacterium
TCGCCGGGCAGCAAGCGATCGGCGTTCATCGCCAGACACATCGAACAGCCCGGCTCGCGCCACTCGAAGCCAGCGGCGGTGAACACCCGATCCAGTCCCTCGGCCTCGGCCTGCTGTTTCACCAGGCCGGAACCCGGCACCACCAGCGCCTGTTTGATGCTCGGCGCGACCTTGCGGCCCTTGATCACCGCCGCCGCCGCGCGCAGGTCCTCGATGCGGCCGTTGGTGCA
>JAGRHI010000368.1:353-3231 GCA_020445045.1 Candidatus Competibacteraceae bacterium
TGCGTCCCCCCACCGCCGCCACCATTTCCGGCGAGGTTCCCCAGGTCACTTGCGGCGGGATCGTCGCCGCGTCCAGTGTCACCACCTGGTCGAATTCGGCGTTGGGAGCGCTGTGCAGCTCGCGCCAGGCCGTGACCGCCCGGTCCCACCATTCGCCTTGCGGCGCGAACGGCCGATCCTTGACGTAGGCGAGGGTGGTCTCGTCCACCGCGATCATGCCGGCGCGGGCCCCGGCCTCGATGGCCATGTTGCAGACCGTCATCCGTCCCTCCATGCTCAGCGCCCGGATGGCGTCGCCGCCGAATTCGATGGCATAACCGGTGCCGCCGGCGGTGCCGATTCGGCCGATGATCGCCAACACGATATCCTTGGCGGTCACCCCCGGCCGGGTCCGGCCGTCCACCCGCACCAACATCGTCCTGGATTTTTTCTGAATCAGGCACTGGGTGGCCATCACGTGCTCGACCTCGGAGGTGCCGATGCCGAAGGCCAGCGCGCCGAACGCGCCGTGGGTCGAAGTATGCGAGTCGCCGCAGACCACGGTCATGCCCGGCAAGGTGGCGCCTTGTTCCGGCCCGACCACGTGCACGATGCCGCGGCGGACGTCGCCGATGGGAAAGTAGCGCAGGCCGTGCGACCGGGCGTTGGCGTCCAGGGTTTCGACCTGCAAGCGGGACACCGGATCGGCGATGGCGGTAAAGCCGGGATCGGTCGGCGTGTTGTGATCGGGCATGGCCACCATCGATTCCAGGCGCCACGGCCGGCGGCCGGCCAGTTGCAGGCCCTCGAACGCCTGCGGCGAAGTGACCTCGTGCACCAGATGGCGATCGATGTAGAGCAGCGCCGTACCGTCGGCATCGGTCCGCACCAAGTGAGTGTCCCAGAGCTTGTCATAAAGAGTCTTGCCGGCCATGCCTTACCTCCCGCCTCAAGATATCGTTCAGCTTAAGACGCATCAATGGATAACACAAATTCATATTTTTCATAATTCATATAAAATAATAGAATCAATCGTGACCGCCAAAACAGCACTCATTGCCATGGATATCGCCGGCTTGCAAGCGTTCGTCACCATCGCCGACAGCGGGTCCTTCTCGCTGGCCGCCGAGCGGTTGCATTTGACGCAGCCGGCCGTCAGCAAGCGGTTGGCGGCGCTGGAAGCGGAATTGGATACGCGGCTGTTCGACCGATTGGGTCGGGTGGTGCGGTTGACCGAAGCCGGTGGCGTGCTGCTGCCGCGGGCGCTGCGCATCCTGGCCGAGCTGGACGATACCGGACGGGCGCTGCGCAACCTGTCGGGGATCGTCACTGGGCCGCTGGCGCTCGCCACCAGCCATCACATCGGTCTGCATCGCCTGCCACCGGTCTTACGGATCTTTTCCAGCCGCTATCCGCAAGTGCGTCTGGACATGCGGTTCATGGATTCGGAGCTGGCCGGCGCGGCGGTGCTGCGCGGCGAGGTGGATCTGGCGGTCATTACCCTGCCGCCACGGCTCGAACCGCCGCTGGAAGCACTGCCGCTTTGGCCGGACCCGTTGATTGTGATCGCTTCGCCCGCGCACCCGCTGGCCGAACCGGCTACCGTCACGCCGGAAAGCTTGAGCCAATACCCCGCCATCCTGCCGAGCGAGGCGACCTTCACCCGGCGGATCATCGAGGAGGGTCTGGCGCGGCTGGGGGTGACGCCGCTGGTGGCGTTTTCCACCAACTATCTGGAAACCATAAAAATGATGGTGGCGGTTGGGCTGGGTTGGAGCATACTGCCACGCACCATGCGCGATGCGGATCTGGTCGAACTGAACGTGGACGGGCTGCGGCTGGAACGCGCCTTGGGGGTGGCGCGGCACACGGGCCGCACCTTGTCGAACGCCGCCCGGGCGATTCTGGATATTTTGCGGGAGTGATGCCAGCTCGCGCTGGATGCCCCGGTATTTTTTCGCCGTTCCCGGCGTCGATTTTTCCAAGTCGGCTTGTTCTCTCTGGGAATTTAGTTAATTCTTTAATGGTTAAATACAAACGCCCGTTGTTCGTGGCGGATGCGATCGAACCCATAGTGCAGCCATCATCACGAGGAGAGGAGTCGCTTGATGAACACCTTCAGCCGTCATGTTCTCAATGCCGCCGCCGGCGCGGTCGTTCTGGTTTTGGGCGGACTGGCGCACGCCGAGGACACCATTAAGATCGCCGTGGCTGGCGCGATCACCGGCCCGGTCAAACAGTATGGCGACATGCAGATGATTGGTGCCCAGATGGCGGTCGAACAGATCAACGCCAAGGGCGGTGTCGACGGCAAGAAACTGGAAGCGGTGCTGATGGATGATGTCTGCGAGCCCAAGCAAGCAGTCGCCGTCGCCAACCAGATCATCAATCAGAAGATCAAGTACGTGGTCGGCCACCTGTGCTCCGGCTCGACCCAGCCGGCTTCCAAGCTATACGAAGATGAAGGTATCTTGATGATCACTCCGGCGGCCACCAATCCCGCCATTACCCAGCAGGGCTACACCATGGTGTTCCGCACCATCGGCACCGACGATCAGCAAGGCCCGAGCGCCGGTAACTACATCGCCGACCGAATCAAACCCAAGCACATGGCGATCCTTCACGACAAACAGCAGTACGGCCAAGGGATTGCCGAGGAAGTCAAGAAAACCGTCGAAGCCAAGGGGCTCAAGGTGGCCCTGTTCGAAGGCGTCAGCAAGGGGCAAACCGATTTTTCCGCGCTCTGCACCAAGATGAAGAGCGAAAACGTCGATTTCGTGTATTACGGCGGCTACCATCCCGAACTCGGCCTGATTCTCCGCCAGTGCCGGGAACAGGGTTTCGACGCCGGGTTCATGGGTCCGGAAGGGGTGGGCAACAAGGACATCAGCGCCATCGC
>JAGRHI010000052.1 GCA_020445045.1 Candidatus Competibacteraceae bacterium
TGGCCAGATTGTTGGCGCGCACCGCCTGCCGGCAGGCATCGTTGATTTCCGCTTTGCTGTACGGCAACGGCATGCCCAGGATATGGGCGGAACGAAACAATCGGTCGGTATGGGCCTGCAAGCGGAAAATCGCGGCGCCCCGATGGGTGGCATAGGCCCGAACCCCTTCGAACACACCCATGCCGTAGTGCAGGGTATGGGTCAATACATGGGTGTTGGCCTCGCGCCAGGGCACCAGTTCGCCGTCGTACCAGATCAGACCATCACGGTCGGCCATCGTCATCGTTCGATTCTCCAAAACAAGGCGGCTTGCGCGCGTTGCGCGCGTTGCCCGAATGCATCGCTCCACGCCCGGCGCTTCAATCGCTTTCCATCAGCCGCCGCCAGATGCGGCTCACGCCCTCACGAACCTCCCGCGCCTCGTCGGCCGGGATGCGGGCGGGCTGTTCTTGCAGCTTGAGTAAGTGAATGCGCCGGCGCAGGCTTCGATAGGCGTTGCGCAACCGGGCGGCGTCGGCGATGGACAGGATGCCAAATCGCTCCAGCCCGTCGGTCTGCCGGATATTGTCGGTGTAGATCAGCAGATCCGGGTAACGGTGGGCGTTCGCCAAGATTTTATATTGCACCATAAATTCGATGTCGGCGATACCACCCCGGCCCTGCTTGAGGTCGAAGGTCTCGGCGGTGCTGGCGTCCAGTTCGGCGCGCATCCGCTCGCGCATGTCGCGAACCTCCTGGCGTAGCACCGCAAGATCGCGCTCGCGCCCCAAAACCGCCTGGCGGATGGCTTGAAACCGCTCGGTCAGCGCCGCCGGTCCCGCCACCGCTCGCGTCCGCGCCAGCGCCTGATGTTCCCAGGTCCAGGCCTGGTGTTGCTGGTATTCAGCGAAAGCCTCGAAGGAGCTGACCAGCAGACCGGCGCGACCGCTGGGCCGCAACCGGGTGTCCACCTCGTACAGATCGCCGGCCCCGGTGCGGGTATTGAGCAGGGAAATGATCCGCTGCACCAGCTTGGCGAAAAAGGCGGCGTTATCGATCTGGCGCGGACCAGCAGTCACTTGTTGGCCGCCGATGCTGTCGTGCAGGAACACCAGATCCAGGTCGGAACCGTAATTCAATTCGATGCCGCCCAGCTTGCCGTAGGCGAGGATGGCGAAGCGCGCCTCTCGCTTCACCCCATCCACCACGCACTCGGGCGAGCCGAACCGGGGCAGCAGATCGGCCCAAGCCAGTTCCAGCACCTTGCGCAGCAGGACTTCGGCGATTTCGGTCAGATGGTCGCTGACGATCATCAAGGGCATCGCGCCGCTGACGTCGGCGGCGGCGACCCGCAACACGTTGCCCTGCTTGAAATAGCGCAAGGCGTTCAGCAGCTCTTCGGCGTCGCCCGCCGGCACGCGCGCCAGTTGCTGATCCAGTTCCGACACCAACTGCCGGCGATCCAGCGGCGCATAGAGCGTGGCGGGGTTGAGCAGGTCGTCGAGCAGCAGCGGATAGCGGGTCAGATGAGTGGCGATCCAACTGCTGGCGGCGCACAGCTTGATCAACTGCGCCAGCGCTTGCGGATGCTCGGCCAACAGCGCCAAGTACACCGAGCGGCGGGCCACCGCTTCCAGCAGATTGAACACGCGCTCCAGCGTCGCCGCTGGCCGCGGCCCGGCGGCGGCGGCTTCCAGCACCCGGGGCACCAACACGTCCAAGCGTTCACGCCCGCGCGGGCTCATCGCCCGGTAGCTGAACCCAGTTTTCAGCGCCCGCAGCCGATTCCAGGCCAATGCCGGGTCTTCGAAACCGTGCTCGGCCAACACCTGAAGCGCGCCTTCCTCGCCGGGCTCGTCCCCCCACAGAACCGCCAATCTTTCCTGGGGGGTTCCGGCATCGGTCGCCGCGTCGCCGAAGACCTGCGCGAACTGCTGGCTCACCGCCCGAACGTGCCGCGCCAGCTCGCCGGCGAACGCCTCCCAGTCGGGCTGGCCCATCGCGTAGGCCAGCCGCAGTTGGGCCAGCTCGTCATTCGGCAGATCGTGGGTTTGTCGGTCGGCCCAAGCTTGCAGCCGGTTCTCGACTCGACGCAGGAAGGCATAGGCCTGCTTGAGGTCGGTCACCGCCGCCGCCGGTAACCGGCCACTGGCGGCCAGATGGTCCAATACCGCCAGGATGCCGCGTTCCCGCAGCATCGGGTCGCGGCCACCGTAGATCAGTTGAAAAACCTGGCCGATGAATTCGATTTCGCGGATGCCGCCCGGTCCCAGCTTGATGTTGCGTTGCATGCCCTTGCGCTCGACTTCCTGGGCGATCAGCGCCTTCATGCCACGCAGTGCTTCGAACGCGCCGTAATCGAGATAGCGGCGATAAACGAACGGCCGCAACCCGGCCAGCAAGCGCTCGCCAGCGTCCCGGTCGCCGGCGATCACCCGGGCCTTGATCATGGCGTAACGCTCCCAGTCGCGACCGTGATTCTGGTAATAGTCCTCGAAAGCGGCGAAGGAAATCGCCAGCGGTCCCGAATCGCCGAACGGCCGTAGACGCATGTCGACCCGGAACACGAAGCCGTCGGCGGTCGGCTCGGCCAGCACCTTGATCAACCGCTGCCCGAGTCGGCGGAAAAATTCTTCGTTGGCGACGGCCCGCGCGCCATCGGTCTGACCTTGTCGCGGAAACGTGAAGATCAGGTCGATGTCCGAGGAGAAGTTGAGCTCGCGCCCGCCCAACTTGCCCATGCCCAACACCACCAGGCGCTGCGCCTGGCCGTCGGTGTCGCGCGGCAGGCCGAAACGCCGGCCTTGCCAGGCGTGCAAGCGCTCCAGCGCGGCATCGACCGCCGCCTCCGCCAAATCGGACAAATCGCCCAACGTTTCCGCCAAGTTCGCCAGTCCGGCCAGATCGCGCCAGGCGATGCGGATCATTTCCCGGCGGCGGAACCGGCGCAACAAAACCCCGAGTTGAGTCTCGTCGACCACCTCCGCCAACTGCCGTTCCAACCGTGCCCGGCACTCGCCCGGCGCCTGGACCCGCGCCAGCTCGCCGCCGGCCCACAACTCCGCCAGCAACGCCGGCTCGCGGATGCAGGCGCGGGCGACGAACTCGCTACCTGCCCAGACCGGGACCAATTGCCGCAACAGCGCCTCGGTGGGCGGCTCCAGACTCGTGACGCGGGCGGCGGCGGCGAATGCCTCCCAGTACTGGCCCACTTCGGGTCGCAGCCCAGGCGGCAGGCGCCGCAACTCCGCGTCAATGCCGATCATGACCGCCGCCGCTCATTGCGGGGTCGGTGTTTCCTGGGACGGTTTTTCGGCGTCACTGCCCGGCGCCGGCGGCATCTCTTCCGCCTCGCCGCCATCATCCGGTATCAGCGGCATCGTTTCCAGGCCATCGGAACTCTCCTGGTCCATCGGCGGCGCCAGCGGAATTTCCCGATCGTTCACGAACAACTTGCCACCCTCGAACCGCGCGGTGGTTTGGTAGCGATCGCCTTCCAGTCGGACGAAACCGGCGGCCGTCAATCCCTGAAGCTGCTGTGCTACCTGCTGCTCGGCCATGGTTTGCACGGCCTGTTCGCCAGCTTCCCGATCCTGCTCCTTGAGCCGCGCCCGCAAGTCCTTTTTCGCCTGATCGATCAGCACGGTTTCCACCAGCGGCTTGGACGCCGTGATGTCGGCCAGCCCCTTTTCCAGCGCGCCCAACAAGCTCATCGGATCTTGTGCCGGATTGATCGCGCCAGGGTCCTGGAAATTCAGCGTCAGCTTGCCCAGCCACTCGCCCTGGGGCAGGGTGGCCTGGGTATCGAGCACGAATTCCGGTTTGCCGCGCAGCAACGCCTTCATCAGTTCCAGCAGTTCGTCGAGCGCCTGAGGATCGTCGAACTTGCCGGCGGTTTTTTGCTGCCACTGTTCGATCTGGGTGGCGGTGGGTCCATCCAGATTGCCTAACGCCAGCCGCACGCTGCCGCTGCCGCTTTGCTGATCCACGGTGACCTTGTCAGCCTTGAACACGACCTCGCCAGCTACCTGTTGTGGGTTCGTCTGGCTCAGGTTGCCGGTCACGCTCAGGTTGTCGATCGCAAATGACGTTTTCGCCGGTTGATCCTGGCCCCGCAGTTCGCCGATCTTGAGGCTGGATTCACCGAACATCAGATCAAAAGCGCCCTTGCGCTGGTTCACCGTCAGGGTGAGATCGCGCAAGCCAAACTGGCCGATCCCAACTGGTTGATCAGCGCCGGCTTCCACCGGCTTGCCGACGACTTCCAGGCTGCCGGCGCTCATGCCGCCCTGAATCGCGGCGTTATGGGGCGCCACCTGAAACTGGCCTTGCAGCCCGGAAAACTTGAGGCTTTGCAGGTCGTCGCCTACTTGTTCGAGGTTCAGCGGCGGCATGGTGATGAAGGTATCGCTGGCGCCGTCGAAACCGACCCGGGAAATGGCCACCATTGGCTCTTGGTCGCCATACCACTTGGCCAGTTCGCGAGTCCAGGCGCTGCTATTCGGGTCCAGCGTGGCGCGCACCACCGCGCCGCCCCATTGCATCGGCACTCCCGGCACACCCCGACCCGCCAGCGGCAGCGGACCGTGATACACCTCCTGCCGGATCGTGAACGAGGGGTCCGGCTGGTTCGGATCGTGCGCTTCCGGCAGCGTGAACTGGACGCGGGTTTCGATTTGCGACGAGAACAGGCCACGCTGGTAGCTGGCCGTGCTGAGCTTGATGTCGGGATTGTTCGTGCCTTGCGCCAAGGCATCCTGGTACCAGCGTTCCGCCTGTTGGCCCGACCAGTAGGCCGCGCCGACGAAGCCCGCCACCGCCAGTATCAACACGACCACGATGATGCCGAGTAACTTTTTCATGCCTGTTGTCCTCCAGGGTTCCAATGGGCGGC